>NZ_JAMCOS010000001.1:4340614-4648515 GCF_028069655.1 Acidovorax sp. NCPPB 4044
CAACCCCGAACGGGCGCTGGCCGAGCGCATCCAGAAAGTGGGCATGGTCGAGGTGCGCGACGCCAACCGGCCACTGCGCCCCGGCGAGGAGGTCTTCAAGGGCCAGTGCGCCGCCTGCCACGCCACCGGTGCCGCGGGCGCGCCCAAGCTGGGCGACGCGGCCGCCTGGGGCCCGCGCATCCAGACCGGCTTCGAGGCGCTGGTGCACTCCGCGCTGGCCGGCAAGGGCGCCATGGCCCCGCAGGGCGGCGGCGACTTCAACGACACCGAGATCGCGCGCGGCGTGGCCTACATGGCCAATGCGGCCGGCGCCAAGTTCCCTGAGCCCGCCGCCCCCGCGGCCGGCGGCGCATCCGCCCCGGCCGAAGCGCAGGCGGGCGCGGCCTCCGGCGCCCCCGCCCCTGCAGCCCCGGCCGTGACCGCCGCGGCCCAGGCGGCTCCCGCGCCCGCCGCAGCCCCTGCGGCCGCCACCGCGACGGCCCCCGCCGCAGCCGTGGCAGCCGGTGCGGGCGAAGCCCTCTACAAGCAGGCCTGCCAAGTGTGCCACGCAGCCGGCGTGGCGGGTGCCCCGAAGTTCGGCGACAAGGCCTCCTGGGCCGAACGCCTGAAGGACGGCATCGACGGCATGACCCGCATCGCCATCGCGGGCAAGGGCGCCATGCCCCCGCGCGGCGGCACGCAGGCCTCGGACGCCGAGATCCGCGCCGCCGTCGAATACATGGCCAACGCCGTCAAGTGACGGCACGCGGGCCGGGCCCTTCGGGGGCCACGGCCCTCGCGCGCAGCAGAAGCCGGTCCCCGCGACCGGCTTTTTCATGCCCTCCCCACGCCGCGGGGGGCGGCTCATCGCGCTCGGCGGCGCGGCCCGGCTGGCGGAAAAGAAGAGGGGCCCGGGCCATGTGGCCCCCGGAGGGATGCGCCCTCGCTATACCCGGAACTGCGAGGGACGCGGCACGTACCCGTACCGGCGCGGCAGGTCGGCCGACTGCAGGGGCACTGGCACCCAGAGGCCCTGCTCCACCGCGCGGGCGGCCCGTTCCATGTCGAGCGTGTGCACGAGGCCGACCACGCTGCCGTCGTACAGGTAGAGGCGCCCGGCCTCGTCGAGCAGGCACTCCTGCACGGCCGAGCGCCGCCCGGTATGCGCCACGATGGCGAAGCGTTCGGCGCCCGGGCCCTCGGCCGGCGGCGCTTCGATATCGATGCGCCAGACCACCGGCGTGGTCTCCAGCTCCACGTACACGCGCTGCGGCCCGTTCTGGAAGAACCAGCGGCCCTGCGCGTCGGCCTCGTAGTTGCGGTGGATGAAATCGATGAGTTTCTCGTGCTGCAGCAGCGCGCCGCGCGCCTCCGGGAAGGGGCCCTGCGCCTGCACTGCGTCGTCGCGCATGAACCAGCGGCCGCGCGCGTCGAGGCCCAGCCAGCCGTAGCAGTCGGGGACGTTGGGCCACCGCGCGATGGCCTGCTTGACGATGTCATCCATGGGGCGATCCTAGGCCGGCCCGGGCGCCGCCGGCGTAGGCGGGTGTCCCGGAGGTTTCGCCACGTGCCAGTCCTGCCAGTCCTGCCAGTCCTGCCAGTCCTGCCAGCCCTGCCAGCCCTGCCAGGCCCGCCTGCTCCGCGAGCCAGCCGGCCACGGCCTCGGGCATGGCCTGCACGCGGCCGGGCAGCCGCCCGTGCGCGAAACCCACGTGCCCGCCGTGCGGCGGCTGCCAGAGCGTGACCTGCGCGCCGACCTCCTCCGCGCGCGGCAGGCTGGCCGCGGGAACGAAGGGGTCGTTGCGCGCGTTTACTGCCAGCGCGGGGATGCGGATGTCGGCCAGCAGCGGCTGCGCGGAGGCGCGGCGCCAGTAGTCGTCGGCATCGCGGAAGCCGTGCAGCGGCGCGGTGAAGACGTCGTCGAAGGCATGCAGGTCGCGCGCCGCGCGCAGGTTCTCGCGGTCGAAGAGGCCCGGGTGCTGCTGCCATTTGGCCAGCGCCTTGGGCACCATGGTGCGCAGGAACATGCGCGTGTAGACCTGCCGGTTGAAGCCCCGGCCGATCGCGCGGCCGCCCGCGGCCAGGTCGAGCGGCGAGCAGATGGCCGCCACCGCGTCGGCGCTGCGCGCGGCCTGCGCGCCGTGCTCGGCCGCCCAGCGCAGCAGCGCGTTGCCGCCGAGCGAGACGCCCGCCACCATGACCGGCGCGCGGGGCCCGTCGCCCGCGCCGCCGGGCCGCTGGCGCGCGGCCATGCGCGCGAGGATCCAGTCGATCTCCTCGTGGTCGCCCGAGTGGTAGGCACGCGGCGCCAGGTTGATCTCGCCGCTGCAGCCCCGGAAATGCGGCACCGCGCAGTCCCACCCGCGCGCCCGGGCCACGTCCGCGAACGCCTCAGCATAGTGGCTGCGCGAGGAGCCCTCCAGCCCGTGGAAGAGCACCAGCAGCGGGCGCGGGGCCGGGGGGCCGCCGTCCAGGAAATCCACGTCCACGAAATCCCCGTCCGGCGCCGTCCAGCGCTCGCGCCGGTAGGCCGGCGGACCGGCGTCCCCGCGCCGCGCGGCCAGGGCCGGCCAGATGGTCTGCAGGTGCCCGCCGGGCAGCCACCGTGGCGCTACATATTTCATAGCAAACTATTGAATGGATCCGGCGGCATGGGCACGAAAACGCTGAAAGATCAGTGCAGCACCGGGGACGCGGGCCCGGCCACGGCCGCCGCCTCGTGCACGGTGCCGGGGCTGGCGTGGTGGGCCACCAGGCGCCAGCCCTGCGGGGTCTTATGGTAGACGTTGGTGGACTGCACCAGCGCCTCGCGCACCTCGCCCTCCAGGCGCACCTCGACATGCTCCACCACGCTGTGCACGGCGCTCGCGAGCGCCTGCACGCGGTGCACCTGCGCGGGCCTGGCCCGCAGCCCGCCGTGCGCGAACATGGCCGCGAACGCCGCGCGGATGGCCCCCGCGCCCAGCAGCCGGGGGCCGCCGGGGTTCACGCAGACGATGTCGTCCTCTTCGGCCCAGCAGGCCATGAAGCGGTCGATGTCGCCGGCCTGCAGCGCCTCGTAGAAGGCGGCCTCGATCTCGTCGGCGGAGCCGCCCACCAGGGCGGCGCGGTAAGGGGTGCGTGGGCTCATCGGTCAGGTCCGGACGTGGGGGGCCGGCCTGCGGGCCGGGCGGGAAGAAGCCGCCATTGTCGGAAATTCGGCCCGCGCCTGCACCCGCCTTCTGCGCTCGCGCCGGGCCGCGCACCGGCCGCGGATGCGCTTTCGTCGTACGCGGGCCACGGTCCGGCTGCGGCAGAATGGCCCGGCGCTGGCGCGGACGGGGCACGTCGCCCCGGGTCCAACTCCCCCGCCCGGCGACCGCACACACCATGAAACGCCTCATCGCCACCCTCGCCGCCGTGCTGGCCCTCTCGGGCTGCGGCTACAACGACTTCCAGCGCCTGGACGAGCAGAGCAAGGCCGCCTGGAGCGAAGTGCTCAACCAGTACCAGCGCCGCGCCGACCTCGTCCCCAACATCGTGGCCACCGTCAAGGGCGAGGCCGCGTTCGAGCAGGACACGCTCACCAAGGTGGTGGAGGCGCGCGCCAAGGCCACCTCGATCCAGGTGACGCCCGAAACGCTCAACAACCCCGAGGCATTCAACAAGTTCCAGCAGGCGCAGGGCGAGCTGTCCTCGGCGCTCTCGCGGCTCATGGTGGTGGCCGAGCGCTATCCGCAGCTGCAGGCCAACCAGGGTTTCCGCGACCTGCGCGTGACGCTGGAGGGCACCGAGAACCGCATCACCGTGGCGCGCAACCGCTACATCCAGACCGTGCAGGAATACAACGTGCTCGCGCGCAGCTTCCCCACCAACCTCACGGCCAAGGTGTTCAGCTACGACCCCAAGCCGAGCTTCACCGTGCAGAACGAGGCACAGATCAGCACGCCGCCCGCGGTGGATTTCTCGCGCCCCGCAGCCCCTGCAGCCCCTGCCGCATCGCGCTGAGCGACAGCCGCCACGGCGCACAGACCACAGGCCATCCATGCTCCATGCCGGCGTATTCCGGTCATTCATTGCTATCTTTTGCATAGCAATCGGGTTGTGCGCCGCGCCCGCCCGCGCGCAGCGCGCGGTGCCGCCGCTCACGGCCCACCTGGTCGATGAGACCGGCACGCTCGGCGCCGCCGAGCGCGAGCGGCTGGAAACCCGGCTCGCGGGCATCGAGCAGCGCCAGGGCACGCAGATCGCCGTGCTGATGGTGCGCACCACGGCGCCGGAGGACATCGCGGCCTTCGCCAACCGCGTGGGCAATGCCTGGAAGATCGGCCGCCGCGACGTGGGCGACGGCGTGCTCGTGGTGGTCGCGAAGGACGACCGCCGCATGCGCATCGAGGTGGCCAAGGCGCTGGAGGGCGCCATCCCCGACATCGCCGCCGCGCGCATCATCGACGAGGCCATGAAGCCGCGTTTCCGCGAAGGCGACTTCGCGGGCGGGCTCGATGCCGCCATCGGCCAGCTCAGCGCGCGCATCGCGGGCGAGAACCTGCCGGTGCCGGATGCCGGCAAGCCCCAGGGCGCCCGCGGCGAGCGCGGCGTGGACTGGAGCGACTTCGCGATCTTCCTGTTCTTCGGCGTGATGGTCGGCGGCCCCGTGGCGCGCGGCATCTTCGGCAACCGCGCGGGCGGGCTGCTCATGGGGGGCGCCGTCGGGCTGTTCGCCTTCCTGTTCACCACCAGCCTGCTGCTCGCGGCGGGCGCGGGCGCCCTGGCGCTCCTCTACACCTGGCTCTTCGGCGGGCGCGGCGTGTCCACGGGCCGCCGCGGCGGGCTGCGGGACGGCTTCTCCACGGGCCTGGGCACCGGCATCGGCATGGGCGGCTGGAGCAGCGGGGGAAGCCATGGCGGCGGCAGCGACGGCGGCGGCTTCAGCTCGGGCGGCGGCGGCGACTTCGGGGGCGGCGGCGCCTCGGGCGACTGGTAGCCCCTCTGACCGCCCCCTCCTGAAACCCTCTCCTTCTTCGAACACCCCCATGCCCTCCAGCCCCCGCTCCCCCGCCCCGCCCCGGCCTCCCGGGCTGCCGGCCCGGATCGCGCGCCTCGTGCGCCACCGCTGGGCCGAAGGCGGCCTGCACCGCGCGTTGCCGCCCGACCTGCTCGAGCGCCTCGCGCGCCGCGTGGCCGCCAGCGAGGCGCGGCACACGGGCCAGATCCGCATCTGTGCCGAGGGCGGCCTGCCCACCAGCTACCTCTGGCGCGGCGCCACCGCCCGCGAACGCGCCGTGACGCTCTTCGGCAAGCTGCGCGTGTGGGACACCGAGCACAACAACGGCGTGCTCATCTACCTGCTGCTGGCCGAACACGCCATCGAGATCGTGGCCGACCGGGCCCTCGCGCGCACCGTGCCGCCCGACACCTGGCGCGCGATGGTCGAGAGCATGGGCGGCGCCTTCCGCGACGGCCGCTACGAGGACGGGCTCACCCAGGCGCTGTCAGAGGTGTCGGCGCTGCTGGCCGGGCATTTCCCGGCAGGGCCGGGCGCGCGCGCGGCGGACGGGCTGCCCGATGCGCCGGTGCTCGGCGGCAACGCACTCTCGAACGACCGTTAGCCCGGGCCGCCACAGCCTTGCCTGCACTTCGCGGAGCGGGCAAACGCTGCGCGCGCACCGAACGTGCGCTGCCGCAGCCGTGCGAGCATGGCGGCCATTGCCTGCGACCGCGCGGCCCGAAAGCATGCCCCATGGACCCCCTCAGACCCTCCAGCCGCGCCAGCGTGCGCGCACGCAGCCCCGGCTCCGGCGCCGATAGCGATAGCGACGCTTCACCGTCGCGGCGGGTGCGCCCCCGTACGGCGCACCCGGGGACCGGCCCCGCCGGATTTCCCCCGCCCAGAAGCGCCGCCGGAGAAAGCGCTGCCTCGACCGATGCCAACAGCCCCACGCGACCACCACGTGCCGCCGTGCCACTGCGCCGCTCGCCCCACTCCGCACACCCTGCCGCTCCCTCGGCGGCAGATACCGCTGCCAGCAGCAGTGCCGGCCCCCGCACCGGCAGCCCGGTTCGTGAAGCCCCGGGCCTGAGCGCCTGGGCTCTCGAAGCGCCCGGACGGCTGGAGCAAGAGCTCGCGGCACTGGGCCTGCAAGGCCCCCCGAGCCGCGCGCATTTCCTGGCACTGGTGTTGCTGGCCGCGCAGCGCCCGGATCTCGAGTCCCGCATCCAGAGGGCGACGACAGCCCTGTCCTTGCACCAGGGGACAGGGCCCGAAGTCGAAGCGGTATTGCGGCCCCTGTGGCTTACCCTTCAGCTTGTCGGCCCCGCCGGTGCCCGTGTGATCGAGCACATCCTGAATCCCGCCGGTGTGATCGAGAACGACGGGGCTTCCTCGGACGATGAGGCTCCGGGCCTCGACGACGATCCCGGCAGCCTCGAGGAAGACCTGGAACGGCTGGGCGCACCGCTGGGCCACCAGATCCGGTCCTGGCTCGGCGATGCCGCCCGGGCCGCCACCGCAGACCCCCATGTCTTCGACGATGAAGAAGGTGCACCGGCTTTTGCCCGGATGCTGGAACGCCTGCAACAGGAAGTCCTGCCGGAAGCCACGCCGGCGGCACGAAACCGGGTGGAAGCCCAGGTGAAGGCCGCCATCATGGCGATGGCGCGGGATACCGCACTGCGCGGCGAGGTCTTCCTGATCTCGCAGACCGCACTGGGCGATTGCCGGGACAACCTGCTGGAGGGTTTCTCCAAGGTCATGCTGGCCGTGCGCAACCGCCAGATGCTGGCGGCCGTGCGCAGCGGCAGGATGGACGAGGGCAAGCTCCACCTCTGGGCGGGCCAACAATTCAGATTGGCCTTGCTGGAAACCGCCACGGGCCAGCTCATCGGCCAGTTGCAACAGCAAGGCGCCGACCTGCCTCCCTGGGACCGGGACCGACTGCAGAGCGACCCCCTGGAAACGCTGGCCGATGCCAAGGCGCAACTGAAGCGGCCCCTCGGTCTTCCACAGGACACCATAGAAAACCTGACAAGCAACGACATGAGCGTGCTGCAGCCGCAGCACATCGAGGCTTTGCGCACCCAGGTGCTGCAGCAGGCGGCAGACCCGCAGTCCTTCCAGAATTTCTTGCTCGAACACGACACCTGGCGAACCTGCATGCAGGCGCTGCATCCCGCGATCTTCCAGCCGCTGGTGGCAGCCCGGGACGCAGATCCCTTCCACGACATGGATCCCCCGGACGACCTCGAAAGCCCGGCCGCATTCGCCTATGCGCAGGCCGGCCGCAAGGTCTACGAGGACTGGCAGGCATCGGTGCAGCAGGCGCTGGCCAGCCTCGCGGAGCAGGCGGGAGGCGCTCTTCCGCCGCCCCCTCTGCCGCGCCCTCCCCAGGATCCCGGATCGTCGAGTGGCGCAGCGAAGCCCGAGCCGGCGCCTCCTGGCTGAGCCATACCGGCGAAACCGGTGGTCCGGCGGGTCGCCCACATCTGCCCAACGCCCACCGAAGGACCGCCAGCGCGCCGCGGGCGCCAACGCGCCGTGGCGCTGTTTTCGCATGGCAGGTGATTTCTGCGCGTGGCCGCGGGACCGATCTGCCATTGCATCTCAGCATTGGGGGCAACGCAGGCATCCTGAAGTGCCCCGGAAAGGCGATCCTTGGACCCGATAAGACATTCCGGCCGCACACGGCCACGCGAGCAACACCCCGGCGCCGATGCAGGACCGGCGCGGAATGTGCGCCCCCGAGGAGAGATCCGCGCAAACACACCGCCGGGGCCGGGCCAGTCCGCCGTGGCGAGCGGCCCCCCCACTCGCGCGAATCGCGCTTCCGGAGTGCCGTTCACCTTGGCTCCCCGCAATCGGCCTCCCTTGCCGGACCTCAACGCAGCCCCGCCGCAACCGCCGCAGCTGCCGGACCTCAACGCAGCCCCGCCGCAACCGCCGCAGCTGCCGGACCTCAACGCCGCCCTGCCGCAGCCGCCGCAGCTGCCGGACCTCAACGCCGCCCTGCCCACCTCGCCGCGACCGCAACGACCGACTTCCGGGCCGTCGACTCCCGTACCGCCTGCGCCGGACCTGCTCACGCTGCCCTATGTCGACCCGGCAGCATTCGGACTCCACGGCGCCCCGCATCCAGAGCAGGTCTTCCGGCTACTGGACATCCTGAACGCCCATCCGGAGCAGAGGCCGCGGGTGCTCCGGGTGGCCGCAGACCTGCTGGTCGCATTGGGCGCGCAGCCGGAACTGCGCGATGGCCTGGAGGAGCGATGGGCCCGCGAAATGCCGGTACACCCCGCCACTGCGTCGGCCATCCAGCAGTTGATGGACCAACTGGTCACCTTCGAACGCAACGACGTGGAATCCGACGACGAGGAAGAAACGGACGTCGAAGAAGAACTCTCCATGGAACTCGCGCGCCAGACCGCGCCCCTGAGCCACGAAATGGCCCGGTGGATGTCCCGCGACCAGCGCGCGCCGGCTGCCGTCTCGGACACGTTCGACGAAGACCCCCTGGCCCCTGCTTTCGCGCGGTTGCTGGCGCGCCTGCACGAGCCCGGGCCGGAGGGCTCATCCACCGCCGTGGAGCAACGGGCCGGTCAGGTCGCCTTCGTCGTCGACGCGATCTCGCGCAACAGCGATTTGCGAGAACAGGTCTTTCTGATCGCACAGACGGCATTGGGTAGCTGCCAGGACAACCTGCTGGAGGGCTTCTCGAAGATCCTGCTGGCGGTGCGCGATCACCAGATGGTCGATGAGATCCGCGCGGGCCGCGTGGACGCAGCGCAATTCCACCGCTGGGCGGGCCAGCAGTTGCGGCTGTCCCTGCTGGAGAGCGAGGTCACGCGTTTCATTCACCGGGAACTGCAGCGCCCGGACCTGCAGCCCTGGCTGCGCAAGCACCTCACGCGAGAGCCGCTGGAGACGCTGGTGCATGCCAAAGAGGCTCTGCGCGAACGCCTCGATCTCCCGGACGGCACGGTATCCGGAATGACAGCGCTGCAGATCAGCGTGCTCGACCCTCGGCATATCGCCGCGCTGGAGCATGCAGTGCTGGGGCAAGCGCGCGATCCGGACACGTACGGCGAATTCATGATGGGCCACTCCACCTGGCGTGCCGGGATGCAGGCCCTGCATCCGGCGCCGTTCCAGGCACTCCATGCCCTGCGCGACGCGGATCCGATTTTTGTCGAGGACATTCCGGAAGACGTGGCAGGGCAGGCGGACTATGCCGAGCGAGCCCGGCAGGTCGAGGCCCATTGGCGGCAGCAGGAAGACCACCTGCTGCGGCAGCTGGCAGGCTTCGATACGCCAGCACCCCCTACCGCAGCGAAACCCGAGCCGGCAACCGCCTGAACTGCGCCGGTCGGGAATTCAGGGTGGCCCCGGCACCGCCCACACCCGCCCTCCGCCCACGGCGAAGAACCGCCGCCCGGGCCCGGGGGCCATCGTCTGCCCACCCGTGAATTCGCCGAAGGCCGGCAGCAGCGTCACACCGGCATCGGCACCGGCGGCCGCGTCCACCACGAACGACGGCAGCCGCAGCGCATCGCGGCCCGGCCCGCGCAGCACCACGGCCGGATGCACATGGCCCGCCAGCACATGCAGCGCTGGGTGCCGCTGCGGGTGGTGGCAGCAGGCGAAGGGCCCGAGCGGCCAGGGCTCATTCACGATGGCGATGCCCAGCGCGGGCGGCGGATCGCCCGCATGGCTGTCGTGGTTGCCGCGCACCAGCACCACGTCCAGCGCCGCATGCGCCGCGCGCCAGGCCGCGAGCGAGGCCAGCACGCCCGGCGACTGCGCCTCGGCCGCGTGCAGAAAGTCGCCCAGCACCACGAGCCGCGCCGCCTCCTGCGACGCCACCAGCGCCGACAGCCGCGCGAGGTTGTCGCGCGTGGTGCCCGAGGGCACGGGCAGGCCCCGCGCACGGAAGGTGTCGGCCTTGCCAAAGTGCGCGTCGGCGATGAAGAGCGTGCGGCCTTCCGGCCACCAGAGGGCGCGCCCGGGGAGCAGGTGGACTTCGGTGCCGGCGAGGATCGTGGTGGTGGTGGTGGATGCGCCGGTCAAGGGGAGGGGTCCATGCTCTGCGGTGAAAGAAAGAAGCGCCCATTTTCCCCATCGCAGCGGCCGGCCCCGGCGAAGCGCGCGGTGGTGCAGCAGCACTGCATCGATGGTCCCTCCACCCCCTCACAACCTCGGCAGCGGCCGCGAAGGCTTGCGCTCGCGGCGCCGGCCTGGCCGCGCACCCGCCGCGCCGCTGCCGGCCTCTTCGGCGGAGGTGAGCGAGAAGTCCAGCGTGCGGCGCACGGCCTCGGCGGCCTGCTGCATGGCGGTTTCGGCCGGGGGCAGCGGAGCGCTGCCTGGATCGGCGCCCTTGCCTGGCGCCTTTTTTGCCGCCGCGCGCCGGCGCTGCGGCCGTGCGGGCGGGTCGGGGGGCACCACGTCCTGCGGGGGCGGGTCGGCCGGGACCGCGGTGCCGGCATCGGCGGCGGTGTCGAGCTGCGCGAGCATGCGGGCGATGCGGTCGGCCAGGTCTTCGTTGGTGAGCTTTTCGCGGAAGCGCTCCACCATGAGCGGGAAGGCGAACGGGCTGGGCCGCGCGAGCGGCTTCACCACCAGGGCCTGCGCCTGCATGCGGCGCAGCGCCGCGAGCAGCTGCGCCACGTCCAGCTCCTGGCTCAGCACTTCCTCGTCGGCCTGGCGCAGCAGCATGTTGCCGGCGTCGTACTTGCGGAACACCTCGAAGAAGAGCTGCGAGGAGGCCTGCAGCTGGCGCGCGCTGCGGCGCTCGCCCGGGTGGCTCTGGAAGATGAGGCCGGCCACGCGCGCGATCTCGCGGAAGCGCCGGCGCGCCATCTCGGTGGCGTTGAGGCTGGCCAGCACCTCGTGCAGCAACGCGTGGCGTTCGGCGTCTGCGGGGGTCTCCATGCCGGCGCCGGCGTCTTCTGCTTTCTCCGAACCGTCTTCCACGCTGCGGCCGGCGGCGTCCTCGGCCTCGGCGCGTGCGGCGTTCGCGGTGTTGCGGATCGCCAGGGCTTCGCGCGCCGCGATGCTGCCCGGCCCAGGCGCCCCGGCCGCGGTGGCGCGCGTGCGCAGCAACCCGGGCAGCAGCGCGGCCCAGTCGCGCTCGGTGGCCGAGAGCAGCTCCAGCCCATAGTCGTTCACGGCGATCGAGAAGGTGCCCGCCTCGCCCTGCGCGGCGCGCCACGCGAACAGGCTCGCGAGCCCGGTGTGCGCGTGGCGGCCCGCGAACGGGTAGAGAAAGAGGTGCCAGCCTTCGCGCGTGCGCAGCGTTTCGGCCAGCAGCGTGCCGGGCGTGGGCAGCGCCGACCAGCGCTGCTGCACGTCGAGCAGCGGGCGCACGCAGCGCAGCTCGGGCGTGCCGTAGCGCCCTTCGGCCGCCTGCGCGAGCTGCTGCACGACGAAGTCCGCGAGCACGGTGGACAGCGGCATGCGCGAGCCGGCCCAGCGCGGCACGGTGGGCCGGCCGCGCACGGCGCGGCGCACGTAGGCGGTCATGTCCTCGATCTTCACCATCTCCAGCACCTGGCCCGCGAAGACGAAGCAGTCGCCCGGCGAGAGGCGCGAGAGGAAGCTCTCTTCCATGGTGCCCAGCCGCGCGCCGTGCAGCACCTGCACGGCCATGCTGGCATCGCTCACGATGGTGCCGATGTTGGAGCGGTGGCGGCGCGCAAGCCTGGCGCTCGGCATGCGCCAGATGCCGTGCCCGTCCGGCGCCACGCGCTGGTAGTCGGGGTAGATGGCGAGCGAGGGCCCGCCGCGGTGCACGAAATCCAGGCACCACTGCCAGACGGCGCGCGGCAGCTCGCGGTAGGCGACGGTGCGGCGCACCTCCGCATAGAGCGCCTCGGGCTCGAAGCCGCCGCCCAGCGCCACGGTGACGAGGTGCTGCACCAGCACGTCCACGGGCCGGCGCGGGCTGGCCCGCATCTCCACCTCGCCGGCCTGCACGGCGGCGCGCGCGGCGGCCGCCTCGACCAGTTCCAGGCTGTGCGTGGGCACGAGCGTGATGCGCGAGGGCCGGCCCGGCGCGTGGCCCGAGCGCCCCGCGCGCTGCAGCAGCCGCGCGATGCCCTTGGCCGAGCCGATCTGCAGCACGCGCTCCACGGGCAGGAAGTCCACGCCCAGGTCGAGGCTGCTCGTGCAGACCACGGCGCGCAGGCGCCCGGCCTTCAGCCCCGCCTCGACCCATTCGCGCACGCCGCGGTCCAGCGAGCCATGGTGGATCGCCAGCGCGCCCGCCCATTCGGGCCGTGCATCGAGGATGGCCTTGTACCAAAGCTCCGCCTGCGAGCGCACGTTCACGAACACCAGCGTGGTCGTGGTGGACTCCAGCTCGCGCACCACGGCCGGCAGCATGCGCAGGCCCAGGTGTCCGGCCCACGAGAAACGCTCGGGGTGGTCGGGCAGCAGCGTGTCGACCACGAGGCGCTTGTCCACCTGCCCCTGCACGAGCACGCCGTTGCCTCCCTCAGCGCCCAGCGGGGCCAGCAGCGCATTCCGCGCCTCCGGCAGGTTGCCGAGCGTGGCCGACATGCCCCACACGCACAGCCCCGGGTTCCAGCCCGCGAGCCGCGCCAGGGCGAGCTGCACCTGCACGCCGCGCTTGTTGCCCAGCAGCTCGTGCCACTCGTCGGCCACCACGAGCCGCACGGTGGACAGCAGCTCGCGCGCATCGCCCCGCGCGAGCAGCAGCGACAGGCTCTCCGGCGTGGTCACGAGCACGGTGGGCAGCCGGCGCGACTGCGCGCCGCGCTCGGCGCTGGTGGTATCGCCCGTGCGCGCGCCCGAAGTCCAGCGGGCCAGCACCGGGTGCTGCTGCGCGGCAAGTTCGTCCAGCGGCGTGCGCAGGGCCTTGAGCGTGTCGGCGGCCAGCGCGCGCATGGGAGTGAGCCAGAGGACCGTGAGCGGTTCGGGTGGAGACGGTTTGCTGTTTGCTACTTTTTTAATAGCAAACTCTTCAATGGAATCGGCGGCATGCGGGGGTTTTGGTTTGGATTTCCTGGACAGGGCACCGAACGCCTGCAGGGCGCCGAGCCAGACGGCGTAGGTCTTGCCGGCGCCGGTGGTGGCGTGCAGCAGGCCGCTGCGGCCCTGGGCGAGGGCGCGCCAGACCTCGCGCTGGAAGGGGAAGGGGCGCCAGCCGCGGGTGGCGAGCCAGGCTTCCGCGAGGGGGCGTGGGGCGCGGGGGGGTGGGCTGGGCATGGGTTTTTTAGGGGTATGCCGGCGGATTCATTGGATAGCTTGCTATTGTTTTTGTAGTTGATTGGTGGTTACGTTGGCTCTGCGGCTCTGCGGCTCTGCGGCTCTGCGGCTCTGCGCTGTGGCGGAGTTTTGTTTTTGGTTTGCTTCCCGGGGCCGGGTCTCGGCCCGGCGGCCGAGGACCTTTTCTTTGCTTCGCCAAAGAAAAGGTCCCAAAAGAAAGGCGACCCTGCTGTCTGCGACCCCTTCGCTGCGCTGCGGGGCGACCTGGGGTGCTCGGTCGCGGGGTGCGCCGTGGAACTCGCTGCGCGCTGGCGCGCTCCGCTCAAACAGCCACGGCAAGCCAGATGTTGAAGCGGGCGTGTCCTTCGGCACGCCCGCCACCCCGCCCCCTGCGCGCCCCAGGCGCATCCAGAAGGGGCGTTCCGGGCCTTTGCTTCGCTCGGCCTGCTGAAGCCCATCGGGCCATCGCGTTGCTCGGCCTGGGAGGGGCGTCGCTGCGCTCGCCCCGGATGGAGCGCTACGCCCCCGTCAAAGAATGGTGCGCGGTGCGCAGCACTCGCGCCCTCCAGGCCGAGCGCAGCGATGGCCCGTGTGCGGCAGCTTCCCTTCTGGATGCGCAGAGGAGCACAGGGCGCGGGGCGCGCGGATGTGCCGCAGGACACATCCGCCACGTGAACTGACTGGCTGCGATGTCCGAGCGCAGCGCGCCAGCGCGTAGCGAGTTTCGCAGCCGCGCCCCGTGACCGAGCACCGCAGGTTGCCCCCTTCGCCCATCGGGCGAAGGGGGACGCAGCCAGTAGGGTCGCCTTTTCTTTGCCTACTTTCTTTTGGCGAAGCAAAAGAAAGTAGGTGCGCCGCCGGGCGCACACCCCGGCCACGGGAAAAAAACCACCCCGGAAGCAAGCCACGCCAAACAGCGACAACAAAAACATCAAGGATCCGACCTCGGCAACAACCCCGCCAACGTCTCCACCGAATCCGCCTCCTCCACCGGCTTGTCCTCCCGCCACCGCAGCATCCGCGGAAACCGCACCGCGATCCCGCTCTTGTGCCGCGTGCTGCGCGCGATCCCCTCGAACCCCAGCTCGAACACCAGCGTCGGCTTCACGCTGCGCACCGGCCCGAAGGTCTCGACCGTGGTGCGCCGGATGACCGCATCCACGCGCGCCATCTCGGCGTCGGTCAGCCCCGAATACGCCTTGGCGAACGGCACGAGCGCGCGCCCCTCGGTACCGGGCGGGCCGTCCCAGACGGCGAAGGTGTAGTCGCTGTAGAGGCTGGCGCGCCGGCCGTGGCCGCGCTGGGCGTAGATGAGCACGGCGTCGATGCTGAGCGGGTCAATCTTCCACTTCCACCAGGTGCCCACGTCCTTGGTGCGGCCCACGCCGTACTGCGCGCCGCGGGCCTTGAGCATCATGCCCTCCACGCCGAGGGAACGCGCCTGTGCGCGCTGGGTGGCCAGGTCGGCCCAGTCGGTGCCCTGCAGCACGGGGCTGGCGACGAGCGAGGGGTGCGCGGTGCGCCCGAGCAGCGCGTCCAGGCGCGCGCGGCGTTCGTGCTGGGGCAGCGCACGCAGGTCCTGGCCGCCCTCTTCGAGCAGGTCGTAGGCGAGCAGCACCACGGGCAGCTCGCGCAGCAGCTTGGGGCCCAGCGTCTTGCGGCCGATGCGCTTTTGCAGGTCGGCGAAGGGGCGCACGTGGGCGGGGGTGTCGCCCTCGGCGGGGCTCCAGACGACGATCTCGCCGTCCAGCACGGTGCCATCGGGCAGGGCCTCGTCGCCCAGCCGCTGCAGTTCGGGAAAGCGGTCGCTCACGAGTTCTTCGCCGCGCGACCAGACCCAGGTGGCGCCGGCGCGCCGCACGAGCTGGGCGCGGATGCCGTCCCATTTCCATTCGACGACCCAGCCGCCCGGGGGCCCCAGCGTGGCATCGAACTGCTCCACGGGCAGCGAGAGCGGGTGCGCGAGGAAGAAGGGGTACGGGTGGCCGCTGGTCTCCGCGCCCGGCGCACCGTCGCCGTCCGCGCCTTCCGGCTGCGGGGCCACGAGGCGCTCGTAGTCGGCCGCGCCGGGACGCGCGCCGATGTGCGTGTAGCCCATGAGGCGCTGCGCCACGCGCTTGGGATCGACGCCGCTCACGGCCGCGAGCGCCTGCGTGACCTGCAGTTTGGAGACGCCCACGCGGAACGCCCCCGTGATGAGCTTGAAATACACCAGCCGCTCCTCGGGCGCGAGCCGGGCCCACTGCGCACGCAGCATGGGCTCCAGCGCCTCGGGCGCCATGCCGCGCAGCGGCAGCAGGTGCTCTTCGACCCATTCGGCCAGGCCCTGCGCATGGCGGTCGGTGGGCACCGGCAGCAGCAGCGCGATGGTTTCCGCGAGATCGCCCACGGCCTCGTAGCTCTCGTCGAACAGCCACTCGGGCAGGCGGGCCGCCTCCCGCGCGAACTGGCGCAGCAGCCTGGTGGGCACGAGCTGGCGCGGCTTGCCGCCCGCCAGGAAATACACCGCCCAGGCGGCATCCCGGGGCGCGGCGGCGCGCAGGTAGGCCTGCAGCGCCGCCTGCTTGGCCAGGCTGGAGGTGCTGGAGTCCAGCGCGCGGTAGAGGGCGGCGAAATCCTTCACGGCGCGCGGCCCTCTTCGGCCGGCGGGGCGGCGCCATCCTCCAGCGGCGAGGCATCGCCGCCGGGCGCCGCGATGGGCGGGGTGCCGTCCGCGCCCGGCCCGGTGGGTGCGCCCGGGAATGCGGCGGCCGCTGCACCGCCGGGTGCATCGTCGTCCTCGTCGCCGTATTCGGTGTGGAACGACTGCGCATCCAGCCCCTGCTCGCAGAGCCAGCGCACCAGCACCGCCACGCTGCCGTGCGTGACGAACACGCGCTCCGCACCGGTCGCGCCGATGGCCTTCTGCAGGCCCGGCCAGTCCGCGTGGTCGGACATCACGAAGCCCCGGTCCACGCCGCGCCGCCGGCGCGTGCCGCGCAACTGCATCCAGCCGCTCGCAAAGGCATCGGCGTGCCGCGCGAAGCGGCGCATCCAGGGCGTGCCCTGGGCCGAGGGCGGCGCCACCACGAGCGCGGTCTGCAATTGCTTGGGGTCCACCCCCGGATCGGTCACCCGCAGCGTGGGCGGCAGCGCAACGCCGGCCGCGCGGTAGACCCGGTTCAGCGGCTCCACGGCACCGTGGACCACGATGGGCCCGATCGAGGCATCCACGCCATGCAGGATGCGCTGCGCCTTGCCGAACGCGTAGCAGAGCATCACCGAGGGCCGGCCCTCGGCCGCGTTCGCACGCCACCAGGCATTGATCTCCGAGAACAGCGCGTCCTGCGTGGGCCAGCGGTAGATGGGCAGCCCGAAGGTCGATTCGGTGATGAAGGTGTCGCAGCGCACCGGCTCGAACGGCGGGCAGGTGCCATCGGCGTCGGTCTTGTAGTCGCCCGAGGCCACCCAGACGCGGCCCCCATGCTCCAGCCGCACCTGGGCCGACCCGAGCACATGGCCCGCGGGGTGCAGCGAGATGCGCACGCCGTGGTGCTCGATGGCCTGGCCGTACGGCAGCGTCTGCAGGGTGATGTCGGCGCCGAGCCGGGTGCGCAGGATGCCTTCGCTGTCGATGTGCGCAAGGTAGTGCCCGTGGCCCATCCGCGCGTGGTCGGAATGCCCGTGGGTGATGACCGCGCGCTCCACGGGCCGCCACGGATCGATGTAGAAATCGCCGGGCGGGCAGTACAGCCCTTCGGGTCGTGCGATCACGAGGTCATCGGACGGCGGCATCGCAGCCTCGCCTTTCCGAGCAATGGTGGGCAGCGCCAACCCGCCGCCCTGCTGACCCCGTCGCCCAATGCGCCGTGCGTAGAAGGAAGAAAGCCCTGGTGTGCGCTTGCATGCGGAATGCTATCGCTGGCCCTTCTCCGCCCGCCGTCGGGCGCGCCGCATGCGGCTGTGGGAGCCCGCCTACCCGGACGGCCGGTTTCCGCAGGGCGCAAAGTGCTGCGGCGCACAAGAGAGCAGGCGCCAAAAGAAAAAGCCGCCCGGAGGCGGCTTTTGGGGGGTGACGTGGCGGTATCGCGCTCCGGCCGCGCGGGGCCGGCAGCTCGGGCGGCCCGGTCAGCGCTTCTGGCGGAACCGGCGCAGGGCGGCGATCTGGGCAGCCATCACGGCCAGCTCGGATTGCGCCTTGGCGAAATCGACATCGCTCTTGGCGTTCTTGAGCGCTTCCTCGGCAGCGGCGCGGGCGGCAGCGGCCTTTTCATCGTCCAGGTCCTTGCCGCGGATGGCGGTGTCGGACAGCACGGTCACGCGGCCGGGCTGCACTTCGAGGATGCCGCCGGCCACGAAGACGAACTCTTCGCCGCCATCGGCCGTCTCGATGCGCACCGACCCCGGCTTGATGCGCGTGATCAGCGGCGTGTGGCGCGGATAGATGCCGAGTTCGCCGGCCTCGCCGGGCAGCGCGATGAAACGCGCTTCACCCGAGAAGATGGACTCTTCGGCGCTGACCACATCGACGTGGATGGTGTTCATGGTGGTTCCTCTGGGCTCTGGAAGAAGGTGGAATGAGCAAGCAGACGGGAGGGCCCGCTAGGCGCCGCGCGCAGCCGTACGGAAGTACGGCGCGCACGGCAACGACGCGGGCTGCCCGTATGCGCCGCTCAAGCGACCTTCTTGGCCTTTTCGAAGGCTTCGTCGATGGTCCCGACCATGTAGAACGCCTGCTCGGGCAGGTGATCGCATTCGCCGGCCACGATCATCTTGAAGCCGCGGATCGTCTCGGACAGCGGCACGTACTTGCCGGGAGAGCCCGTGAACACTTCGGCCACGTGGAAAGGCTGCGACAGGAAACGCTGGATCTTCCGGGCGCGGGACACGAGGAGCTTGTCCTCGGGAGCCAGTTCGTCCATGCCCAGGATCGCGATGATGTCGCGCAGTTCCTTGTAGCGCTGCAGCGTGCCCTGCACACCGCGGGCCACGCTGTAGTGCTCTTCGCCCACGACTTGCGGGTCGAGCTGGCGGCTCGTGGAGTCGAGCGGATCGACGGCGGGGTAGATACCCAGCGCAGCGATGTCACGCGACAGCACCACGGTGGAGTCCAGGTGGGCGAAGGTCGTTGCGGGCGATGGGTCGGTCAAGTCATCCGCGGGCACGTACACGGCCTGGATCGACGTGATCGAGCCGACCTTGGTCGACGTGATCCGCTCCTGCAGGCGGCCCATTTCCTCGGCCAGCGTCGGCTGGTAGCCCACGGCGGAAGGCATGCGGCCCAGCAGCGCGGACACTTCGGTGCCGGCCAGCGTGTAGCGGTAGATGTTGTCCACGAAGAACAGCACGTCACGGCCTTCGTCGCGGAACGACTCGGCGATGGTCAGGCCGGTGAGGGCCACGCGCAGACGGTTGCCCGGGGGCTCGTTCATCTGGCCGTAGACCATGGCCACCTTGGACTCGCCCAGGTTCTCCAGGTTCACGACGCCGGAATCGGCCATCTCGTGGTAGAAGTCGTTCCCTTCGCGGGTCCGCTCGCCCACGCCGGCGAACACGGACAGGCCCGAGTGCGCCTTGGCGATGTTGTTGATCAGCTCCATCATGTTCACGGTCTTGCCCACACCGGCGCCACCGAACAGACCCACCTTGCCGCCCTTGGCGAACGGGCAGACCAGGTCGATCACCTTGATGCCGGTTTCGAGCAGTTCCTGCGAAGGCGACAGTTCGTCGTACGCGGGGGCCTTGCGGTGGATCGAGGCCGTCAGGGCCTGGTCCACGGGACCGCGTTCGTCGATGGGGCTGCCCAGCACGTCCATGATGCGGCCCAGCGTCGCCTTGCCCACGGGCACGGTGATCGGGTTGCCGGTGTTGGTCACCATGAGGCCGCGGCGCAGGCCGTCGGACGTGCCCAGCGCGATGGTGCGCACCACGCCGTCGCCGAGCTGCTGCTGCACTTCCAGCGTCAGGGGCGAGCCATCGAGCTTCAGTGCGTCATACACCTTGGGCATCTGGTCGCGCGGAAACTCGACGTCCACCACGGCGCCGATACATTGAACGATCTTGCCCTGAACGCCAGCGTTCACTTGGGTGTTCTCTTGAGCCATTGCATTTGCTCCAAAAATTTAAACTGCCGCGGCACCCGCGACGATCTCCGAAAGTTCTTTCGTGATCGCGGCCTGGCGCGTCTTGTTGTAGACCAGCTTGAGTTCGCCGATGACGTTGCCCGCGTTGTCCGTGGCGGCCTTCATGGCCACCATGCGCGCCGATTGCTCGGACGCCATGTTCTCGGCCACGGCCTGGTAGATCAGCGACTCGACATAGCGAACCAGCAGGTCGTCGATGACGCTCTGTGCATCGGGCTCGTAGATGTAGTCCCAGCCATGCTCGGTCTTCTCGGCCTGCATCTTCTCGGACGAGAGCGGCAGGAGCTGCTCCACGACCGATTCCTGCTTCATGGTGTTGATGAACTTGGTGTAGCTCAGGTACACCGCGTTGACCTTGCCTTCGGCGTAGGCGTCGAGCAGCACCTTGACGGGGCCGATCAGCTTGTCGAGGTGCGGCGTGTCGCCGAGGCCCGTCACGTGCGAGACCACCTTGGCGCCCACGCGGTTCAGGAACCCCAGGCCCTTGTTGCCGATCGCCACGGCCTGCGTGGACACGCCCTGCGACTGCAGGTCGCGCAGCTTGGCCGTCACGGCGCGCAGCACGTTGGTGTTCATGCCACCGCACAGTCCCTTGTCCGTCGTCACCACGATGAAGCCGGCCGCCTTGGCGTCGTTCGTCTTCATGAAGGGATGGACGTATTCCGGGTTGGCGTGGCCGAGGTTCGCCGCGATGTTGCGGATCTTCTCGCTGTACGGCCGTGCGGCGCGCATGCGGTCCTGCGCCTTGCGCATCTTGGACGCGGCCACCATTTCCATGGCCTTGGTGATCTTCTTGGTGTTTTCCACCGATTTGATCTTGCCGCGAATTTCCTTGCCTGCTGCCATGCCTAGACCTCCACGTTGGCCACCGCCACGGCTGCGCAACCCCCGAAGGGGCCGCGAGCGGGCTGGCGGCGGTTCTGCGCTGCGCTCATGTCTTTCGCTTCCCGTCCGGTCAGGCGAAGGACTTCTTGAACGCGCCGATGGCAGCGGTCAGTTCCGCTTCCGCGTCCTTGTCCAGGGCCTTGCTCTGTTCCAGCTTGGACAGCAACGCGCCATGGCTGGTCTTCAGGAACTGGTGCAGGCCGGACTCGAACGCCAGGACCTTCTTCACGTCCACGTCGTCCAGGAAGCCCTTGTTCACCGCGAACAGCGTGGCACCCATCAGGCTGATGGGCTGGGGGCTGTACTGCGGCTGCTTGAGCAGTTCGGTCACGCGGGCGCCGCGGTCGAGCTGCTTGCGGGTGGCTTCGTCCAGGTCCGAGGCGAACTGCGCGAAGGCGGCCAGTTCACGGTACTGT
This sequence comes from Acidovorax sp. NCPPB 4044, assembly GCF_028069655.1. Taxonomy (NCBI): domain Bacteria; kingdom Pseudomonadati; phylum Pseudomonadota; class Betaproteobacteria; order Burkholderiales; family Comamonadaceae; genus Acidovorax; species Acidovorax sp. NCPPB 4044. Next base: position 4,361,215 of record NZ_JAMCOS010000001.1, read on the forward strand.
GCGAGGTCGGTACGGATACCGCCGGACAGGTTCTTGATCAGCTTGGTCTGCGCTGCACCACCCACGCGGGACACCGAGATACCGGCGTTGATGGCGGGGCGGACACCGGCGTTGAACAGGCTGGTTTCCAGGAAGATCTGGCCGTCCGTGATCGAGATCACGTTGGTCGGAACGAAGGCGGACACGTCGCCGGCCTGCGTTTCGATCACGGGCAGGGCCGTGAGCGAACCCGTCTTGCCCTTGACTTCACCCTTGGTGAAGGCTTCGACGTAGTCGGCGTTCACGCGGGCGGCGCGCTCCAGCAGGCGGCTGTGGAGATAGAACACGTCGCCGGGGAAGGCTTCGCGGCCTGGCGGGCGGCGCAGCAGCAGCGAGACCTGGCGGTAGGCCACGGCCTGCTTCGACAGATCGTCATAGACGATCAGCGCGTCTTCGCCGCGGTCGCGGAAATACTCGCCCATCGTGCAGCCCGAGTAGGCCGACACGTACTGCATGGCAGCGGATTCGGATGCCGAGGCAGCCACGACGATGGTGTATTCCATCGCGCCGGCCTGCTCCAGGGCACGCACCACGTTCTTGATCGACGACGCCTTCTGGCCGATGGCGACGTAGATGCACGTCACGCCCTGGCCCTTCTGGTTGATGATCGCGTCGATGGCCACGGCCGTCTTGCCGGTCTGGCGGTCGCCGATGATCAGCTCGCGCTGGCCACGGCCCACGGGCACCATGGAGTCGATGGACTTCAGGCCGGTCTGCAGCGGCTGGCCCACGGATTCACGGGCGATCACGCCGGGCGCGACCTTCTCGATCACGTCGGTCAGCTTGGCATTGATGGGGCCCTTGCCGTCGATGGGCTGGCCCAGTGCGTTCACCACGCGGCCGATCAGCTCGGGGCCGACGGGCACTTCCAGAATGCGGCCCGTGCACTTCACGGTATCGCCTTCGGAGATGTGCTCGTACTCGCCCAGAATCACGGCGCCGACGGAGTCGCGCTCGAGGTTCAGGGCCAGGCCGAAGGAGGGTTGGCCGTCCTTGGAGGCGGGGAACTCGAGCATTTCGCCCTGCATCACCTCGGACAGGCCATGGACGCGCACGATACCGTCGGTCACGGACACCACGGTGCCCTGATTGCGGATATCGCTGCTGGCTGCCAGACCTTCGATGCGGCTCTTGATCAGTTCAGAAATTTCTGCGGGATTGAGTTGCATGACTCTTTCCTTCTTTCTTGGGTTAGCCGAAACCTCGGGCGCTTACGCGACGAGGGCCGCTTTCATTTGTTCCAGACGGGCCTTGACCGAGGTGTCCAGCACCTCGTCGCCCACGACCACGCGGACGCCGCCGATCAGCGATTCGTCCAGTTGCACGGAGAGGTTCAGCTTGCGGCCGAAACGCTTCTCCAGCACGCCGCCGAGGTCTGCCAGTGCGGCGCCGTCCAGCGCGAAGGCGCTGTGGACGACCGCATCGGACGAGCCGCTCTGGCGGTTGACGAGGGCGCGGAACTGCGCAGCCACTTCGGGCAGCGCGGCCAGGCGACCGTTGTCGATGAGCACGCGCAGGAAGTTGCGGGCCGCATCGGAGAGCGGCGAGCGGACCACGCCGGTGATCACGTCGAACAGTTGTCCGGACGCGACCTTCGGGTTGTCGGCCAGTTGCCGGATCTGCGGGTCGGCAGCAATCGCCGCCAACTCGTCCACCCAGGCGACGGTGCTGCCCAGGTCAGCGCCCGGCTGGGCTGCGCTGGCCTTGAACAGGGCTTCCGCGTAAGGGCGGGCAATGGTGGCGAGTTCAGCCATGGTTGCGTCCCTTACTTACAGCTCGGTCTTGAGGCGGTTCAACAGATCGGCGTGGATGCCGGCGTTGACCTCCTTGCGGAGGATCTGCTCGGCGCCCTTGACGGCGAGCGCGGCCACCTGCTCGCGCAGGGCCTCGCGGGCCTGCACGGTCTGCTGCTCGGCTTCGGCACGGGCGGCGGCGACGATCTTGGCGCCTTCGTCGTTGGCACGGGCCTTGGCTTCTTCGATGATGGCCTGGGCACGGCGTTCGGCGTCCGCAAGACGCGATGCCGTCTCGTTGCGCGTCTGCGCCAGTTCCTTCTCGACGCGCTGGTTCACAGCGGTGAGTTCGGACTTGGCGCGATCGGCAGCAGCGAGGCCTTCGGCGATTTTCTGGGCTCGTTCATCCAGCGCTTTCGCGATCGGGGGCCACACGAACTTCATCGTGAACAGCACCAGGATCAGGAAGACGATGGCCTGAACGAACAGGGTCGCGTTGATACTCACGGCAACACCTTTCTAGTTGGGCGTTGGTCGGGAATCAGGCCAGGACGAAGGGGTTGGCGAATGCGAACAGCAGGGCGATGGCAACGCCGATCAGGAATGCAGCGTCGATCAGACCGGCCAAGATGAACATCTTGGTTTGCAGTTCGTTGATCAGCTCGGGCTGGCGGGCAGAAGCTTCGAGGTACTTGCCACCCATCAGAGCGATACCGATCGATGCGCCGATAGCGCCCAGACCCACGATCAGACCACAAGCCAGAGCGACGAGACCGAGAATGTTTTCCATGATGACTCCTAGGATGAAAAGAAAGAAAGGTTGGAAGGGAAAGAAAGGGAAAGCTCAGTGAGCTTCATGCGCCTGGCCGAGATAGATCAGCGCCAGCATCATGAAAATGAAGGCTTGCAGGGTGATCACCAGGATGTGGAAGATCGCCCAGATCGAGCCCGCAATGATGTGCCCCACGGGGAGCAACACACCGGAAAGCGACATGGCTGCCGCGCCGCCCATCAGGGCGATCAGCATGAACACCAACTCACCAGCGTACATGTTGCCGAAAAGCCGCATGCCATGCGACACGGTCTTGGCAACGTATTCGATGATCTGCATCAGCAGATTGATCACGCCCAGGATGAGGGCGAAGACGGGATTCTTGCTCGTGCCGAACGGTGCCGTGACCAGTTCGTGCGCCCAGCCGCCCACGCCCTTGATCTTGACGCTGTAGTAGAAGCAGAGGATCAGCACGGCCGTCGACAGGCCCAGCGTGGTGGAGAGGTCGGCCGTGGGCACGACGCGCAGGTAGGCGTGGTGCGGATCGTGGCCGGCGGCGCCGTAGATCTGGGCCCAGATGGCGGGCAGCAGGTCGACGGGCAGCATGTCCATCGCGTTCATGAGGAAGATCCACACGAACACAGTGAGGGCCAGAGGCGCGATGAACTTGCGGCTCTCGGCGTTGTGGATGTTGGCCTTGGCCTGGTTGTCCACCATCTCGACGAGGATCTCGACGGCGGCCTGGAACCGGCCCGGGACACCCGGCGTGGCCTTGCGCGCGGCGAGCCAGAAGACGAAAAGGGCCAGAAAACCGAGAACCAAACCGACGACCACCGAGTCAATGTTGACCACGGTGAAATCGACGATGGACTTCTGCTTGATGTTCTGGAGATGCTGCAAGTGGTGAACGATGTATTCACTGGCAGTCGGTGCGTGCGCTTCTGCGGCCATCGGACAACTCTTCTCTCAATCAATCGGTTTGCGGACACCGGGCCGCACCATGAGGGCGATCCAGTACGTTTTCATCGTCACCACCATGCCGGCAAGCAAAGCGAGCCAGCTCAATCCCGGCACCAGCCGGGGCGCCGCCGCCAGCATGGCGACGGTCAAAGCAATCTTGACCAGTTCCCACCCGAAGAGGCCCGCCAGCGCAGCCCCTGCCGAAGCCCTGTCGCGCGCCACCCCCCGGGCGAAGAGCGCCGCGGGGAGGACCACCGCCAGCGCACCGTATCCCGTGGACCACGCGATAGAGGATTTTCCGGATACCCCCCAGGCCACCACTGCCGCGAGGAGCCCGACGACTGCCTGACAAGCCACGATGCGCCAGACGGACACCCGGGGATGGCGCATCCGCCAGTCCCGCGCCTCATCGGCAGAAAGGGGCTTGAAGCCAGGATCTTCGGCCTCAGTTCCTGTATCCGGAGCGTCTGTTTTCATTGTTCGGCAACGCCCGGTTTACGGCCTGAAACTTCTTACAAAGCCGCTGATTATAAGTAAAAACCCGTTGCATCCCGCAATGCCCCGACACGCATGTGCGAAAGCGGTGCGCGCCGGTGCGCTGCGCTGGTGAAAGGGATGCCGAACGGCGCGCCACCGTGGTGCGCGAACGCTACACGGCATCACCGACAATTCACCGCATGACCCAGCCCCCAATCCCTCCCGTGATCGGCGCCGATGGCAATGTGCCGCAGGATTCGCTCATCGAATACCCCTCCCGCTTTCCGATCAAGGTCATGGGCCGCAAGGCCGATGGCTTCGTCCACGCGCTCACCGAAGTGGCGCGCCGCTTCGATCCGGAATTCGACGCGTCCACCATCGAACTGCGTGACAGCCGTGAGGGCAACTACCTGGGCGTGACCCTCACGGTGACGGCGACCAGCCGGGAGCAGCTGGACGACCTCTACCGCGCGCTGTCGTCGCATCCGATGGTCAAGATCGTGCTCTGACGCGGGGCCGCCATGCAGGTGCAGATACTGGGCCGCGTGGATTACCAGGACACCGTGCAGGCCATGCAGGAGTTCACCGAACGGCGGACCGGGGACACCCCCGATGCGCTCTGGGTGTGCGAGCACGCGCCCCACTTCACGCAGGGGCTCGCCGGCAAGGCGGACCACCTGCTGTCCCCGGGGGCGATCCCCGTGGTGGTCACCAACCGGGGCGGGCAGGTCACGTTCCACGGCCCCGGCCAGGTGGTTGCCTACCCGCTTGTCGACCTGCGCCGCGCGGGCTACTACGTGAAGGAATACGTCTATCGCGTGGAAGAGGCCGCGATCCGCACGCTGGCGCATTTCGGCGTCACGGGCCACCGCGTGGCGGGCGCGCCGGGCATCTACGTGCGGCTGGCCGACCCGGGCAGCCATGCGCTGCTGCCCCAGCGCCCGCAGAAGGCCGACCCGCAAGCGCCCGCCCACGGCCCCGATTTCACGGGCTTGGGCAAGATCGCGGCGCTGGGCATCAAGGTCACCCGCCATTGCACGTACCACGGGGTGGCGCTCAACGTGGACATGGACCTCGAACCCTTCTCGCGTATCAACCCTTGCGGCTACGCAGGGTTGCCGACCGTCGACCTTTCTACAATCGGCGTCCACACCACCTGGGACGAGGCCGCCGCCGTACTGGCTCGCCAACTGGCCATCCGCCTCGCGCCCTGACCTCAGCACCAGCCATGAGCACTCCAGAAGTCGTCCGCGAAGCGCAGTCCACCGTTGCCTACAACCCGCTCGCCAAGCAGAAGGCTGCCGCGAAGCTCTCGCGCATCCCGATCAAGGTCGAACAGGGCGAAGTGCTCAAGAAGCCCGAGTGGATCCGCGTCAAGGCGGGCTCGCCCACCACGCGCTTCTACGAAATCAAGGAAATCCTGCGCGAGCACAAGCTGCACACGGTGTGCGAGGAGGCCTCGTGCCCCAACATCGGCGAGTGCTTCGGCAAGGGCACGGCCACGTTCATGATCATGGGCGACAAGTGCACGCGCCGCTGCCCGTTCTGCGACGTGGGCCACGGCCGCCCCGACCCGCTCGACAAGGACGAGCCCCTCAACCTCGCACGCACCATCGCCGCGCTCAAGCTCAAGTACGTGGTGATCACCAGCGTGGACCGCGACGACCTGCGCGACGGCGGCAGCGGGCATTTCGTGGAGTGCATCCAGAACATCCGCGCGCTGTCGCCCCAGACGCAGATCGAGATCCTCGTGCCCGACTTCCGGGGCCGCGACGACCGCGCGCTGGAGATCCTGAAGGCAGCGCCGCCCGATGTGATGAACCACAACCTGGAGACCGCGCCGCGCCTCTACAAGGAAGCGCGCCCCGGCTCCGACTACCAGTTCAGCCTGAACCTGCTCAAGAAGTTCAAGGCGCTGCATCCGCAGGTGCCCACCAAGAGCGGCATCATGGTCGGCCTCGGCGAAACCGACGAGGAAATCCTGCAGGTGATGCGCGACATGCGCGCGCACGACATCGACATGCTGACGATCGGCCAGTACCTCGCGCCGTCGAACAGCCACTTGCCGGTGCGCCGCTACGTGCACCCGGACACCTTCAAGATGTATGAGGAAGAAGCCTACAAGATGGGCTTCACCCATGCCGCCGTGGGCGCGATGGTGCGTTCGAGCTACCACGCGGACCAGCAGGCGCACGCTGCAGGCGTGCGTGTCAATGACTCGAAGTAAATGAGAAAATATCGAAGTGGTCGAGAAAATAGCGAAGTGATGCGAAAAAATCGACTGCTTCGATCGCTCCGGCACCGCTTGAAAAAGCAATAGCACCTCAACGCCTAGTGGAGCCCAGCGCTACCTCCCTACGCATCGCAGCCTTTCCCAAGGGCAAGGACATCTGGCGCATCGACTGGTTCGGCCCCATCGCCTTCCCCGACAGGTTGACCCGTCGGCGGCACCCCTCGGTCCTTGTCTACCTGTCCAAGGTAGTTGCGCCCTCTCCCCTCGAAAACACCTCCGTCCTGCTGCAGCCGGACAGCACGCAACCCTCAGGCCACCAGGTCAAGAGATGGGTCAGCGTCGGCACCACGCTGCTGCTGCGCATCGGGGATCTTTGGCAGGATCAGACCCTAGTGGCACGCCCCACTTACGAAGAAGCGGCCTTCGAGAACATCACGATCGATCGCGACCACGTCAGCCTCGTCAAGGCAGGCCTGAGCTTCGACGACGGGAAATTTCTTTTGCCGCTGGCCCAGCATCCGTGGCACATCAACAATACCCACTCGTATTGCGTTCGGGTTGCACTACCCGACGACAGGTTCATGGTCGTGCCGTGCATGGAGCTGGTGCGCTTCTATCTCGGCTCATCGAGCGAACTGATCTCGCGCCTGTTCGCACCGCCGCTGGCCAGGAACAGCCTGCATGGCAAGGTCTACATCTCTCAGCGCGGGCGCATGAGCCTAGAACTCGCCGAGCGGATTCCCAAGGCAAGCGCAGAGGACGTGGCACGCATCGCCGGCAGCGATGCCGCCTGGCGGGCCGCGGCCTTGGTATCGTCTTCCTGCCTAAAGGCTTCAACCGCCGGTCGCGACATCTACCCCCAGGCCGTCTTTCCGTTCGAGGGCGTAACCACTCTGCAAGCGGTGGGCAAATGGCTGCCGCAGGGTGAAGCGGAACAGGGCACCTTTCTCGTCTACCAACTGCGCAGTTGCTCCCATCCGCTTCCGTTCCAGTCGCTCCATTACAGGCAAAACCGCGGCATTTCCCAGGCTCTGGCCAAGAACAGCTCTGACACGCCTAAAGCGCAAGGAGCCCGCCCCCAACGGACAGCCGCCCAGTCCAAGACATCCACCCTGCAAGAACACGACGCGTCATCGACTCTTGCACCGGCAACACGAGCAGTCACCGGGCGCCGACGGTTTCCCGATCTTGACCACAAGTTCATCCAGGCCGAGCGGCAGACTCCGAGCGCATCGCCGCCACCAGCAACTCATGCCGGCTCGGCACAGTCCGTACCTGACATGGCCGTTGGGCAGCCGGGATCCCAACAGCGCATCCGCCCCGTCAGCTTGGTTGATGTGAGGGCCAGGGCCCAAGCCGACGCTCCCAATTTCCTTCGTCTTGTGATTTCAGCGATGGAAGAGATCGATGGTATGGAGATGCGCCTGCTGCAAGCGCAGGATCAAGACGCTTGGACCATGCCGCCCGCATTGCTTGCCGACGATGACGGGGTCATCCGCGATCAGGTGCTTTTCTATGACCATGGCCGCAGGACAAAGCCAAGGCGCATTGCATCAATAGTGGCATCCAAAGATGGCGTACATGCGGCACTAACCATCGCCGAGGGCAACACGCCAGTGCTGCAATTCAACCGCCTGACCATAGCCGAAGCCCTTGATCCCACGCCCCGCTGCCTACGACTCGCCCGCCGCTTCAACTACGGTGGCTCTCAAGAGTCCACTTTCGTCCTCGATTCGCCAGGGGGGGCGAAGCACCTTAAAGACTGGCTGCTCTTTCGTTTCACTGGGCTAATCCAAAAGCAGACCATTTGCACTTCAAAGGCGTCGGATTGACCCTGTACCAGCGCTTTTGTCTGCTGCAGGATGAATCGCTGCGTGCGATTCAGGTCGCTTCAACGCCAGGAAGCTGCCTGTCAGCACGATTGGCTTGCTCGCCAGGAATCTGACGAAGGATGTCGCACCGACGGATCACAATCGCATTCTGGTGGTCCCTTAACCCGATGGGGGACCATCGTGGGAACTGTGGTCAACGATTCACGCGGCCACGGGACAATATGGTGACTGAGCGCACGCGCTCTGGATGATGTGTAGCCGGGGGCGCGAGGAGCTCCCTCACGTCTATGCCGAACGCACCGGCGATCTGGTGGAGCATCGTAAGGGTGGGGTTGGCTTGGCCCGACTCAACCCGGCTCATGTAGGTCCGAAACATACCGCTTCTATCGGACAGCTCTTCCTGCGTGAAGCCGTGCTCGACACGCAGCTCCTTGATGCGCAAGCCCAGGCTTCTCCGCGGGTCGAGCTCCAGCTGGCTCTTCTTCTTTGCGGCGGGGAACGGGCTCTGCGGCGGCACGTCCCGGACTCTCTGCTATGTATATTATTTAATACACACACCAATTCGTACATTTCAATTTGAGCAGGGGAAGCAATGGATCTGAAGCCGTGGCAGCAAAGAGTGGTAAGCGACGAGTTGATCGAGGTAGGACCCAGCAAGCAGGAAGCTGGTGCAACCCAGTTCAGCTACCTGGAATTCCGCAGAGAGGGGCGCGTTCGCAACGTCACAGTGTTCGATGACATGCTGTCGAAAATGCGGGAGACACAGAACGCCGAAAACGCTTCCTTCTACCTCCTGGAAGGCCAGAACGTGCGCACTGGTGATGCCGCTAACGCCTTGATCGCGGTGGGCCGGGCTGGAGGACAGACATTTGGGATTGATCTGAAGAGCCGAGGCTCGCACGACACGGTGGCGAACACGGATCGCGCCCGCAAGACTGGAAAGTTACTTCAGTGGGCCGGAGCAGCGATGGTCTTGATCGGCATCCCACTGGTTCTAGTGTTCATCGGCATCTTGATGATCGGCGGTGGCGTGGTGCTCTGGCGGACCGGCAAGAAGATCGCCAAGGGCATGGAATACCAACTGGAGATGCTGGCGCAGTGCTCACGTATGGTGGCAGGAATTCCCGGCGTTCGGCTCATCTGACGTGACGCGTTGCGCGTTGACCCCCCTCTAGACGGCGCTTCATCCGCTCGTTACCCTCAACCCATACATATCGAGTTCTCTAGTCCATTGATGCCCACCTCCGTCCTCTTCTCCATACGTCGCTCCATCGCGATTTGCGATATGCTGGCGCGCACGTGAGAAGTTGAGCGGTCTCACTTTGTCAGCACTTTCCAACGGTGCTGACCGTCCAGCAACAGGACATGGCAGCGCCTTCAACCAAGGACCTGCCCAATGTTTTTCATCCCCTCCATCTCATTCCGCCTTTCCGTGCCAGGAAAGCTCAACACGTGTGAAGCCGCAAGTCCACAGTGCGCGATCACGTCGGTACATGTCGAGACAGTGGAGGCCACCGGACATGCAAAGCAATGACGCGCTGGTGCCCTTCGATGAAGTGACGGACCCTGGCTACGAGCGAGCCCTTGCGCTCTTCAGCGAGACGCTCGATTGCCAGGAGCGGCCCCGCCCTGACATCCATTCCAAGATGCTACGTCTAGCGGATCGAGTTCTTATTTCACGAGTCAGCCAAGCTGTAGCGACTGCCTGGAGAGCCGGGCAAAGGATCTGGTTGATCGCTGACCTGCACCTCGGTCACAAGAACGTGCTTTCCTACTGCGCTCGACCTTTTTCGAGCGTGCGTGACATGGATGAGGCCCTGTCCTGGCAGTTGGGCAAAGTTGGCCCGGATGACTGGTTGGTGATGGCGGGCGATGTGGCCATGGGAGATCACACCGCCTGCTTTCCGCTACTGCGTCGGGTGCCGGGCCGGAAAGTGCTGGTGGTCGGCAACCACGACATCACTCGTGGAGGTCTATGCCATTACGAAGACGCGGCCAATGATGATGGTTCCCCGCTGTTTGAAGCCGTGGTGCCATTTCTCTACTGGTCAGGCCATGGTGACCAGCAGGTAGTGGTCAGCCACTACCCCCTTATGGTGAGCAACGTGCATAAGTTCGCCGCTGGGCATCAGCATGAGCCAGAGCTACCGCTCTTGAACTATCACGGACATCTCCACCGTGATCTTCTTCCTCACGGCCTTTCTGTTCAATACATCAACGTCGGCTGGGACGTGACTCAGGGTTTGGTATGCCTCTAGGACACGCGCTCTCTAGGCAAATCAGCGCAACGCATAGGAGGTGAACGGTATGAGCGAGAACACTGCAAGAGGCGACAACCTGCTTGATGGGGTGAACTGGCTTCTCAGCCCAAAAGGACGCAAAGCATTCGCCGAGCGATTGCGGGGGACGTTTCGGGTCAACTTTGACCGCGAAGACCCTGGAAGGGCGTGGATAACGCTGCCGGACGAAACGGTGGTTCACGGCCGGCTGTCGGAAGATGCACAGTTTGTGCCCGACAGAGCTGAGGATCTCAGCAAGATAAATTTTCTCAATAGGCCGCCGAAACCCATGAAGAGTTTGAAGAGCCTACTTGCTGAGCAGGAGGCTTTGGACGCGGAAATTGCGAAGCAGAAAAAACAGGTGTCTGCCGAGGCACTGGCCCAGATCCACGCCTTGATTGCAGAGTTCGGTTTCACCGCTCAGCAGGTTTTTCCTTGGCGGCCTGTTGCAAAGAAGGTCACAGCCAAATACCTGAATCCACAGACAGGTGCTACTTGGACCGGCACGGGCAAGCCGCCAGCTTGGATTGCAGACAAAGACCGTGAGCAGTTCCTGATTGAGAAACCACTCAAGAAAGAACCTCAGGGAGGGCCCATTCCTCGCGGAGATGGCTGCAGCAGCGGCACGTCACAAGGGCCGTTAACAAAGTAGGGCAGAGTGAGGCGTGTGCACAGCTAGTCACGTTGCAAGCGCGGCGGTGCTTCTCGCTACGCAGTGGCTTCTTCGGCGCGCTCGTGGACAAGGACCCGCTGCTACCCCGACTCTCCCCAGAAACCCCTGTAAAACGACTCAAAGTCCAGCGCGTTTTCTTTACTGACGCCGATGCGGGTCGAGAGCTTCTTCGCCACGATCGAGTGCGAGCTGATTGAGCGTCGCAGTTTCCGATCAAAGGCTGAGGCGAAGGCCGCGCTGTTCAACTACATCGAGGGTTGGTACAACCCACGCCAACGCCACTACGCGCTAGGCTACCACTCACCCGTGGAGTTCGAGCGCCGCATCGTCGCAGAGGTGCGTCCAGCAACGTAAATCAACTAGGAAGAGCAAATCACGGCTTGAGAATCAAGCCGATAACCGTCCGTGGAAACGGGGCAAGTTCAACTTCAGTTCTCCGTAAGCCCTGTGGCAACATCCAAGGGTGTGCTCCTAGTGAGTGCTTTGCTTTTTGAGAGGCCTTTCATGCTTAGCCGTTCCACGCTTTCACTTTTGCAACAGGCCGGTGAATCACTCTACGCAGCCCAGCAAGCCATGGCTCAGGAGGTTCAGTCCGGTGCCCAGAGCGTGGTAGATACCGTAGCAAGCCTGCCATTCAGTGCTGAGGCTGACCGCGCCTATGCCCAACTTCGAACCGTGGCCCGCCTGTCCCATGAACTCCAAGCCATCGAAGAACAGCTGCGCACGGCTTACCAAACTGCCGCTTCTTTGGATCAGAACGACTTGCAATTGCTTCAGGCTTTGCCGCTGCGGAGATCATCTCAGATTTCACTTGGTCAGCAGGTCCATGCAGAGGATGCAGTCGTTAAGCCCACTCCAGTCAAAGGCATCAAGGCCAGTTCCAAAACCAAGTCCCAGTCATCTGGAGTGCCCAAAGCCCAATCGCTCAGTTCCAACGACGGCAAGGTCTTAACTTACCTCGAGCGAGAACTGACTCGCAGCGTCTGGTCGCAGATGACGCAAGCCTCGATCGCGGAAGGTGCGGGCATTCCGAAAGGCTCAATCGCTGTCGCAATCAATCGGCTGAAGCAAATGGGCCGCTTGAAGGAAGGCGCGCGTGGGCACTACCGCTTGAAATAACTGGGCTTGCATCCCGACCAGCTTTGCAAGCACGGTGAAGATCTTCTGCACAATAGGCGCCCAGGTTCAGCGTGAGGAGCACCGCAAGCTGCTCGACGATGCCTTGCGCCCCCTCACTGACATTGAATCGACCCGGCCCCTGTAGACACCTCTGAGCCTCAAACCCTGAGGCCTAATAGGAGGTGCCATGAGTCAGAAGAAATATCCGGAAGAATTCAAGATCGAAGCGGTCCGGCAGGTGGTGGAGAAGGGCCACCCAGTCGCCGAGGTATCAGCCCGTTTGGGCGTGAGCCAACACAGCCTGTACAAGTGGATCAAACTCCAACAGGTGCCCGCTGGCCAGCGCCAGGAGAGGCTGTCGCAGACCGAGGAAGTACGTCGGCTGAAGGCCGAACTCAAACGGGTGACAGAGGAGCGTGACATCCTAAAAAAGGCCGCCGCGTACTTTGCCAAGCAGTCCGGGTGAGGTACGCGTTCATTGAACGGCACGAAGGCGACTACGGTGTTCGCAGGCTGTGTGCGGTGATGCAGGTTCATCCCAGCGGTTATTACACGTGGAAGCAGCAGCCCACCAGCGAGAAGGTGCGCGATGACCAGCGCCTGCTGGGTTTGCTCAAGCAGGCCTGGTTGGAAAGCGGCTGCGTGTACGGATACCGTAAGCTCACCCAGGACATGCGGGATCTGGGCGAGCGCTGCGGCAAGCATCGAGTCGCCCGACTGCTACGCCAGGCCGGCATCCGCTCTCAAAGCGGTTATCGCCGGCGCGCGGGTGGCTGCGGGGGTATGCCTGCGGTGGTCGCGCCCAATCATTTGAATCGGCAGTTCATGCCCGAAAAGCCCAACCGGTCCTGGGCCACCGACATCACTTACATCCGCACCCATGAGGGCTGGCTGTATCTGGCGGTGGTGCTGGACCTGTTCTCGAGGCAGGTGATCGGCTGGTCTATGGGCAGCCGCATCGATACCGCACTGGTCCTCAATGCTTTGCTGATGGCCCTGTGGCGCCGGCAGCCCAAGGAGACGGTACTTGTGCATTCCGACCAGGGCTGTCAGTTCACAGGCCATGAATGGCAAGGCTTTCTGCGCGATCACAACCTGGCCAGCAGCATGAGCCGGCGGGGCAACTGCCACGACAACGCTGTGGTCGAAAGCTTCTTCCAACTGCTCAAGCGCGAGAGGATTCGCCGCCAGATCTACCCCACCCGGCAAGACGCCCGGGCCGATGTCTTCAACTACATCGAGATGTTCTACAACCCCAGGCGCCGCCATTCAACAGCCGGCAACCTGTCTCCGATAGAGTTCGAGAAACGCCATTCCCAACGGCTTGGAAGTGTCTAGTGGATCCGGGTCGATTCATGGTGCTCGGATCGATGTCTTTCGTCGTGAGAACGAGGGGGTGATCTCGAATGAGCAGGTTGTTGCCAGCAGTGAGATCACGGTGAAGAAGTGGACGGATCTGAAGGATGAGCTTCGCAAGCTGCTAGATACCCGCGGTCATGCGAGCGCTGAGGCTACGTTCAAACGAATCTGCCTCATTGATGACTTCACGGCCTCTGGCTCCACCATGGTGAGATATGAGAATAACAAGTGGAAGGGCAAGCTACACAGGTTCTGCAGTGCAATCCTCCCGCACGTCGGGCAATTCATCGCCAAGCGCGCATTGATTCATGTACACCACTACCTCGGTACGGAAAAGGCAGAAGCCAAGATAGACGAGCTTGTCTCTGCTTACGGCAAGGAGGTCAGCAACTTTCAGTTCCTCATAAGCTTCTCGCATGTCCTGAGTGGCGACGTAGTGGTCGATGATGCGGCCGATGAAAAACTCGTCTCTCTTATAAAGAGTCACTACGACAAGTCGATCGAGAAGAATTCTCACCTCGGTGTCGACGTCTGGTACGGCTATGGCCAATGCGGCCTGCCTGTGGTGTTGGATCACAACTCGCCCAACAACTCCATCGCCTTGATCTGGGCTCGTGGCGAACACGCTGACGCCATGCGCCCGCTGTTTCCAAGAAAGCAACGGCACGTACAACATGGACAATCCGTTTAAGAAGCGCGCGACGGAGTACATCGCCGATCCGCAAGGGCTGTTGTCTCTCTTGAGTGCTGAGCCGTTGAAGCTGTTTCTCGATGAAGATGAGCAGTTCGATCGTGTTGTCATCGTTGTAGGTACCCCTGGCAGCGGAAAGACAACGATAGCGAAGCTCTTCGAGTTCGATACGCTGGTAACGCTTTGCAGTTCGGTCAACAATGCTGGCGCCGGCTTGCGGCAGTTGGCCGCAGTTCTCCACGAGAAGAAGGTATTGGTCGATAGCGTCCCTAGATTCCTCGCCTACAGATTGCCGGCCGGCTCCAGCCTTCGAGACATATGGGAGCTGCCTTATCAGGAGTCGGTTAAGCACGCGCTACTCAGGTCATTCATTCAGGCGCGCGCGGCACTCGGATGGATACGCAGGCTTGAGCGCGCGGAGGTTCGTATCGCCGACATCACCATCGTCCCCCGCGAAGACGCGGAGTCTCAGGCACAAGTGCTTAATCTGGTCGACCCCGTGAAGTTTCGCAATCATGCGCGCGTCGTCGAGGAGCAGATATTCCGTGTGATCACGGCACTCGTGCCTCCCAAGGAGGAGGAGCTGGCTCAGCTGCCTGTGCCGATCCGATACAACCTCTTCGATTCGATTCGCGCTTTTCGCGTGCCTCGAATTCCGGGGGTGTCGGAGGTTGCGGCCGAGTTGCAACCCATGATCATCCTGGACGATGCGCACGAGTTGCATCCGACGCAGTTTGGAGACACCGATCTTTGGCTTCGGGACCGGGAGATCAAGCTGGCGCGATGGGTACTTACGCGCGTGGATGCCATCGGGCATTCGGATTTTCGCAGGGCGCTCTCCGATGCAGAACAGGAAAGCAAGGCCGGCACTACGCCACAGCGTGATCGGATCATCAAATTGATGCAGAAAGAGCGCACTCGGGTGACGTTTCGCTCTATCGCTCGAGACATATCAAAAAAGTACCTGACGCAGATGCCGATCTTTGTGCGCAGGGGACTCGACAGTCTCGATCGCTGCCTGCGAGAAGACGCTCCCACGATCAGTCAAACAAATCTGAAGTTGCTGCAAGAGGAAGTTCATCGGCTGGAAAAAAATCCGAAACTGAGTCCCAAAAAGATCAAGGCGATCAAGTCGACGGTCCCGGAGAAACTCAAAGCCGACGTGGCGATGGCGGTCTATCGAATCCTCTTGACACGCGAACTCAGGAAAACGCCTCAAGACGACCTGTTTGGCGTTGACGTGGAGCTCGAGGAGGAGGAGGAGGCATCGCGCGTGAAGCCATCCGTGGTGATGGGCGCCGAGATTCAACTGTTGCACCAGTTCGACCGCCCTTTTTATTTCGGGTTCGATCGAATCGCTGACTGCAGCACCTCCAACATCGAGCAGTTCATCGGCCTAGCCGGGTCCTTGGTCGAGCAGATAGAAGCAAAGATCATCAAGAACAAAGATTCATCGCTGGATGCCAGAGAGCAGCACAAGGTGCTGATGGAGCGAGCCCAGGACACGATGAAACGGTGGGACTTTCCGCATTGCGACGCAGCGCGCAGGCTTGTGGCGTTCATCGGGCAGCGCTGCGTTGAAAAATCCTTGGAGCCCAACGCGCCACTGGGAGAAGGGGCGAATGCATTTGGCATCCCTCAAGCGGAGATGGACCGGCTCCAGGAGGCCTCGCCGGCATTGGCTCAGGTGCTTCACTACGCGCTTGCCTACAACGCGCTTTCGCTCAAGGAGAACTATCTCTGCAAGGGGAAGAGCTGGTGCCTTCTTGAACTCGGTGGAGTTCCTTCCATCGCGTTCAAGTTGCCATTGGTCAAGGGAAATTTCTGCGAGGGCAAGCTCATTGACCTGCAGGGAGCGATTTCAGAATGAGCAAATTCTCTCGTAGTTTTTGCGTTGCTCACCAGTGCGAGGAAGCAAGAGAATTCTTTGAGGACGTCTTGTGCGTAGCCGAGCGGGTTCTCTTTATCGGAACGGTTGGATTGGAGGCCTCGAGCCTGTACTTCCCGATGCTGCTTCGAGGAAGCACGCAGGTCGACTATCGCTTCATCGTTGAGAAGCGCCCTTCAGTCGACGCGGGCCTGGTCGAGCTGGGGGGGCGCCACCGCGCGTACCTTGAGGCCAGTCTGGATGTCGACCGAACCGCGTTCGTCGAAGTCGCGGTGGTCGCGGACGATGGAGCAACGGTGGCTGGGCGAAATGCAGTCATCGCGGCGGGTAAATGGCTCAACGCCGCGTACAGCGACATCGTCATTGATGCCACGGGGATGTCACGCGGGACCTGTTTTCCCATCATCAAGCAGGCCATGGAAGTTGCGACTCAACGGGGTGCAAACCTGCATCTCGTGGTCGCCGGCGAGAAAAAACGCACGCTCCAGATTCGCTCGGAAACCAACGACCGGGCGGACTGGATCCATGGCTTTCAAGGCAGGATGTGGTCTGATCAGGCCGATGACATTATGACCTTGTGGGTACCCCAACTGTCGGAGCGTATATCGGGCGCACTGTCGCGGATGTACCCCGTGCTCCAGAATCTCTCGGAGGTGTGCCCCATTCTCCCGTTCCCAGCCTATGACCTGCGCCGCGGCGACAACTTGAGATCCGAGTATCGGGATGCCTTGCAGAACGAATGGGAGGCGGGCAGCCTGGATCTGATCTACGCCCACGAGACGGATCCCCTAGATGTATTTCGCACGGTGTCCAAGTTGCACAACACGCGAATGCGCGTGTTCGGTGGGACAGACCAGTCTGCGACGACCGTCTTGTCTCCCAATGGTTGGCGGGTCGGAAGCGTCGGCATGCTGCTCGCGGCCATCGAACATGACCTACCAATGCTCTATGTGGAAACAGTAGGGTACAGTTGCGAGGGGGAAATTCCTGAGACAATCGAATCGAAAGTGCCGGAAGTATCCTGGCATCTCTGGCTCGCAGGGGCCCCGTACGCCAATGTCACCAATTCGCCATAGCCAAGACAAGTCTCCAGCCGTTGTGGGGGCTGGTTTTTTTGCGCTTGACGTGCTGGTGGATACGCAGCGGTCGTATCGAGCACTCGGTGGGTCTGCGGGAAACGTCTTGGCGATCTTGGGCTACTTCGGCTGGAACACCATGCCCGTTGCCCAGCTTGGCCGCGACTCTGCTGCAGAACTCATCCGTACAGAGTTTGTCGCCTTGGGGGCAGAGACATCGTTCCTGCGATGCTCGTCCGATGTGCGCACGCCTGTCGTTTATCAACGGATCCGTGAAGGGCGTCCCAGCTACAGCCTCTCATGCCCTGTGTGCGGTCATCGCGGTTCACCGCATGGGTACGGTCCTGGGGCCTTGGCTCTGGAGGTAGTCGAGCATTCGCCGTCACCAGCCGTCTTCTTCTTTGATCGCGCGAATGCATTGAATGCAACGTTGGCGGAACACTTTCGCTCGCACGGCGCGATGGTTGTGTTCGAGCCTTCGCGTGCCAGCGACGATTCTTTCTTCAAGCGATGCGTCGAGTTGAGCAGCGTTGTGAAATACGCGTCCGACAGAATCGACTCTCTCGACATTGATGGGGACTTCCTTGAAGTCCGCACGCTCGGCGCGGATGGACTCTCGTATCGCATGCCCGACTCGACGCGATGGGTCGAGATGCCTGCAATCCCCGCGCCATTTGTAGCGGACAGCAGTGGATCGGGTGATTGGTGTACTGCGGGCGCCATCCATTGGATCCTTGACCGCGAGGCCAGTCATCAGCCCCTTGGCCACGCCGAGGTCCAGGCGGCGTTCCGATTTGGCCAAGCGCTGGCGTCCCTGAACTGTCGACATCAAGGGGCACGCACGCTCGCGCGCAACGTGTCTTCCGAACACCTACTGGGCTTTGCCAAGTGGCTTAGCTCATCCGGCACAGGTGGTACCGGCGCACTCCACGTTGCGTCGACCTCCACGTGGGGGCCCTGCAACGAGGCGAACTCAAGCAACTGGGAGGCGCGAGTCGCGCACCTATGCTGCCAACAGCTCTCGTCCTGACTGGCGGGTAGCGCGCTTCTTGCGTCCGGATGTTTGCTTTAGGAGTTCGGCGCGAACTTCCATCAGGAGAACGCCGAGCATATTCTTGCCTACACCGTTGACCTCGCCCCAGAGTCGATTGACAGAATTGTCGACGGTGGCCGCCTCGACCAGCCTCGCATCCCCCGTGGACAGCAGTAGCCCTGCCAGGTCTTCGTGCTGAGTGAACTTCGCGTGCAGAACCTTCTTCATGCGATCGAATTTGGTTTTCGACCAATCTGGACTGATATCCCAGACGTAGAGCCCATGCGCAGCCATGGCCAGCAGCGCAGGGCTGGGAGCGGCCATCAGCCAATCACGCACGGCATCTTTGCGCGGCTTGCCCGCTTGATAGGCGTGCTCAGATGTGGGATACGCCACATCTTCGAAGAAGACCGGGCGGCGGTACAGGTTGCTGAACGCACCATACGGTTTCTCGCTTGCTCGGTAGAACTTGATATCCATAGCGACTCCTTGGAACGACATCTATTCGGCGCGCGGTGTCGCACTCTCATGCCACATGCTGAGAAGCTTCATCTGCTCTGCCTGATCGGGAACTAAACAGATCAGCCGCAGCATGGCTACGGCGCCTTGGGGCGTTCGTCGCCCTCCTAGCCACTCCTGGAGGGCACGATGGCTGATGCCAATCTCCTCTGCGACCTGTTTTTGCGAAACGGACGCATGCCGAGCGCGCTCCACACTCAGGATGGCAGTGCGTACAAGCTCGGAAAACCTTTGTTCGTCGGTAAGGAGGTCGGGTTCCACGCAAATGTGTGATCTTTATGCGCATAAGTGTGTCATATACACGCAAAAATGCGTATTTGTGTTTTTATACAGTATATAGACTGTCGCAAAGGCAAGCGATAGCTAAGTTCATCGGCTTGTTGGTCCCCGCTCGTTGCGGATGGATGGCGGCGGGTGGCTTGACCACATCGAGCAAGACGAAGATGGTCGAGGTTGTTGCAAGCGCTCTCCTAGAGGAAGACGTCGACGCCTATCTGTGCCAGTGCCTGCGGGCACGGAGCCAGCTTGCGGCGAAGTCCGCGCCTAGTGAGCCTGTCATCGACTGGAGCCTCGTCCGCAAGAATTTTGGATTGGCACTGTTTCCGTCGATTTAAGCTGAAGTTCTTCCTCGCGAGTGCATAGGGTTGATCTGTAATAAAAGGCCACCCAAGATGCGGTTCATTACACGCGTCTGATGTTGCCCCCGTATTCCAGACCCCACCCTATTCGCAATAAAGCAATTGGTCAGCCCTTGCAGCCTGTTGCCGCCTGAACTCCCGAGGCGACCGCATTTCCAGCGAAGAATGCGGATGCACCTCGTTGAAGTGCTTAAAGGCCGCTGGCAGTTGCGCCAGTACCGTCTGCGCGTCACGCAGGTCCATGCGGGCCACGTAGTCACGTTTGAAGGTGTTCACGAAGCTCTCGGCCATGCCGTTGCTCTGCGGGCTGCAGACGGGCGTGTTGATGGGCTTCAAGCCCAGCGCG
This sequence comes from Acidovorax sp. NCPPB 4044, assembly GCF_028069655.1. Classification (NCBI taxonomy): domain Bacteria; kingdom Pseudomonadati; phylum Pseudomonadota; class Betaproteobacteria; order Burkholderiales; family Comamonadaceae; genus Acidovorax; species Acidovorax sp. NCPPB 4044. The sequence continues at coordinate 4,380,882 of NZ_JAMCOS010000001.1, forward strand.
CGTGCCAGTGCCCTCGTTTCGGCGGCGATGTAGGCACCGCCGTTGTCACTGAGGAATTGCAACTCCTTGCCCTGCGGGACCGCTTCGACCGAGCCGAAGCGGCGTTCGACGGCCTCGATGAGCATCTCGCGCACCGGTTCGCCTGGCGGCCCCTTGCCCTCCCATGCACGCCAAGCGATCACCTCACGGTCGCAGCAGTCCTTGGCGAAGGTGGTCTCACCAATTGATTATATTTTAAAACTTCCCCTCAATTTATATTTCTGCCTATCTCAGAAATTTTTTGACAATCCTAAAGCATGCAAACGAGTCGATTCAGACACAATTTGCTACCATATGGTAACTTCGTTAATTTAAGCGTGTAAAAATGGATCCACTTGCATCGTCGCCGCAGCCTCTCCATTCAATGGTGCCGATAATTTTCATCTTGTCTTTCTTAATGCTTGCTGCTTTTCTGCTACTGGGGTTTATCACTAATTGGCTTACGCGCCGTTATTGGCTAAACGCTGCTTGGGTTTTCTTTTGGCTTTTGCTTGCATTTGCCGTAGGCGTCACTGTGTTCACGTTAATGGACGACAGCATTACGCTTCAGGGCCATCGCATCATTGGTCAAGCAACTGCTGCACTCATTCCATCTTTGTTGCTTTCATTTTTCTTGGGCAAGCGCTTCCAGAGGAAGGCACGAGCATTCCGTGCTCAGGCCATGCATCAGTCCTGACCGTTCCGAGTCATCGCCCCTCTATGCAGGAGACGGCGATGACAAAGCGCAGGTCCGGCTAAGGTGAGAAGGCGCTCGCCCGAGGCGTAGACTCGGAGCATTTACGTCACAGCACATCCTACTGATGTGCGATATCGTCTCCCGAATGGTCGCATGCGACGTTCGAGAAACTCACCGCCGAGCTTGATCATCTCGGTGAAGTGCAGGTCTGCGCAGCGTCCATCCGCAGGACGCTGCGTGCGCAAGGCATCCTTGAGTTTGAAGCCAGCGCGGCAGGCCCGAGGCCAGTGCATCAGAGCCGAGGCCTGAATGGCCGTGAGTTAGCGCCAGCGCTACGCGCTACACCACGGCGCACCGGCGTGAAGCTGGCCAATACCGATCTGACCGACGCAGTGTCGCCTAGTCGTTGATCTCTTCGAGCGCCCCGGGGGCACCTCGTGGCGCCCCGGCGCACTATGTGCCGGCAGACACTTGCTGCTACACGCTGCGAACAGGTTGTGCGTTGCGGCTCTGAAGAGCGCTCAAATGTGCAGCTATGGGGCTTGTCGTCTATTCTGAGAGATGGTGCGGAACAGAATTCGCTTAGGTTGACGGCGCAGATTGCGCTATGCCAGAATCGACATAAGGGCTTGGAGACGCCCTGCAGGATCGTCGGCGCCGCCAACGCCGATAGCAAGCTCTCCCGCACGGATACCGAGCGTTTTTTGTTCATGACATGTGCCCACCCGGGCCATTCAAATTCCCACTGGCGGCCTTGGGGAAATTGTGTGGCGTAACCACGTGGAGTTTCATCATGTCTGTTCAATCTTTGCCTACCGAGCATCGGCTCGGCTTTCTCCTCCTTCGCGACAACCATGCCGTACCCTTACGGGGTATCTCGCCGACTGAGATTAAGGCCGGTGCGAAGCATCACATCCCGAACCCAGACCACGAACCGCTCAAGCATCGGCTACTGCTCAATGCGATCGTTGACAGACTGGGTTTCGACGGCGACTTTGGTACCTTCCAACATCGGGGATGGCCCGAATTTCAGAAGTTTCTAGCGACCCACAGATGCACCCGTCGTGCCGGACTCTTCCCTGTGGACCATGGCGGCTGCATAGACCTTTTTTTCACGAAATATCAAGGCCCTACGCCCGAGCAGTTGGCGGATCGGGTTTTCGTTGGTGAGACGCCTGCTGCGCCGGTGTTTCTTGGCTATGGGGTGGACTGGTCTGCTTGGGATCAGGGCAACGGCTATCGCGTTCCTGCAAGTGCCATCGACTGGATCCCAGGAGATCGGACATCTGCCAAAAAGCTTGCCCAGCACTTGTTTGCTCAGAGGCACGCCCTCATGGGCCACTGGGGGTTTCTCGACGACAAGCTCGTCAAAACGCCTCTGAAGTCCATAGAAGAGAAAACGTATTGGGAGAACGGATCGGATCTGTCCGACCGTCAAGCAAGTAAAGCCACTACCTTCAATGCGATTCAAGCATTTCGATCTGTGTTCGACAGTCGACCCGAGGGTTGGGCGCGTGTCTTGCGGTTCAACGAGCGACTCGCAGTGCTGCGGGCGCATTCCGGGGAATGGGACCTTCTGTGGATGGGTTACTGCGAGCAGGAGCCGCCGGAAGCAAAGGCTCATGGGCAATCACAAGGTCTGGCAGTCGAAGACCTTGCAATCAGCCTGATGAGTCAGAGCGACCACCGACGCTCTGTGCATTTTCAGCAAGGTGTTTGGCGAGAAAAGGATGCTCACGAAGCAGAGCACGCTTTCTACAAAAGAGGCAACAGCATCGCCCAGCGACGGATGACGAGTGACGCTGATGTGCTGCTTTCCTGGGCGCGAGAGCAGGGCTTTGTAGAAGCGCCTGTCCCGGCGCAGTTGTCTGAGACTACGCCACCCGGATTCAAAGTCATGACGTTGGGTGGTCGTCGATTGGCAGTCAGCGAGATGGTGACCGTTGACAGCTTCGACAGGATGCTCACGGAATCAGGCTATGGGCAGAGGCGCGCCCCAGACAGCGAGACGCTAGAGAGAGCCAATGGAAAAAGCGTAGGCTCAGATCCCGTTGGTGCTTCGTGGGCCGACGCGCAAGCCTATTGCGCATGGTTGGAGCGAAAGCTTGCCGTCGCCGTCCGCTTGCTCAAGCGCGAGGAGTTTCGGGCGCTGCGACCGGCCTACTCAAATCACTACGATCTTTTGGCGCAATTCGACTTTCCTTGGGAGCATTCGCCACCTCAGCAAATTCGCACGCACAAGCGCGGAGACGAGCCTCTGCAGGTTCCCTCCGCTGTTTGCTGGAGCGAATCGCGATTTTTTAGTACTGAGCCCCAGCAGTCGGAGCATATGCGGGGCAGTGGCTTAGCGACAAAGAGTAGTAAACGATGGATCGAGGATTTTCCACCACATGCTTCGTGGATGTCTCCTCTACCCGTGCAAAAGCACCAAGACCTGAGGTTCATCGACGCTTGGGATGCCTATGAGTGGTGCCAAGAAAAGGGTTGGGTGAATGGGCGATTTTGGGAAGGCCCGATCGGCTCGACATCCTGGGGCGCCTACAAGAACTTGAAGACGACGTTCCGCGTTGTTTTGGACCTTGAGGGGTAGAGACAATGTACCTTTCAAACGATGGCGCCTGCATAGGCGCCAATGGAAAGCCGCGCAAGTCCTATGGCGATCAAGTCGGCACAGATATCGCAGCCCATCATGTTTTCGCACTGCACGGAAAGAAGGTAGTCTCATATTCATGTGGTCAGTGTGGTGCCTGGCACTTGGCCCCAAAAGAGCGTTACACGCCATGCCGATTTTGTGGGCAATGCGGGAAGGAGGCCTACGACACGGAGTACTTCGCCCAGCTTGTTAGACCGCTAGTCGGAGGCTCTGATGGAAGATGCGGCATCCTGCTACTAAAAAGTCCTGAGGGATTATTGCAATTGATAAATCGCTCTCTGCTCTCCGCTCTAATGGCATCCTGCCTCACAGGATGTTCGCTGAATGATGGTAGTCGGACCCTAGTCCTCATCCCTAATCCCATCGGCGCCGTTGCCTCGCAGATCGAACAACATCGAATTAAGGGACCCAACGATTCGTGGACACTATTCGTGGACCGCCGCCGTGAACGCGAAAACGAATTGGGCTTTGGGTTCAATCGCTTGTGCGATGAGCTCTCAATCAACGAGAGTCAGCTCATTCAAATTTCCGGGTTCCGTATTCTGAAGATGAATAGTCTGGCCTCCTTCCCTGCACGGGGCTACCCGACCGCAATCGATTTTTATGGTTCGTTCAACAGCAGTCGCAAGCGAGCGGTGACTGTTGTTGAGGCGATCGAAACCGCCATCGCGTCAGAAGGACTCTCTGCCATATTGGAGTTTCAGGAAGAAGGGGTTTGGAAGAGAAGCCGGTTCGATCCAAACGTAGGGCGGACTGTGAAATCCGACGCAGTGGATCTTGTCGCGTCCCACGGAATCGTATTTACACAAATTCCGACACAACATGAAGATCGATATTCGATCTACGCTGTCGAAATTAGGATCATTGAACTCGCAACAGGTAAGGTCATTGCGAGGAACGTCGGTTTGGTAAAAGACATCTACCTTGGCGCGCACAACAGGTTTGCGCTGCTTCCGGACTCAGGGCGGTGCGGGTACCCGGTAGAGGAGAATTTCGTTGGGAGCTGGCTTCTTTCGCTGATTCGACCACATCCGGCCGGCTCAACAGACCCGTACGATGGCTTCGCGAAGAGACAGCCAGTGACAGACGAAAATAGACATTGGTCTAGTAGGAGTCGGCGACCATGATCGCGCGAGGTCCAATCCGGTTCCCGGACCAGCAATTGTGATCTAACAGGTCGTTCGACACGGACACGCGCCGGCAGTGCGGCGCACTGCCGGCGCGTTCCGGTCAACTTCGGTGCTGAGCGTCCGCTTCTCAAAACAGTCACTGGCTGGTATTGGCAAAATTCTGCCTCATACGGCAAGCGGATGAGCGTGAAAAGCGCACCATAGTTGGACTCGGCACCGTCGTCCGTAAGTTGAGTCCTTTGCGACTGATCTTTGAGCGTAAGCGCTTCAAATTCTCATTTAACTCCCGAATTTTCATCTATTCTCAAATAGCATTGACGATTACAGGAGTGCGCATCATCGAGCTAGGGAGCGTCATAAGTTAATGGTGTAGGAATCAGCAGGCGTGAGCAAGACAAGACTACAAATGACCGCTTCTGGCCGAGTTCTGCGCCTGCGGTAAAAGCACGAATGGCAAGTCGTGCCCCTGTCATCGCTCCGGAGCTGAGTCCAGATTCAAATTATTATTGAAAGCAAGAGTGCTTTAAATTCTCAATTAATAATGGCAATACACATTATTATCCATAAATTTGATCGCTACACAAATGCCAATTACCATATTTTTCAGAGATATCAAAATGGCAAAAAATATTACGTCTGCAAGTGAATTGCCTACCGGTTTTCCAGCCACATTTTTATTCTTACAACTGCCGCTACAAACGCAACCGGAATAAAGGTCATTTGCATTTGAAGCACGCGGAATGCAAGCTTATCCACTTCTTCAGGCGCATTCACGTCAATCAAAATAAAATGTATGGCCGCGACGATTGCAATTGCAATCAATGCAGAAATACGAAGATTTTTGAATAGAATCCGCCTCAGCAGCAAATTGCCAAAATGGCAGCCGTAGAAGAAAACAAAATAAGCTACAGAATAGAAAATTATAAAAGTCAGCATATTATGATTTTTATTGCAATGTTTGAAAGAGGGGTATGGATAGAATGGGAAATCAAATGTTCAGCGCGCATGGCTGGTTTGGAGCAAGTCGTAAGTACGCTTTTGGCCTGTAGTCGTGCAAACGACGCTCTACGGACCGAGGGGCACCAATGCTGGACAGAGCGTGATGAGCGTCCGATTTCGGTCGACTTCAAACCTCGGCGTCATGGACTTCGCGCCCTAACGCCAAGGACATTCTGGCGCACAGGACCGTGAGCCAACCGGTCCACAAAGGTGTCTCCACTTCACCAAAGAATTGGATACCACCGGGTTCGACCGAGGCTCCGATGCACCTCTCGTCACCTTCTCGACCGTACCAAGCCGGCTCGTTCCGGTCGCCTAGCCAGCCGTCCAGCGACGCATAGATGTCCATGACCTTTGCCCACTGCTCGTCAGACAAGTCATACGGAATATTTAGGGTGATCTCATGTCGCAAGCCTGTCTCCTATCCGTAGCTATGCGTGGCAACCGTGTCGCCCATCTGAGCCAAGGTCGGGCGGCTGATTTTGGCCAAGTTCTGCACTTGCGGCAAACGTACGAATAGCAACTCGTGCCCCTAGCATCGCCCCGGGGCTGAGCCATTTGCACCCGGGTTGCTAACAGCGAGAGAGCCTAAATTCTCATTTAATTCTGACAATATGCTTCTATTCTTAAATAGCGTTTTTGATTACACGAGGAGCCAAGGGCAGAGCCAGTGCCTCCAAAAGGGCCGTGAGACTCAACCCGAATCGGGCGCATAGAAGCCGCAGAGCGGCCAGGATCAGGCGCAGGTTATGCCCCGCGCCACACATCACTGCATGGAGGACATCGCCCAAGGCGCCCTTGAGCGGATTCCTGGCCAGGCGTCCATCCATCTTCATATGCCCGATAGCTGGCTCAATGGAGCTCTGACCTGCCCCCAGAACCCGTACCAGTCGATTTGAGGAATCCGCTGGGTTGAAGGAGATTACTCCTGGGTTTGCTGCGGCGCCGGCACGGCGCCGCCGGCTGTTTTGCGATGCTGGGCCGCGAACTTCGCAGGCGGCATCCGCCCGCAGCTGCTGTGCGGCCGCACCTCGTTGTAGTCGATCCGCCAGCGTGCGATCTCTGCGCGAGCCTGCTTCAGGCTCTGGAACCAGTGCTCGTTGAGGCACTCGTCTCGGAACTTGCCGTTGAAGCTCTCGATGTAGGCGTTCTGCGTGGGCTTGCCCGGCTGGTTAAGGATGTGGCGCACGCCCTTGGCCTGCGTCCAGGCCATGAAGGCCCGACTCGTGAACTCCGGCCCCTGGTCGGTTCTGACGGCCTGCGGGTAGTCCCGGAACCGCGCCACCTGGTCGAGCACGCGCACAACGTACTGGCCGCCGATGCCGTGGTCCACCGCGATGTCCACGCACTCGTGGCTGAAGTCGTCGGTGACGGTCAGGCACTTGATGCGCCGCCCGCTGGCCAAGCTGTCGCTGACGAAGTCCATGCTCCACACCTCGTTGACGCTCTGGCACTCATGCAGCGGCACGCGTTCGAGCTTCAGACGCTGCTTGCCGCGGCGCTTGCGCACCGGCAGGTCGGCCAGCTTGTAGAGCCGGTACACGCGCTTGTCGTTGATCTTGGTGCCTGCGGCCCGTAGCAGATCGCCGATGCGCCGGTAGCCGAAGCGCCGCCGCTCGTGCGCCAACTCGACGATGCGCTGGCTCATTGCCCGGTCGTGCTGCGCACGCTGGGGCGGATGCCGCCAGCTGTCGCGCGACAGTCCCACCAAGGCGCAGGCGCGCCGTTCACTGATCGAGGTCGCTTCCAACATCGTGCCCACCGCGCGTCGCTTCGCCGGTGGGCTCAGCGCTTTACGCCGAAGGCCACCTTCAGCGCCTCGTTGTCCAGCACCGCCTCGGCCAGCAGCTTCTTGAGCCGGTTGTTCTCGGCTTCTAGTTCGCGCAGCCGCTTGGCATCGCTGGCCTCCATGCCGCCGAACTTGGCCCGCCACTTGTAGAACGTGGCCGAGCTGAACCCCTCTCGGCGGCACAGGTCCGCCACGCTCATGCCGGCGTCAGCTTGCTTGATGAACCCGATGACTTGCTCGTCTGTGAATCTGCTCTTGCGCATCGCGCTTCCTCTCGGTTGCGCGGATTCTTCTCTATTGCCGTGGTACGGGTGGCGGGTTGCAGGTCAGCTCCTGCGTTTGATCATGGCCTTGAGTGTCTTGGTGATGCCCCGCTTTTGGCCCGAGCGCAGGATGCGCACACCTTCGATCTCCACACCCTTGTAGCCCTTGTCCACGATGGCGACCGCTGGTGGTCTGTCGGTGCCCGTCAAGATGCCCACCTGCTCCAATGCCTCGGCCAGTGTGTGGCCGTCATAGGGGTTGCCCGGCATGGAGCGCATGCCCACCACCAACCCTTCCTTGAGCGTGGTGGCCACACTGACCTTGACGCCGAATTCGTAAGGGGTGCGCGCCTTGCCCTTGCCGATGCACTCCACTTCGGGAGCATGCAGGGCATACAGCTTGTTCTTGTCCTTCTGTGCCTGGGTCAGGATGCGATCCGTGCGTTGCAACAACTCCTGCACCTGGGAGCGGGCCCTCTCGGGCAACGGTGCGATCTGGCGCTGCACGTCGCGATGTACCCGGCCCACACGGCTGCGCAGTGTGCGTAGTGCCTGGCGCATGCGCTTGAACTGTTTGGCATGGGCGTAGCGTCCGATCTGCACGGCCAACCGGGGCGCGACGCGGTTGTAGTTCTGGCGCAGCTTGAGCCCATGGGCCTGGGCGGCCTTGACCAGATGCTGGCGGCTGCGCTCCAACAAACGGCTGTCGGTGGGGTGTGCCACGGCTTTGGGCATCACGGTGGTGTCCACGATGACCCGCTGCACGCTGGCCTTGTCGATCAGCCCTGCGGCCCAGGCGGCCTCGATGGTTGCCGCCAGCAGCACCTCTACGCCTTCTTCACCGATGCGCTGGCGCCAGCGTGTAAGGCTGCTCGGATCGATGGGCAACTCAGTCTGCAGGTAGGTCTCCCCGCACAAGAACTGCCAGTACGGGTTCTCCAGCCAGGTGGCGACGACCGCTTCATCAGATGCATCGTTGGCGTGCTGCAGATACAGCAGCCCGGCAACCAAGCGCGGCGGCAATGCCGGGCGGCCACGGCCCGAGGTGAAGTGAGAGGCCAAGTGCTGCTCGATCTGCTCCCAATCCATCAAGCCGGACAGGCGGATCAAAGGGTGGCGCATGTTCAGTTGCTCGTCCAGGCGCGGGCGGAACAACTCGCCGCTTTGGGGTTGGGAAGGCTTCGGTGGCATCGCAATCCTTGGAGATATTTGCAGGCAAACAGGCTTGAGCAGCACCATATCTTGCAAATACCGCAGCGCTCAAGCCATGGAAACACCAAGTAAATCAATGAGTTACGGGTTGTTCAGGGCGGACTAAGCAGGTCTTCGCGCATCGCCTGCACCAGCGGGGCCAGTTCCACACCGATTGCACCGATCCATTCAGCCTGCGTCGAGCGCGGCACGGCGAAGCCCGCGCGCCCGAGGATGCCCTCCTGGCGGTACAGCGGCTGGTGGTCGATGTACTTGGTCCGCCCTGAACGACTCGCAAGCCATTGATCTGGCTTGCATTTCTTCAGGTTGATGGATGCAGTATTTGCAAGGTATGGTTTTGCCAGTGACTGTTTTCTTGCAAATTGTTCCGGGGGAGTCCGATGGGTCCGAAGCCTTCGCAGCCACAGTCCGGTGAGTTGTTCCGTCCCAGGCTGGACGAGCAGATCAACATGAAGCACCCGCTGGTGCGCCTGGCCGGGTTGATCGACTGGGGCGAGATCGAGCGCACGTTTGCTGTGTCGTTCACTTCTGGGCGCGGACGGCCTGCATTGCCGCCACGCCTGGTCGCCGGCCTGCTGTACCTGCAGCACACCTTCGATGCCTCCGATGAGGCAGTGGTCAACACCTGGGTGGAGAACCCGTACTGGCAGTTCTTCTGCGGTGAGACCTACCTGCAGACCGAGCCGCCCATCGATCCGTCCAGCCTGACGCGCTGGAGGAAGCGTGTCGGGGAGGAAGGCGTGGAGACGCTGCTGGCGGCCAGCATCGATGCCGCCCGGCGGGGCGGCGTGATCCGCAAGTGCAGCGTGCAGCAGGTCATCGTGGACACCACCGTCATGCCCAAGGCCATCGCCCATCCCACGGACAGCCGGCTGCTGGACAAGAGCCGCCAGCACCTGGTCAAGGCAGCCCAGGACAACGGGCTGCGGCTGCGCCAGAACTACAACCGGGTGGCGCCACGACTGGCCGCGCAGATCGGGCGTTACGCGCACGCCAAGCAGTTCAAGCGCATGGGCCGCGCGGTGCGCACGCTGCGTACCCGTGTGGGCCGCGTGCACCGAGAGGTGCAGCGCCAACTGCACGTGCTGCCCGAAGCGGCCAAGGCCGAGGTCCAGGACCTGCTGCAGCGCACCGGCCGCATCTTGGCCCAACGGACCAAGGACAAGCGCGAGCTGTACGCCCTGCACGCGCCCGAGGTGGAATGCATCAGCAAGGGCAAAGCGAGGACACCCTACGAGTTTGGCGTGAAGGTCAGCATCGCCACCACGTTGAAGGAAGGCTTGGTGGTGGGCATGCGCTCCATGCCAGGCAACCCCTACGACGGCCACGCGCTGGCCGAGACGCTGGAGCAGGTGGGCATCCTCACCGGCACGGACAAGCGGCCGGCCACGGCCATCGTGGACAAGGGCTACCGGGGTGTGGAGATCGAAGGCGTACGCATCCTGCGCTCGGGGCAAAAGCGCGGCATCACCAAGACACTGAAGTCCATGATCAAGCGACGTAGCGCCATCGAGCCGGCCATTGGACATATGAAGATGGACGGACGGTTGGGTCGCAATCCGCTCAAGGGCGCGCTGGGCGATGCGCTGCACGCGGTAATGTGCGGCGCCGGGCACAACCTGCGCATGATCCTGGCCGCGCTGCGGCTTCTATGCGCCCGCTTCGGGCTGTCGATACAGGCGGTCATCGCCGCCCTGCTCTTCGCGCCAGGGCACCGCGAGCCCGCCTGCGGTTGAGAACGGAATTGTTCAGGGCGGACTACTTGACCACCACCACATGGGCCATCAGGCCGGTCGTGGCCAGCCCCTTGTCGATCACGCAGGCCGGCACAGCAGCCTGGACCAGCGTCTGGCACTTGGCGCAGGTCCACTTGCCGCGTACATGGCGCTCCACGCTGAAGCGACCTGGCTCGTAGTCGAGCTTCTCGGACACGTCCTCGCCGATGCGCCGCATCTGGCAGCCGCAGTCCGGCGTGATGCAGGCGCTGCTCTGCGGCTCGTGGTGGACGTCGCGGCGTGGCAAGTTGGCTGGCAGCGCTTGGCGCTTGGGTGCCTGCTTCTCGCCATGCGCCTTGGCCGGCTGCTTGAGCTTGCCGATCTCTCGGCCCAGCGCCGCCAGGTCCTCGTCAATGGCCTCTTCCAGCAAGCTCTTCTGCTCGGGGCTGAAGCGCTCCGACGTGGCGGCAAACTTCAAGCGCTTGAGCACAGCCATCTCGTGCGCCATCTTGGCGTTGAGGGCGCTGATGTGCTTGATCTGGGCCTGCTGTTGCAGGGCCAGTGCACACACCTCGGCGAAGCTCATGCCCGCGAAGGCTGGATCGATGAGGTGGGTGCTGTCCATCACGGCCGTGATGCTGCCAGCACGCGCTGCAGCGTGCCATCAGCACAGTCCGCAATGGACGGCTCACAGCGAGGTGATCACACCCGCCTCGCCGATGCGCTGCCAGGGCAGGCCCAGCACCAGCACGTCCAGCTGCGGCCGCGTCAGTGCCAGCGTGTTGCCCTGCTGAGGCCAGACGAAGCGGCCGGCGTTCAGCCGCCTGGCCGCCAGCCACACGCCGATGCCGTCGTGTACCAGCGCCTTAATGCGGTTGGCGCGCCGATTGGCGAACAGGTAAGCATGGTGTGGCCGCGCTTCACCGAAGACCTTGACCACGCGGCCTAGCGCCGTCTCGGTGCCAGCACGCATGTCCAGCGGCTCGCAGGCCAGCCAGATCGCGTCCACCCGGATCACCGGAGCAGCTCGCGAGTCCACGCGGCAAAGTCCGCCGCCGCGCTGGTCGGCCAAATGATGTTCATCGTGATGGCGCCGCGACGCAGCTCCACGCGGATGTCCACGGGCGCTGCGCCCTGTGCCGCCGGCACGGCAAGCGGCAAGGCGATGAACTCGCCTGTCTTGGTGGGCGCCACTCTCTTGCCCTCGCGGACCAGTTGCCGCCAACGGTGCACGACGTTGGCATTGATGCCGTGTGCCATTGCCACCTTGGCCACCGACGCGCCAGGCTCGCCGCACGCGGCCAACACCTGCGCCTTCATCGCCGCGCTGTACTGCCGCCGCATGTCCTTCTTCTCGCTTGTCATCATGTCCACCTAAGGTACGTGGACACGATCCTTGCCGCTGTACGCGGCAGATTCAAGATGACTTGGCCGGACGGATACACCCCAGTTACGCAGCGCCCATATAAATCAACAAGTTACGGCGCTCAAACTTGCAACTTTTGTAGGTTTTGAGAGGTTCCCATCCGTAGCTATGTGTGGCAACCGTCTCGCCCATTCTGAGCCAAGGTTGACCGGCTGCTTTTGGCCAATTCTGCCCCTTGAGGCAAACGGACGAATAGCAAGTCGTACTTCTAGCATTGCTCCAGGCTGAGCCATTTGCAACCTAGTTGCTGACAGCGCGAGAGCTTAAATTCTCATTTAATTCTGACAATACGCTTTTATTCTTAAATAGCGTTTTTGATTACAGGTCTCGTCGCTCTTTTGACGCCCTTTGCGGAGTTAATACCCAATTCAAAGCGACGAGAGAATTAAGCTTTGTCGTGCACCCTAGTAGCTGCCATTTGATCTATGCCAATAAGAGAGATCAACGGCGCAATCTCTTTTAAGGTGGCGATCAATGCAGGAAAATCATCCGCAACGAAGCTCGCAATACTCTGGTTTGCTCCCATAAGATCAATATAGTAGCGAGGAAGGCTACGATCTGCTGTCTCGTAAATCGAAATTTCAGCGCCTCCCGCATCAGTACGAGACGTACAGACGGCGATATCATAACCCGATTTATAAATAATCTCTTCTGCGTCTCCGTCACCTTGAGCTTCAGTCGGATCGATCACACGCCTAAAAACACCTTCGCCCAGCTTATAGCACTCCATCAAAACCTCCCATAACTAATTGACAAATAATCGCCTGGGCATTCAAATAGCCTTGAAAACCACAAATCCCCACAAAACATATTATCCGAACAGTTATTTTGGCCAATTATTCAGGAGCCACAAATTACACAAATTGCAGATCGGAGTATGTTTTCTAAAATCAATCAGCCCTGAGCGAGCGATCTGCGCACCTAATACGGATAATCGATTTGAGGGTTCCCAGGTTTCCAATTTTCAGCAGGTAAATATTTTTCAGGCTGCCTTCCATGTTGTTCAAATTTCATGAAATCAAAACATCAACGCGGCGGGCATTTTTGTCATTATGGCGGACGCCTCCACTGCTAATTGTCGTTATTTCTGCACGCTGCGGAAAGGTACGGCCTAAATATGCAGCAACCGAAGTGGCGCGCTGCAAGCCAATGTCAAGATTACCGAGGTACACACCGGTGTCATCCGCGTAGCCAACTACTGCAATTCTAGGAACTGAGAAAGGCCCCGCACTGCGAAGGATAGATTCAATCTGCTTCGAAAGTTCGTCCTTCATCGGTGCAGTAAGAGCAATGCCGTAAGTCTCGAATCCCGTAACTGATATTTGAAAAAACCTCGTCGCACTTTTAATGTCGGCAATCTGCCTTTGCATTTGGTCAACTTCAGCCTTGATTGCTCCTATTTTCCTAAAACTAGTTAACTCAGCTGCAAGTTCATCGGAAAGGTCATCTACGCCAACCTTGGATGCGAAAGGCCCCTTAAATTCCGCTCTGGCTTTTGCAGCCTCATTATCCGCAGCAGCCTTAGCCTCTTGGGCCTTGTCCAATGCCTCTTTAGGCGTAGCTCCAGGAGTTTTAAGAACGCTTACTAGGTCATCGGACTTTTTCTTGACCTTGTCTATTCCCTCCTGCAAGGCAATAATTTGCGCCCCAGTTGGAGGAGGGGATCCTAACAACGCTCCTGATATCACTGTGCACTGCGACCTACGTAATTCAGCCATCGCATAAATTTCGTCCGATACACGTTGAGCATCTTTAACACTGAAGTCGATCGTTCCAATTTTAATTGGCCGCTGAGGTCTGAAAGGGACTTCTAGACCGCCTAATTTGAACGTACCGCCCTGCTTTGGCAGCTCTAGCGCTCTACAGGATTCCAATAGCACATCGGCTGGGCTTGGCCTGAAGAAGGCGCAACCGCTAAGGGCGAGACACAGCGATATAACACTGCTGACGGTACTATAAGAAATCGTCTTCATAATCCCTCCGATGATTTTTGCAGCCTGACTAGTCGGATACTCGCTTGACGGTCATAGTTGCTCTAACGTTACGAGCTCCCGGCGAATAGATCGTATCTGCGTAACAAAAATTATCAACCCCCTTGGGAAAATAAATGTATGAGGCAGTTTTTCAGGTGGTCTTGTCTTGGGAAGTCCTTCATCTGCGGTGGTCGCGGATTAGCTATCGCCAAGCGCGCAGGCAGAGTCGGCAATTGAGCCACAACGTCCTTCCAAAGAAGACAGAATCCGGCCAGTGCAGTCATTGGAGTCATAGCGACAACTACACATCCTGCGTCCATGAATCTGCCTTCCAAGGGCTCTGTTGCACAAATCGCGTTTCGGACGGCATGCCCCCCTCCCCAGACGGACTTATGCCACAGCAGTCACCGGCACTGTTTGAGGACGGCCGATCTGGCTGAAGCGATTGGGCAGGGCCGCGCGGACATGCAGTTCCACAAACTGGCGGTCGAAGGTGCGCGCGGTCACCCGTTCGCCCAAGCGCTTGAAGCAGTGCATCTTCGTCTCCACAAGGCTGCGTCGGTGGTACCCGCTCCACTTCCTTCTTGCAGATGCTCGGGCCCGAAGCGCTTGTACGCACGGACGGACTCATTGCGTTGTTCAGATCCTGCACTGACCTTCTTCCAATGCGTGGCGTTCTTGCGCGGGGGGGCCCCGCAGTCGCGTGCCGTTCAGCGATGTCGTCCAGGCAGCCCCGCGTGTCGTAGGCGCCATCGGCGCAGACGCTTTCGATGGGCTCCTCGGCAGGGATCTGCCCCAGCAACTCGGGCAGCATCGGCGCATCTCCGATCGCATTGCTGGTCACCTCGATGGCGCGTATCTCCAGCGTCTTGGCGTCGATGCCCAGATGGACCTTGCGCCATTCGCGCCGGTACTCGGCGCCATGCTTCTTGCGTTTCCACTCGCCTTCGCCCAGGAACTTGATGCCGGTGCTGTCGACCAGCAACTGCAACGCCGACCGGTTCGGCCGGTAGCTCAGGTCGACCTGCAAGCTCTTTTGGCGCCGGCACACCGTGCTGAAGTCGGGCTCCGCCCAGTCCAGCTTGGCCAGCCGCAGCAGGCTCTCCACCATGCCCAGGGCTTGCCGCAAGGGCTGGCCGAACAGGCACTTGATGCTCAGGCAGAACTGGATGGCGCATCCGAGAACGTCGGGCTGCGCCCGCGCTTGCCGTTCGGCTTTCCAAGCCACTGCATGCGCTCATCCAGCCACATCGTCATCGAGCCTCGCGCCTTCAACGCCGCGTTGTATGTCTTCCAGTTCGTCGTGCGGTACTTGGCCCGCAGCTTGCTCTTTGCTTCTGTCACGCCATCAGTCTACGGTTGGCAACAAGGCGATTTGTGCAACAAAGCCTCTCAAAGCTCATGAGTGCAACGGCTCTGAAGCGAAAAAGCCCGCGTAGCGGGCTGTACTAAGCACAATTGGGGGCTCTTCACTTGGAACTTGTCTTAGCACCTTTCGCCGCTGCTCTTACTGCGGACTGAGGTGCGGTTGGCGCAGCCTTTGCCAATGCGGCCTTCGCTGCGCCGAGTGCGGTCTGAAGTTTTTCACGCACCTCTTTGAGTTGCGCATCTTTTACTTTGACCTTGGCTTTCTCTGCATCCAATTTCGCTTTCAAATGATCATTTTGGGCCAGGTATTTTTTTTCCCGCAACGTCAGATTACCGTCGCCTGGTTTTTTTCCGCCAATAGCTTTCTTTGCAACTGCCATCTCAGATCCTCAGTGATATGTAAAAATGGCTTTACGTAACGACTAATTGCAGCGTTACTCGATGATCTTTTAGCACATCTTGATACATCTGAGTTGCGCCTCATCTCAAATTGCAGAGCATGGAGGGGCTTTGTTGCACAAACAGGCTCCATGACGCTGGTAGCGTTGGGGTCATCAAAGCAGCAGTCAAGCAAATCAGCGGTGGTGAGCCATTGATCCGTATGAAGCGTTGCTAGCGCGAGGGGCGGGTTCATCAAGAACCCGGCAAGCAAATTCCAGCGTGCTAGGTGCTCGAAGCCTGCTGCCCCCTGACATTTGTGGTGGGCCCTGAGGACAGGAGGCAACGGGTCACTAGAGGCGAGGATGGACTTTCGGGGCCGCTGCCGCTGAAAAATTCTCAAATAATTCCGAAATTGTCCGAAGTTCTCATTTAATTTCCGCCATTCTCAGATGGCGTTCACGTTCACAAGTGGGATGCGCCGATGGAGGTGTCTTGCGGAAATTGATGCATACCTGCCCTTACAAGCGGAAGAGAGGCATATTCTGCCTATCAGCTGCGCCGTTCTGTCTCACCGCCGAAACCCCTCGACTCCCGCCGCCGCACTCCCGCATTCTGCTGAATGCAATCCAAATACCACTGCGGTGGGTCGTCTAAATCTCTTAAGAAATGGTTGAACTGAACAGCTCTTGCAGCGATAGCTTTTTCTATTCGCTCAGTGGGTGAGCACAACAGCCATGCCGACCATGCGAGCACCGTGTGCCGCATCTCGATACCCTGTGACTCGATAACTGGCCTCTTACGGCTGTCCACCTTCGGCTCCGCGACCGCGAAGAGCTCCGAGAGGTATGCCCGCAAGCACAGCTTGCGCCGACGCCCCAAAAGCATCGCGCCCAAATGCCGCAGCACGGCCAGGGTGCTTGGGCTCAGCGGCGTCTGTTCGCCCAGCGTGGCGGAATCCAGCGCCCCGATAATCCGAGACAGGGCCGTGAACGCCTCCTCGTCCCAAATGCGTGGCGGGCAGCGAGGGCCGTTGCTGAGATCCTCACCGCACCGGTGGCATCGCGCCAGCGCTGCCGCCTCTGTTTCGCCCCTGTCCATGTCCACCCGATGGAACGCCACCGGCGCTCTGCAGGCATGGCACCGGTCAAGCAGATAACAGCCGTGTTGAAGGCAGAAGGTCTTCAAACTCACACGCCAGGTCTTCCGGAAATACGGCACGGTATCAGCCGAAAGGCACGCGGGGCAGTACTGCTGTCCCAGCCCTTCGCATTGCCGGTGGTACACCTTCATGGTCTGAATCCACAGCAGAGTTCCGGACGGATGAAAGTGGGGGTACAGGGTGCCCTCGAAGACCTTCAGGGTCGTCCTGCGCGCAATCTCTATCGGCGTTCCGGTGTGCAGGGCAAGCGCCTCGACGAGCCAGTCCGGTGCCAATCGATCGATGTCCCGGTTCCAGACTTGACGTCGGTTGCCGAAGATCAGGTTGCAGAAGGTTTGAACCTTGAGGCCGTGGCCATGGGCAAGCCGCACTAGCCAAGAGGACAATAACTCGTCGGGCAGCGGCTTATAGCGGATCGGCCAGAGCTCCGTGTGCGCTCCCCGGCTCCTGCACGCCGTGCGGTCTACAGCGGCCTGCGGTACATCTTCCGTTTGGAGGGAGGCACCCATTCCAGCCTCGTGATCTGGTCGACCGTGATGCACTCCTTCCCGCTACGGATCGCAGCGACCGCAGCCTCTTTGACGAGGTCGCAGATGTCGCCGAGCATCGACTCGCTGCGCGAGTGGATGGCCAGCATTAGGTCGGTGGCATGCAGGTGGGATGGCTTGTGCAGAGGAGATCGGCGCTCCAGCGTCATGAGCAATGCCCCTAATTCGGCGCTAGGCGACCAACGGGGCACCTCGATCGGAACGAAGCGGCTTGACATCTGCGGATCCGCGTTGAAGGCGTTGTAAGCCTCCTCGATACCCGAAGCGACGATGCTGACCTTGGTCTCGTTACTGAGGCTCTTGAGCGCGTTGCGAAATTCCCGTTGGCGGTTCTGGCTGCCGGCGATCAGGTGGTGGATCTCGTCGATGATCAGCACACGCACATCCATCTGCCTGAACAGGCGCTTGACCTGGGAGTACTTCTCATACGCGGGTGCCGTGGGCTTGTACGGGCTCATCAGCGCATCCAGGATGCGGCTGTAGAAATCCGCGATGTCCGGTTTGGGCGGTGCGTCCACCATCAGCACCGGACAGATCGTGACCTCCTGGGTCGGATCGAGGTCCGGAGGGTGCAACTCCATGAAGCGCTCGAGGATGGACGTCTTGCCGCTGTAGGAAGGGCCTACCAGCAGGTAGCACGGCACGCGAGTGACCTTGGGGTAAGTCAGCAACTCTTCGAACCGCGCCAGCGCAGCCTTGGCATGCCCCAGGGGCAGCCAGGTCCCAGCGCGGATGAAGCGGATGCGCTCGTCATCGGACAGCGCCAATGCTTCGCGGGCTTGGGGCCGCAGGTGGATGAAGCTGTCGGCGGCGCTATTCATCGTCGTCCAAGGGGCGGATCTTGTCGGGGTCGTAGCCCCGCAATGCTGGCGCGGTGGTGGAAGGCGCTACCACGCTGACCGTGGGCAGGTCGGTTTTCTTGGTTTCGCGGGCCTTGGCCTGCTGGGAGCGCTGCTGCTTGGCACGTCGGGCCGTCTTGGTCTTGGCAGCCGCAGCATCTTCGATCTCGCGCTGGCGCGTGATCAGCGAGAACACCTCGCGCTCGCTGTACACGTCGATGCCGATCTCCTCGGCCTTCTTCTGGGCCGCGCGCAGTTCCCAGATGCTGACAGGGGGCAGGCCGGTGTCCCGGTAAGGGATCGGGAAGTAGCGCTGGATATCGGGGTCGAAGAAGTAGAGCGTGCTGATGTCGCGCGGGTCGTAGCGGAAGCGGAACTTGCGCGAATGTTTGGGGTATTTGGGATCACGCGCATTGACCCAGGGCCGCAGCACGTCATGAAAATAATGCACGTTGTCGATAACTACGCCGTAGTCCTGCACGGTCCGCTCCTCGTAGGGCATGAAGTCCAGGCGCACCCTTTCCTCGTCGGTGCGGCGCGGAGGCAAGCCCCGGCCGGGCTGCTTGTTGGTGCCGAGGATGCCTTCGCGCCACTTGGTGAGCGGGGTGGTGCCGATGCCGGAGTGGAGATCGCGGTGGTAACGGGCGAACATCAGGACGAGCCATTTCTCCAGTTCGTCGAAGGTCATGCAAGCATTGCCCTCGGCGTCGTACTCGCCTTTTTCTGCAGGGCCGCAGAAGGTGGCGCCCTTCACGGCCTTGAGTTCCTGCGAAACCGTGCCCATCAGGCGCTCGATGTGGGCGCCGTAGTGCGGCTGCTTGACCGGACGCAGGTGAATGTCGATGTGGTATTCCTTGCCTGCAGACAGGAGCATGCGCCCACGGAACTCGCGCGCGTTGTCCATGTGCAAGACGTCCATCACGCCGTAGAAGGGCCACTCGATGTCGGCGTATCCCATGCGCGCCATCCATGCCTCCTTGGTAAGAATGGCGTGCGACACGCACATTCCCGCGGACATGGCAGACGGTGGATCCAGCGACAGGTACATGCCCAAGCACACGCGGCTATTCACGTCGATGGTCAGGGTGATCCACGCGCGATTGATCGGCTTGCGATGCTCGTCGTCCACGATGATCACCGGCAGCAGCGTGTGATCCATCTGGACCATGGCCAAGGGCCAATCCGTGTCGGGGATGGAGCCCTTGTTGACGGCGAAGCGCTGGCGGGCTTGGTGCGCCCCCTCGCGCCGCTTGACGCGCTCTTGCTCATCGATCCAGTCCAGGTGTCGGCGAACGGTGGTTTCAGAGGGCAAGGGGCTTAGCCTTGCGCTATCGCACAACCGCCGTATTTCCCGGGTGCTTTCCGTGACGCTGGGTTTTTGCAGCGTCAGGTGGTGGTTCTGGATGTAGTGGTCGACGATCAGCTTCACCTCGGCACTCAAGCGGCTGCGGCCTCGCCCACCGGCTCTCCGCGTCGGCAGCAAGGACGACACGAGACCCGTGGCCGTGTAGTCCTTCATCCATCGGTAGATCGTGCTCACGGACACGTTCGCTTGCGCCGCCACGTCTGCGTAGTCCTGCCGGGAACGACCGGGGCGGGCGCTCAGCAACGGCTCCAGGACCTTAAGCCGGTACTCGGCTTGTGCCCATGCCTCTTCGGACATCTCTTCAAGGGCGGATTCACGCGCCGCCGGTGCCGACGAACGCGTGGGCTCTTCCAGCGAACTGATGGTAAGCAGCGCCATCTCTCCGGAAGCCACTTCACGCACCAGGACCTTGTTCAAGTCCGCAACGCGCATGACGACGTACTCGCGGTCATTGTGCCGGACCAGTGCACCTTTGCTGATGTGCAAAAGCGTCGGCTTCTTGCTGGAACGGGAGATTGAGGCCATGCGCGTCAGTCCTCTCCCAGCCAGAGCGGCACGTCGGACCCGAAGGCACTGTCCAGATCGGCTTGTACCCGCCGCGTGGCGACCAAGTGCCAAAGCACCGGCAGCCACCGAGCCCGTTCGTCGTGTGCGGCTGCCATGGAGGCAATGACGCACTCTGACGAACTGCGGCCGCCCAGGAAGCCGATGCGTTCCAGCACCCGGTCAATGTCTTCGGGTGGCGGTGTGTGGCGCCGGTATCCGCGCAGGAATTTGAGGTTCGCCAAGCGCGGCGTCCGGATGTCCTTCTCCGTCTTGGTGCAAAACCGCCACCCCATCTCGTGGGCGTAGCGCTCGGCGGCGGCGAACTTGGCAGAGTACTCCTGGGCGTAACGCTCCAGGTGCGCCTGGGTTTTGATCTCCACCAGTTCCTGGGGTGGCTCGACGCCGTCAGGCCCCGGATGGAACCTCACCAGAATGTCCGGAACATAGGAGCGCCTTTCGGGCAGCCGGATACGTACGGGCTGCGCCTCGTACTCGGCCACCCGTGCATCAAAGTCCAGAAGCAGCATGTACTCCTTTTCTAGCAAGGATTCGAACTCGACCATCTCGCGCGAGAGATCGGTCGCATGCCGGCCTGTGACGAACAGGTGGTTCTTCGGAATCCTGCGAACGGGCATGCACGGCTCCTAGCTCCGATGCCTGGGCGACCAATCTAGTCGCAACCACTTTGCTATTTATTCTCGTCTTCTTCGATCTTTTGTGCAATGAAAGAAAGGTTTTTTCTCATTTACTTCGATCGAAAGTCAGTGCGCGTGGACGAGGCCGGATAAGCATCGCACCCGGGCCTACTGGCCGGCGGGCCCCGGGTGCTGTCAGCGCACCGCGCTCCGCCGGGCGCTTTTGCGGCCGCACCAGCGCACGATGCTCCACGCCACGGCCAGCGGCGTGAACAGGGCCAGGACGGCGAGGCAGGCATGGCCCACCGCGGCCATGTCAAGCGTGGGCACGGCACACCTCGCGCAATGCGGGCCCGGCCCCCTGCCGG
Organism: Acidovorax sp. NCPPB 4044; assembly: GCF_028069655.1. Lineage (NCBI taxonomy): Bacteria > Pseudomonadati > Pseudomonadota > Betaproteobacteria > Burkholderiales > Comamonadaceae > Acidovorax > Acidovorax sp. NCPPB 4044. The sequence goes on from NZ_JAMCOS010000001.1 coordinate 4,401,967, forward strand.
TCCCGGGACTCATGCAACACGCGGTTCACGCGGCCGAACTCCGCCGTCGGCAGGGCTGCCATGATCCGGTCCATGCATTCGCCGACCTCGGATTCCCGCAGGTGCAGGTGGACCGTGCAGACCGGCCGCACCGCATCCACCGAAAGGCTGTAGGTTCCCAGCAGGTGCCCCAATGCCCCGTGCAGCCGCTGGCGCACGCGCAGCGCGGGCTCCCGGGCCATCACGACGGGCAGCACCACCCACGGCGAAGCGGATCGGGCAGGAGTGGGTGACGAGGTGGCGGCGACCGGACGCTCGTCGCCCTGAAGAAAAATGCGATGCAGCAGCATGTTCGATAGGCCTCGCACAGGGCGGTCTGCCGCGGCGAAGCACCAGTGGTGAAGCAGCTTCCAGTCTAGGAAGACGGCCGTCAAAAGTGCGTAAAAAAGCCGGTGCGCTGCATCAACCGCACGCCAATGCGCCCATGAGGGTGCGCCGTCCACAGGGGCCCGGGCGCGAAGTTGCATCAGGCGGACAGCCGATAGCCCACGCCCGTTTCGGTGAGCAGATGGCGCGGCTGCGCGGGGTCCGCTTCGAGCTTCTGGCGCAGATGCCCCATGTAGATGCGCAGGTAGTGGCTCTGGTCGGAGCGCGCAGGGCCCCACACCTCGCGCAGCAGCTGGCGCTGGGTGATCACGCGCCCCGCGTTGGCCACGAGGACGGTGAGCATGCGGTATTCGGTGGGCGTGAGGTGCACGACGGCGCCCCCGCGCCGCACCAGCCGCGCGGCGCGGTCCACCTCGATATCGCCGAAGCGGAACAGCGGCTCTGCCGATTCGGGCTGCAGGCCCTGCCCCGTCGCGGGCCGCGGCCGCCGCAGGTTGGCACGCACCCGCGCCAGCAGTTCGCCCGTCCCGAAGGGCTTGGTGAGGTAATCGTCAGCCCCCGCGTCGAGCGCGGCGATCTTGTCGGCTTCATCGGTGCGGGCGGAGAGCACGATCACTGGCACGGCCGACCAGCTGCGGACATCACGCAGCAGCGCCAGTCCATCGCCGTCGGGCAGGCCGAGGTCGAGCACCAGCAGGTCGGGTTGCCGCGTGCCGGCGGCCGAGAGCCCCTCGCGCAGCGTGGCGGCCTCGTACACCTGCCAGCCCTCGTCCTCCAGCGCTCCGCGCACGAAGCGGCGGATCTGGGGCTCGTCCTCGACAACGATCGCGGTGCGCAGGTTCATGGCGGTGGGGGCAGGTGGGAGGGGTGGTGCGGCGAATCCGGCAGCGCGGGTTCGGGCGGATCGGCCGCCTCGGGCACGGGAGGCGGTTCGCGCCGCGGCAGCGTGACGGTGAATTCTGCGCCCTGCCCGAGGGACACGCCGCCCGCGGCGATGTCGCCGCCGTGCGCCAGCACCACGGCCTTGCAGATGGCCAGCCCCAGACCCACACCCGGTGTGGCGGATTCGGCCTGCCCGCGCGTGAATTTGTCGAACAGCGTCTGCTCCTGCCCGCGCAATGCTGCCGGCAGGCCGGGGCCATGGTCCCGCACACGGATCTGCAGGGCGCCCGGCAAAGCCTCGGCCGCGATATCGATGGGCGGCGCGCCGTACTTGGCGGCGTTTTCCAGAAGATTGACCAGCACGCGCTCGATCAGCACCGCATCGAATTCCACCAGCGGCAGATCCGGCGGCAGCGATGTGCGCACCTCGAGCGCACCCAGCGCGGGCCGCGCCGCGCGGATGGCCGAGCCCACGACCTCCTCCACCGACTGCCAGTCGCGCCGCAGGCTCACATGGCCTCCCGACAGGCCGCTCTCGAGCCGTGCCATGTCCAGCAGGTTGCTCACCAGGGCGTGCAATTGATGCGCCTGCTGCACGATGCTGCGCGAGGCGGCCTGCAGCGCTTCGCCGGATTGCGCGGGCAAGGACTCGGCGAGCGCGATGAGCGCGGTGAGCGGCGTGCGCACATCGTGCGATATCGCGCCCAGCAGGGCGTTGCGCAGGCGCTCGGACTCCATGTCGACGACGGCGCGCTGCGCCACGTCCACGTAGTGCACGCGCTCCAGGGCGATGGCGATCTGGCGGGCCAGGGTGTCGAGTTGCCGCGCCTGCTCGGGAATGAGGAGCCAGCGCGGCCGCGCGGGCGCGAGCGCCAGCACGCCGCGCACGCGCATGGGGGCCGTGAGGGGCACGTAGCGCCAGCTCTGCGCGGCCAGCGTGGCCGTTCCGAGCCCGGCGCTCTGCCCGTGGCGCAGCGTCCAGTCGGCCACGCTCGCATCGAATCCGGCCGGAGGCTGCGCGGGCAGCATGAGGCGGTCGCTCTCATCGAGCGGCAGCACCAGGGCCTGCCCACCGAAATGTTGCTGCACCGCCGCCGTGCCGATGTCCACGATCTGCGCAGCCTCCAGTGCGGCCGAGAGTTCGCGCGTCAGCTCGAACAGCGAACGCGTGCGCTGCTCGCGCCCTGCCGACACGCCGGCGGAAAACCGCAGGCCGGCCGTGAGCTGCCCGACCAGCAGCCCCACGCCCAGCATCACCGAGAAGGTGACGAGGTACTGCACGTCGCTCACGGCGAAGGAGAGGCGCGGCGAGACGAACACGAAATCGAAGGCCGCCACGTTGAGCAGCGCGGCCAGCGCCGCAGGGCCGCGCCCGAAGCGCATGGCCACGCCGACCACGCCCAGCAGATAGAGCATGACGATGTTGGTCAGCTCCAGCACGCCCGACAGCGGAAGCGCCATGAGCGTGACCGCCACGCTCGATGCCGCCGCCGCGCCGTAGCCGGGCCAGCGGGCGGCATGGCGTTCGTCGCCGCCATTCGCCGCAGCAGGCGCGGCCGGTGCCGCTTCTGCGGCCTGCCGCCAGGGGGATGCGGCCAGACGGCGGCTGCTGCCGGGCTCACCCGCTTCCACGATGTCCAGGGCCGGCGCGGCGGTGCCGATGGCCTGCGCCATCCCGGGCACCGGCCACCACCAGCGCCCACGGCCTGCACGCATGCGGGCGCGCCCGACCACCAGGGTGGCGCAATTGAGCTGGCGCGCGTGTTCCGCGAGCGCGGGTGCCACCGCGCTGCCGGTGAGCACCGCCGTCTCCGCACCCAGGCCTTCGGCCAGCTGCAGCACGGCGAGCACGCGGTCGCGCTGCGGCGCGGGCAGCCGCTGCAGCCGCGGCGTCTCGACATAGGCCGCATGCCAGCGCACATTGAGCTGGCCGGCCAGCCGCGCGGCCGTGCGCACCGTATGGGCCGCGTCCTCGTGCGGCCCCACGCAGGCCAGCAGCGCGCCGGAAGTGTTCCATGCAGGCGGCACGCCATGCCCGCCGCCGGACTGCTCCACGCGCCAGCCGCGCACGTCGTCTTCCACGTGCTCGGCGGTGCGCCGCAGGGCGATCTCGCGCAGCGCGATAAGGTTGCCCTTGCGGAAGAAATTCTGCGCCGCGCGCTCGGCCTGCTGGGGCACGTAGACCTTGCCCGCGGCCAGGCGGGCGGCCATCTCGTCGGGCGTGGCATCGACCAGCACGACCTCGTCGGCCTCGTCCAGCACCGTGTCGGGCACGGTCTCGTGCACGCGCACGCCGGTGATGGCACCCACGGTGCCGTTGAGGCTTTCAAGGTGCTGCACGTTGAGCGCGGTCCAGACCTCGATGCCCGAAGCCACCAGTTCCTGCACGTCCTGCCAGCGCTTGGCGTGGCGCGACCCCGGCGCGTTGGTGTGGGCCAGCTCGTCCACCAGCAGCACCGCGGGGCGCCGCTGGAGGGCCGCGTCCAGGTCGAACTCGGGGCGCGCACGACCGCGGTGCTCCAGGCTGCGCCGCGGCAGCACCGGCAGGCCTTCGAGCAGAGCGGCGGTCTCCGTGCGGCCATGGGTTTCCACCACGCCGACGAGCACGTCGCGCCCGGCCTGCCGCTCGCGCTGCGCGGCGCTCAGCATGGACCACGTCTTGCCCACGCCCGCATTGGCACCGAAATAGATGCGCAGCTTGCCGCGCTGCACGCGCTGCTCCTCCGCGCGCATCTGCGCGATGAGGGCATCGGGATCGGGTCGGGTGTCGGGCATGCAGTGGCGGCAGAGCTTGAGGGTGGCGGGGCACGCGGCGCCCCGCAGTCTCGCGGATTCAGCGCAGCGCGTCGAGCGCGAGGTTGAGGGCCAGCACGTTCACGCCGGCGTCGCCCAGCCAGGCGATGGCGGGCGCCTGGGTGTGCTCACGCACCAGGGCTTCCACGCGCTCGGGCGGCAGGCCCCGCGCGCGCGCCACGCGGGCGATCTGGTAGCGCGCGGCCGCCGGGCTGATATGCGGATCGAGCCCGCTGGCCGAGGCCGTGACCAGGTCCACCGGCACGGGCGCGGTGTTGCCCGGGTCGGCCTCCCGCAGTGCCGCCACGCGCGCTTTCACGGCATCGACCAGCGCAGGATTGAGGGGCCCGAGGTTCGAACCTCCCGAGGCGCCCGCGTTGTAGGGCATGGGCGCGGTGGCCGAAGGCCGGCCCCAGAAATGCCCGGGGTCGGTGAAGTTCTGCCCGATCAGCGCCGAGCCGACCGCGTGGCCGGCCCGGTCGTGCAGCAGGCTGCCTGCCGCCTGCTGCGGGAAGGCCGCCTGCGCCACGCCGGTGACCGCGAGCGGATAGAGCACGCCGGTGACCAGCGACAGGATCACGAAGAGCGACAGGGCCGGCCGCAGCAGCGGGCCACGGACCGCGGCAGGCGCACCGCCGTCCGGCGCGGAGGAGGAAGCAGGCGATGCCGCGATGGCGTCGGGGGGGGAGGTCGTCATGGAATGTCCTTTCGGCGAGGCCGGGCTCAGACGAGGCCCACGGCCACGAGCGCCCAGTCGATGAGCTTGATGCCGATGAACGGCACGATGAGGCCGCCCATGCCGTAGATGGCGAGGTTGCGGCGCAGCAGTGCGGCGGCGCCCACCGGGCGGTAGCGCACGCCCTGCAGTGCCAGCGGGATCAGGAAGACGATGATCAGCGCATTGAAGATCACCGCAGAGAGGATGGCCGAGGACGGGCTGGCCAGCCCCATCACGTTCAGCGCCCCGAGCTGCGGGTAGGTGGACACGAACATCGCCGGGATGATGGCGAAGTACTTGGCCACGTCGTTCGCGATCGAGAAGGTGGTGAGCGAGCCGCGCGTCATGAGCAGCGCCTTGCCCGTCTCCACCACCTCCAGCAGCTTGGTGGGGTTGGAATCCAGGTCCACCATGTTGCCGGCCTCCTTCGCAGCCTGCGTGCCGCTGCCCATGGCCACCGCCACGTCGGCCTGGGCCAGCGCGGGCGCGTCGTTGGTGCCGTCGCCCGTCATGGCGACGAGGCGGCCTTCGGACTGGTAGCGGCGGATCAGGGCCAGCTTGTCCTCGGGCGTGGCCTCGGCCAGGAAGTCGTCCACGCCCGCTTCGGCCGCGATGGCCGCCGCCGTGAGCTTGTTGTCGCCCGTGATCATCACCGTCTTGATGCCCATGCGCCGCAGCTCGGCGAAGCGCGCCTGGATGCCGGCCTTGACGATGTCCTTGAGCTCCACCACCCCGAGCACGCGCGTGCCCTCGGCGACGGCCAGCGGCGTGCTGCCGCGCCGGGCCACGTCGTCGGCCGCGCGCGCCACCTCCTGCGGCAGCGCGCCGCCCAGCGCCTGCACATGCCGGGCCAGGGCCTGCACGGCGCCCTTGCGCAGCGCCACCGGCGCGGCGGTGCCCCGGGCGGGCAGATCCACGCCGCTCATGCGCGTCTGCGCCGTGAAGGGCACCAGCACCACGCCCCCGCCGGCATCCGCCTCCGCCTCGATGCCTTCGCGCCGCGCCAGCTCCACGATGCTGCGGCCCTCGGGTGTCTCGTCGGCCATCGAGGCCATGAGTGCCGCCCGCGCGAGGTGCGCCCGCGACACGCCCGGAGCCGGCAGGAAGGTGCTCGCCTGCCGGTTGCCGTGCGTGATGGTGCCGGTCTTGTCGAGCATCAGCACGTCCACGTCGCCCGCGGCCTCGACGGCGCGGCCCGAGGTCGCGATCACGTTGGCCTGCATCATGCGGCTCATACCCGCCACGCCCACGGCCGAGAGCAGGCCGCCGATGGTGGTGGGGATGAGGCACACCAGCAGCGCGATGAGCGCGGTGAGCGACACCACGGTGCCCGAGCCCGACGCCGATACGCTGAAGATCGAGAACGGCAGCAGTGTCACCGTCACCACGAGGAACACGATCGTGAGCGCCACCAGCAGGATGGTGAGCGCCACCTCGTTGGGCGTCTTCTGGCGCTTAGCGGCCTCCACCATGCCGATCATGCGGTCGAGGAACGATTCGCCCGGGTTCACGGTGATGCGCACCACCAGCCAGTCGGAGAGCACGCGCGTGCCGCCGGTCACGGCCGAGAAATCCCCGCCGGACTCGCGCACCACGGGTGCGGATTCGCCGGTGATGGCGCTCTCGTCCACCGAGGCCATGCCTTCGATGACCTCGCCGTCGAGCGGGATCACGTCGCCGGCATCGACCTGCACCACATCGCCACGGCGCAGGTTGGCCGCCTGCTCGGGCAGGAAGCGCGCGCCGTGGCGCGGCTCGGAGAGCTTCTTGGCCCAGGTGTCCTTGCGCAGGCCTCGCAGCGATGCGGCCTGCGCCTTGCTGCGGCCTTCGGCCAGCGCTTCGGCGAAGTTGGCGAACAGCACCGTGAACCACAGCCATACCGCCACGGCCAGGATGAAGGCCGGCCGCATTCCCATGTCCTGCGCCGCCGTGAGCGCCTGCAGCCACAGCAGCGTGGTGAAGATGCTGCCGATGAAGACGATGAACATCACCGGATTGCGCCATTGCACGCGCGGATCCAGCTTGGCGAAGGCCTGCCAGAGCGCCGGGCGCACGAGCGCGGCATCGAGCAGCGTGAGGGCCCGGGGGCGGGCCTGGGGGGTGGCGGTTGCCGTTGTCGTTGTCGTGGGTGTCGTCATGTCGTTCTCCTTGCCGGTCAGCGCGCCTGGAGCACCAGGTGCTCGACCACCGGGCCCAGCGCGAGCGAGGGCACGTAGTTCAGCAGGCCCACCAGCAGCACGGTGAAGATCAGCAGCGCCACGAAAAGGGGCCCGTGCGTGGGCATCGTTCCGGCACCGGCCGGCAGCCGCTTCTTCGATGCCAGGGAGCCCGCGATGGCCAGCACGGGCACGATCACGCCGAAGCGGCCGAACCACATGGCCAGCGCCAGCAGCACGTTGTAGAAGGGCGTGTTGGCCGACAGGCCCGCGAAGGCGCTGCCGTTGTTGTTGGCGGCCGAGGTCAGCGCGTACAGCACCTCCGAGAAGCCGTGCGCGCCCGGATTCGCGATGCCCGCGCGGCCGTCCGCCGCGGCCACCGCCACCGCGGTGCCCACCAGCACGAGGATGGGCGTCACGAGAATGGCCACGGAGGTGAGCTTCATCTCGCGCACCTCGATCTTCTTGCCGAGGTATTCCGGCGTGCGGCCGATCATCAGCCCGGCGATGAACACCGCCAGGATGGCGAACACCAGCATGCCGTACAGCCCCGTGCCGACGCCGCCGAAGACCACCTCGCCCAGTTGCATGAGCACCATCGGCACCATGCCGCCCAGCGGCGTGAACGAGTCGTGCATGCCGTTGACGGCGCCGCACGAGGCGGCCGTGGTCACGGCCGCGAACAGCGCGGAGGCGGAGATGCCGAAGCGCACCTCCTTGCCCTCCATGTTGCCGCCCGACTGCAGTGCCGAGGCGGCCTGGTCCGCGCCCAGGGCGGTGAGCTGCGGGTTGCCCGCCTGCTCGGCCGCCGTCACCGCGATCACGGCCACCACGAACAGGATCGACATCGCCGCCAGGATGGCGACGCCCTGGCGCCAGTCGCCCACCACGCGGCCGAAGGCGAAGCACAGCGCCGCGGGGATCAGGAAGATCGCCAGCATCTGCACGAAGTTGGCGAGCGGCGTCGGGTTCTCGTAGGGATGGGCCGAATTGGCGTTGAAGAAGCCACCGCCATTGGTGCCCAGCATCTTGATCGCCTCCTGCGAAGCGACCGGGCCCATGGGCAGGGTCTGGACGTTCGTGGTCGCCTCCTGGGTCAGCGGGTTGCCGCCCGCATCCTTCAGCGGCTGGCCCTGCGCATCCAGCTGCGGCGCCTGGAAGGTCGTCGTCTCCAGCGTGGCCACGTCCTGGTAGGGCTTGAAGTTCTGGATCACGCCCTGCCCCGCGAAGAACACCGCCAGCACGAACGACAGCGGCACCAGCACCCAGGCCGTGATGCGCACCAGGTCGGCCCAGAAGTTGCCCACGTGGCCCTGCCCGTCGGTGCGCCGCGCGGCGAAGCCCCGGGCCAGCGCGAAGGCCACGGCGATGCCCGTGGCGGCCGACAGGAAGTTCTGCACCGACAGCCCGAGCATCTGCACGAGGTAGCCCATGGTGCCCTCGCCCGCATAGCCCTGCCAGTTGGTGTTGGCCACGAAGCTCACGGCCGTGTTGAAGGCCGAGTCGGGCGATACCGCGGCCATCCCCTGGGGATTCAGCGGCAGCAAGTGCTGCAGGCGCTGCAGCGCATAGACCGCGAACACGCCCAGCGCATTGAAGGCGAGCAGGGCCAGCGCATAGTGGCGCCAGTGCATGCCCACGCCGGGCTGCACGCCGGCCAGGCGGTAGATCGGCGCCTCGGCGCGGTGCATCCAGCGCGGCAGGCGACCGTCGCACACGGCGGCCAGCGCCTTGCCGAGCGGCCACGCCAGCACGCCCAGCACGGCGAGGAACAGGACCAGCAGGCCCCAGGCAGAGGTGTCCATGTCAGAACTCCTCCGCGCAGATCAGCGCGAACACGAGGTACGCGAACAGCAGCACGGCCACGATGGCGCCGAACCCGTAGAGCACTTCGATGCCGATCATCGTGCGCCTCCCCGCGGCCGGCCATCGTGGCGACCCAGGATCACCACGGCCTCGGCCATGGCGATCCACAACACCGCGATGGCGGCAATCCACAGGACATCCATTTCTGCACTCCAGCAACCCTTGCGGGCGATGGAGGCATTCTGGAAACCCGCCCGTAAAAAGTGTGCACAGCTTGCGGCGGGCCGCGTAAACGCGGCGTAAAAAGGCGTGCGGCCGCCGCACTGCACCCCAGGGGTTTGACGGCGCCTTGATGCGGGGCCAGCCCCTTTTGACACCGTTTTGACGCGGGCCTTTCTACGCTGGCGGTTTCCCTTGCAAGCCGCCAGCGCGGCGTACCGCTCCCATGACCTTCCGCCTTCGCCCCCCCGCCACCGCCCTGCTCCCGGTGGCCCTCTTCGCAGCCTGCCTGGCCGCGCCTGCCCTGGCCCGTGCGCAGCTCACCGGCAACCTGGCGCTCACCAGCGGCTACAAGTTCCGCGGCCAGGACCAGGAGGTGCTGAATGCGGCCGGCTTCGCCACGCGCCGCAGCGTCAAGCCCGCCGTGCAGGGCGGGCTGGACTACGCCTTCGCGGACACCGGCTGGTACCTGGGCAACTGGAATTCCAGCGTCCGCTGGCTGCGCGGCAACCGCCTGGAGAGCGATGTCTACGGTGGCTACCGCTTCAAGGCCGGCCCGTTCGACCTGGACCTGGGCGCCCTCGCCTACCTCTACCCGGGCAACCGCGCCGGCAACACGCGCGAGCTGTACGCCAGCGCCGCCTGGAGCGACGAAGCACTGGGCCAGTTCACGCTGAAATACGCCCACACCGTCTCGCGCGACTACTTCGGCTACGCCGGTGCGAGCGGCGGCTCCGGCCTGTCGGGGCGCGGAACGGGCTACGTCAACCTGGCCTACAGCCGTGCCCTGGCGCCGCAGCTCACCCTGAAGGCCAGCCTGGGCTACACCCGCATGTCCGGAGACATCCGCTCGCTCGGTCTGCCCAGCTACGCGGACTACCTGCTCGGCGCGGCCTGGGACTTCGGCGACGGGCTCACGCTCATGGGCGCCCTGCAGGGCGCCACGCGGTCGGGGGCCTACGCGGCCGCCACCGGGCCGGCAGCGGATGCGGAGCGGGTGTCACCCAACCACCGGCGCCTCGTAGCCACCCTGACCAAGAACTTCTGAGCGGCCGGCAGGAGGCTTCGGGCGCCGCTGCCGCAGCAGGTGGCGCTGCGCCGGCGGCCTGCGGTGCGGCGCCTGGCCGGAATTGCCTTGCCGGGCTCCACCAGCCGCCGGGGCGATTTCGCTCCCATGCCGCCGATTTCATTCAATAGTTCGCTATTATTTTTATAGCAATCAACTTCCCAGCACATCCGCAGGGTCGTCGGCATCGATCACCGACCGCGCCCAGGCGGCAAGCTTGCGGGTGTCGGCGCGCAGCACCTCCTGCTTCACGGCCAGGATCTGCGCGGGGTGCATCGAGAAGCTGCGCAGGCCCAGGCCCAGCAGCAGCCGCGTCATCGCGACATCTCCGGCCGCCTCGCCGCACAGGCACACGCTCTTGCCCTGCCGGTGGCCCTCGGCGATCACGTCGGCCACGAGCTGCAGCACGGCGGGGTGCATGGGATCGTAGAGGTGGGCCACGCCCTCGTCGGCCCGGTCGATCGCCAGCGTGTACTGGATCAGGTCGTTCGTGCCGATGGACAGGAAGTCGAAATACTGCAGGAAGCGGCGCACGATCAGCGCCGCGGCCGGCACCTCGATCATCGCGCCGAGCTGCACCGTGCCGTAGGGCGTGCCACGCGCATCCAGCTCGGCGCGCGCCATGTCCACCTGCGCGAGCGTCTGCCGGATCTCGCTCACGTGCGCGAGCATCGGGAAGAGCAGGTTCACCGGCCCGTGCGCGGCCGCGCGCAGCACGGCGCGCAGCTGCGTGCGGAACATGGCCGGGTCGGCCAGGCTCCAGCGGATCGCGCGCAGGCCCAGCGCCGGGTTCAGGTAGCCGCCGGCTTCCTTGGAGGATTTGTTGTCGAGCGGCTTGTCCGCGCCCACGTCGATGGTGCGCAGCGTGACGGGCAGGCCGTTCATGCCCTCCACGGCCGTGCGGTAGGCCTGGTATTGCTCCTCCTCGCCCGGCAGGTTGCCGCCCCGCCCCATGAACATGAATTCGCTGCGGAACAGGCCCACGCCCGCCGCGCCGGCCCGCACGGCCACGGCCGCATCGGCGGGCTGCTCGATGTTGGCCAGCAGCTCGATGCGTTCGCCGTCGAGCGTCACGGCCGGCGTGTGCCGCAGCCGCGAAAGCCGCTCGCGCTCCAGCTCGGTCTGGCGCTGGCGGAAGCCGTATTCGGCCAGGATGATCGGCGACGGATCGACGATCACGATGCCCGCATCGCCGTCGATGATGACCCAGTCGTCCTGCCGCACGAGCTGGCTCGCGGCCCGCGCGCCGACCACCGCCGGGATGTCCATGCTGCGCGCCACGATGGCCGTGTGCGAGGTCTTGCCCCCGACATCGGTCACGAAACCCGCGAACACGCTCTGCTTGAACTGCAGCATGTCGGCCGGTGACAGGTCGTGCGCCACCAGCACCAGCGGCACGTCCACCATATCGCCGGGCAGCAGGTCCTGCTGCAGCCCCAGCGCGGCCGCATTGCCGCGGCGCGGGCTGCAGGGCGGCGGCGCCACGGGGCTGGCCACGCCCTTCATGTACCGCAGGATGCGCTCGACCACCTGCTCCAGGTCGGCCTTGCGCTCGCGCAGGTACTCGTCCTCCATCTCGTCGAACTGGCGCGCGATGATCTCCAGCTGCGTCGTCAGCGCCCACTCGGCGTTGTAGAGGCGGTCGGTGATCCAGTGCTTCACGCCGCTCACGAGCGCCTCGTCCTGCAGCAGCATGAGGTGCACGTCGAGCAGCGCGGCCAGCTCGTGGGGCGCGTCGGCGGGCATCTCGGCCTGCAGGCGCTGCAGTTCCTCGACCACCGCATTGCGCCCGTTGCGCACGCGCACGATCTCGGCCTGGACCTGGTGGGGCTCGATGAAGTAATGCGCCACATCCACGCGGCTCGATGCCACCAGCACCGCCCGCCCGATGGCGATGCCCCGGGCGACGGCCAGGCCGTGGATGGCGAACGTCATCGGCGCTCTCCGGAAAGTGCGTGGCGGGTCGTCATGCCGGCGATCACTCCCCTTCGCCGAACTTGCCGTCGATGAGCGCGCGCAGCGCATCCATCGCTTCCTGCTCCTGGGGGCCGTCGGTCTCGATCGCGACTTCGGTGCCGATGCCGGCCGCCAGCATCATCACGCCCATGATGCTCTTGGCATTCACGCGGCGTTCGCCGCGGCCCATCCACACCTCGCACGGAAAGCTGCCCGCCAGCTTGGTGAGCTTGGCCGAGGCGCGGGCATGCAGGCCCAGCTTATTGCTGATGGTGATGGTCGTCTTGATCATGGTGGGGACGTCGGGTCTGGTTCTGGGGTGCGGCGGCGGCGACCTGCATCACCCCCTGGGTGCCTCCCACGACCGCGCGGGAGACCAGCGCGTCGAGCGGCTCGCGCCGGTAGCTCACCGTGCGCAGCAGCATGGGCAGGTTCACGCCGGTGACGAGGCGCGAGTGCTCGCCGTCCACGAGGCGCTGCGCCACGTTGCAGGGCGTGGCACCGAACACGTCGGTGAGCACCAGCGTCGTGCCATCGGCGGGCCCGCCTTCCAGCAGGATGCGGGCAGCCGAGAGCGTGTCTTCCGGAGGGGCATTGGGATGCACGTCGAGCGCCAGGATGTCCTCGGCGGAATCGGGGAAGACATGCAGGGCGCAGGCGCGCAGCGCATGGGCCAGCGGTGCGTGGGCGATGAGAAGGATGCGCGTGCTCATGGAGTGATCGGGTGAACCGCATTATGGCGCCGCCCCCGGACCAGGAACCACGCATAGGCCAGGGCGCTGCACGCGCCATAGGCCGCCATCGTCGCGCGGAAAGCCGAGGACTCGGACCACCCCGCGGTCACGAAAGCATCCACCGCGAGGCCGATGCCCCACTGCACGCAGAACACGCCCAGGAACATCACGAGGTTGAAGGCGGAGAGCACCCGCCCCGCCATGCCCTGCGGGAAAGCCATCGCCAGCGCCGGCTGCGACAGCGTGATGCACGACGTGGTCACGCAATAGAGCGCCCAGGCCGCGGCCCCAGCCGCCTCGCCCGCGACCACGATCGCCGCCAGCACGGCCAGCGGAACCGGCAGCATGGCGGCCATCACCGGATCGGCGCCGCCCATGCGCCGCAGGAGCCAGGGATTCACCATTCCCCAGGTCCAGAAGGCGCAGAGCATCGCCAGGTTGATCGTGAACAGGCCTGTCGCGGCTTCGAGCGGCGAGTACCCGGCCACGCGCTGCAGCCAGGGGCCGGCCCAGAGCGTCTGCACCGCCACCATGCCGCCGTAGGTGAAAAAGCCCAGGGGGGCCAGCCGGCGGAAGTAGGGATGCCGCCAGACGGCGGCATAACCGGGCGGCGCTGCACCCGGCCCCCCAGACCCACCCGCGCGCTCCGGTGCGTCCGCTGCGCTGCGGCCCTCCTGGCCGTCCCAGCGGGGCGCACAGCGGGCGATCAACAACGCCGCCAGCACCACCAGCAATGCCAGCGCGCCGAACATCGGCCGCCACCCCGTCGAAGGCAGCAGCCACTGCACCGGCAACGTCGAAGCCACCATGCCCATCGAGCCGGCCATGAGCATCCAGGCATTCGCGCGCAACTGCGCTGCCGGCGACATCCAGCGCCTGAAGCCGGTGAGCGGAGCCATCAGGCAGGCACTCACGCCCGCGCCGCACAGCACCCGGCCCAGCAGCAGGTCGCCGAAGCCATCCGCCAGGGCGAAAACCGCGCAGCCCGCCACGGCCAGCCCCGAGAACGCCAGCACCACGGTGCGCGGACCGTGGCGGTCCAGCCAGCGCCCCATCGGCAACTTCCAGCCGCCCTGCCGGGCCCTCGGGCTCCGCCGATGGAGCCCCGTCGCGCAGGCGGGTGGTCACTGAAACGACAGCCCCGCGAAGAAGGTGTCGGCCACGGCCGGCCGGGGCGCCGGTGCGTAGACCACCGCATGGTAAAGATGCAGGCGCGGCCCGCCTTCCGCGGCCTCGGCACGTGCAAACCACACTGCGTGCACGGCCACCGGGCGCCCGCCCCTCGCCTCCTGCGTGCCCTCTGCCGCCACCCGCACAGCCTGCGGCAGCGGCAGCGCCCCTGGCAGCGAAAACGGCGCGGCGGCAGCCTCTGCAGAGGCCGGTGCGCCGATACGGCCCAGCGTGGCGGCCCGCCAATGCAACAGCACCGATCCCGCTTCCGCGGCACCCGCCGCCGTCTCCAGCGCCAGGTGCGATACGGCGAACGTGGCTCCGTCGGCGTCGCAACCGGCCATCGACAGCGCCACGGAACGCCCGGCCAGCGCCACGGGCCGTGTCGCACGGTCCGGTTTGCACGGCAGCAGCGCACTCAACTTGGCATCGTCCATCCGTACCGTGCGCCAGTCCAGCGCCGGACTGCATCCCGCCAGGGGCAGGGCCACGAGGACCGCCATGGCCCAGGCAGGCAGGGAGATGGCGGAACGGGGTGGCATGGCCGCATTATCGACACCGGCCTCTGCGGCCCCGGGCAAGCCGCAAACCGCCGCGTCGCCTGCCTGCAACGATTGACCCACATCAAGCGCCGAACTTTTCCGTGCGCCGCAGGCTCCATCCCCGCGAGCGCCGGCAATCCCCGTCCGGCACAATGGCGGCCGACGGGCGGCAAGGCTGCCGGATGGACTCTGAAAAAGGATGGCGACGATGGGCATGAAGCATTGGATCGGCGCGGCAGCGGTCGCGGCTTTCGTGGGTGTGGGCGCCTTCGTATTCCTGGGAGCCGGTCGCTCGGAGGCCCCGGAAACCACCTTTGTGCTGCTGGACGGCAGCCGGCAGACCACCGCGGATCTGCGGGGCAAGGTCACCCTCGTGAACTTCTGGGCCACGAGCTGCACCACCTGCGTGGCCGAGATGCCGGAGATCGTCTCCACCTATGGCAAATACCGCGGCCAGGGCTTCGAAACGCTGGCCGTCGCCATGAGCTACGACCCACCCAGCTATGTCGTGAACTTCGCCGAGACCCGCCAGTTGCCCTTCAAAGTGGCCATCGACAATACCGGTGCTGTGGCCAAGGCTTGGGGCGATGTGCGCCTGACCCCTTCCACCTTCATCGTGAACAAGCGCGGCGAAATCGTGAAGAGCTACGTGGGCGCCCCCGACTTTCCCGAGCTCCATCGGCTGATCGAGCGGCTGCTGGCGGAAACCTGAGACGGTCCACGGCTTCGCTTTTCGCCATCGCGGCGCGGCCGGCGCACAGCCGCCCGGCATGCGCCGTCGGGCTGGGCCCCTGGCGCAGGCCTCCGGGCCCGAAGGTGATCCGGACCGCGCCGCAGGGCGCTTCCCGATGGCGCCGCAGAGGTGGCCCGTTACACTGGCCCGTCACGCCACCGCCACCTCTGCCATGTCCGTGAACCAGCCCACCGTCACCCTCCTGAAGCCCTGCCACCCCGCCGAAATGGACGCCGTGCGCGACATCTTCCGCGAGTACGGTGAAAGCCTGGGCATCGACCTGCAGTTCCAGGATTTCGAATCGGAGCTACTCCACCTGCCGGCCGATTACGCGCCGCCGCGAGGGCAGATCCTGCTGGCCGAGGTAGACGGGGCTATCGCGGGCTGCTGCGCGCTCCGGCCGCTCGATGCGGCCGACTACCCCAATGCCGCCGAAATGAAGCGGCTGTATGTGCGCAAGGCGTTCCGTGGCTTCGGCCTGGGGCGCCAACTGGCCGAAGCCATGCTGGACGTGGCCCGGCAGACGGGCTATGCCTGCGTGCTGCTGGACACGCTGGACGGCATGGAATCGGCCCGCGCGCTGTATACGGACCTGGGTTTCGAGGAGATCCCGCCCTACTACCACAACCCCATCGCGGGGTCGCACTACCTGAAAGTCGATATCGACTGAGCCGCCATCGCATCGGTGCGCGAGGGTGCAGTACCTTCCTGTGCGCGAATGAGCTGACGGGGCAGCGCATCTACGGGACGCCCGGCACTCCCCGGAAAGGAAACGCCCGGGCACCAGGGGCGACGGGCGTCCCTTCCGCTCAGCCCTGCGCCTGGGCCAACAGGGTGGCAGCGTCGCTCACTTCGAACTTGCCGGGCGCCTCGATATTCAGCGACACCACCTTGCCATCCTTGACGAGCATGGAATAGCGGTTGCTGCGCAGGCCCAGGCCCTTGCCATGGAGGTCCAGCGTCAGTCCCGTTGCCTTGGCGAATGCCGCATCACCGTCGGCCAGCATGCGCACCTTGCCGTCGGTCTTCTGGTCACGGGCCCATGCGCCCATCACGAAGGCATCATTCACGCTCAGGCACCAGATCTCATCCACGCCGGCAGCCTTGAACGCATCGGCCTGCTCGACATACCCGGGCACATGCTTGGCGGAACAGGTGGGAGTGAAGGCGCCAGGAACGGCAAACACCGCGATGGTCTTGCCGGCCGCGGCCTTCTCGACCACCACGGCGTTGGGACCCAGGCTGCACCCTTCGCCCTCGACCTCCGAATATTCCATCAGCGTCACGGCGGGCAGCGTTTCTCCAACTTTGATCATGCTTTGTTCTCCTGCGATATAGAGGTGGTAGGAAATCCGAAACGGGCACCGCTGTCAGCGGGCTTCGGAAATAAAAAAACGGCCCACGATTGTGGGCCGTTTTTGATGAGCAGGTTGCCGAGTTTTCGAAGACTCAGAGCAGACCGGCCTTTTGAACGAGGCGGGTCGCCACCCAGTTCTTGGTCTTGGAAAGCGGACGGCTTTCCGTGATCTCGATGGTGTCACCCAGCTTGTATTCGCCGTTTTCGTCGTGCGCGTGGTACTTGCTCGACTTCATCACGATCTTGTCGTAGATCGGGTGTTTCACACGGCGTTCAACCAGAACCGTCACGGTCTTGGCACGCTTGTCGCTGACCACCTTGCCAACCAAGGTGCGCTTGAGGGATTTTTTAGCTTCCGTCATGTCGGCTCCTTACTTGGCGGCTTGCTTCTCAGCAAGAATGGTCTTGGCACGTGCGATGTCACGGCGCGTGGAACGCAGCGTGCTCGTGTTGCCAAGTTGTTGCGTGGCCTTCTGCATGCGCAGGCCGAAATGGGCCTTCTGCAGGGACTTGATTTCGGCTTCCAGGCCGGCTTCGTCTTTTTGGCGCAGTTCAGCAGCTTTCGTCATTTGTCGATTCTCCTGATCAAGCGCCGATCTGGCGGGCAACGAACGTGGTGCGCAGCGGCAGCTTGGCAGCAGCCAAACGGAACGCTTCGCGTGCCAGCTCTTCAGGAACGCCAACGATTTCGAAGACGATCTTGCCGGGCTGGATTTCTGCCACGTAGTACTCGGGATTGCCCTTGCCGTTACCCATCCGCACTTCTGCGGGCTTGGTGGAAATCGGCTTGTCAGGGAACACGCGGATCCAGATACGGCCGCCACGCTTCACGTGACGGGAGATCGCACGGCGTGCGGCCTCGATCTGGCGGGCCGTCAGACGGCCGCGGTCCGTGCACTTCAGACCGAAATCACCGAACGCGACCGAGTTACCCCGGGTGGCGACGCCAGTGTTGCGGCCCTTCTGCTCCTTGCGGTATTTGCGACGAGCGGGTTGCAGCATCTTTATTCTCCTTTGCCGTCCGCTGCTGTAGCGGGCGCGTCAACCTTGCGAACGCGCTTAACGGCGGTGTTATCGGCGCCACCGGCACCAGCGGGCTTGTCGCTGCCATCGGCCGGAGCGACATTGCCACCCACGGGACGGCGCGGACCACGGCCTGCACCGGCGCGGTCGCCACCTGGGCGGCCATCGCGGCGAGGACCACGGGGACGGCGCTCTTCTTCAGGGCGCGGCGTCTCAGCGGCCGGCAGGTCGTTGCGGCCCAGCGTGTCACCCTTGTAGACCCACACCTTCACGCCGATCACACCGTAGGTGGTCTTGGCTTCGGAGGTGCCGTAGTCGATGTCGGCGCGCAGGGTGTGCAGTGGCACACGGCCTTCGCGGTACCACTCGGTACGTGCGATTTCGATACCGTTCAGACGGCCGGCAGACATGATCTTGATGCCTTGGGCACCAAGGCGCATGGCGTTCTGCATCGCGCGCTTCATCGCACGGCGGAACATGATGCGCTTTTCGAGCTGCTGGGTGATCGAGTCGGCGATCAGCTTGGCATCGATTTCGGGCTTGCGCACTTCTTCGATGTTCACTGCAACCGGCACGCCCAGACGCGTAGCGAGTTCCTTCTTGAGGTTCTCGATGTCTTCGCCCTTCTTGCCGATCACGACGCCCGGACGTGCCGAGTAGATCGTGATACGTGCATTCTTGGCAGGGCGCTCGATCAGGATGCGCGACACAGCAGCGTTCTTGAGCTTGGCCTTCAGGTACTCGCGAACCTTGATGTCTTCGGCCAGCATACCGGCGAAGTCACGGTTGCTCGCGTACCAGCGGCTGGCCCAGTTGCGGCTCACGGCCAGGCGGAAGCCGGTAGGATGGATTTTCTGTCCCATATTCTTCCTTTGGCCTCAGTTGCCGACCGTCACGTAAACGTGGCAGGTGGGTTTGCTGATGCGATTGCCGCGGCCTTTGGCCCGGGCCGTGAAGCGCTTGAGCGTGGTGCCTTGTTCGACGTAGATGGTCTTGACCTTCAGTTCGTCGATGTCGGCGCCATCGTTGTGCTCGGCGTTGGCGATAGCAGACTCCAGCACCTTCTTCACGATCACGGCAGCTTTTTTCTGCGTGAACGTCAGGATGTTCAGAGCTTGGTCGACCTTCTTGCCGCGGATCAGGTCCGCAACCAGACGGCCCTTGTCCACCGACAGGCGGACACCACGGAGGACAGCACGTGTTTCAGACATGTCTACTCCTTATTTCTTCTGGACCTTCTTGTCCGCGGGATGACCCTTGAAGGTGCGCGTCAGGGCGAATTCGCCAAGCTTGTGGCCCACCATCTGGTCGGTGATATAGACAGGCACGTGCTGCTTGCCGTTGTGAACGGCGATGGTCAGACCGATGAAATCGGGCAGAACCATGGAGCGGCGCGACCAGGTCTTGACTGGCTTTTTGTCCTTGGTGGCAATGGCCTTCTCGACCTTGGCCAGCAAGTGGTGGTCAACAAACGGACCCTTTTTGAGAGAGCGAGTCATTTGTTATCCCTTACTTCTTGCGGCGCGACACGATCATCACCTGTGTGCGCTTGTTGTTGCGGGTGCGATAACCCTTGGTGAGATTGCCCCAAGGATCGACGGCATGGCGGCCTTCGCCGGTACGGCCTTCGCCGCCACCGTGCGGGTGATCCACCGGGTTCATGGCAACGCCGCGAACCGTGGGACGAATACCCATCCAGCGCTTCACACCGGCCTTGCCGAGTTGGCGCAGGCTGTGTTCTTCGTTGGCAACTTCACCGATCGTGGCGCGGCACTCGATATGGATCTTGCGCACTTCACCCGAGCGCATACGCACCTGGGCGTACGTGCCTTCGCGGGCCAGCAGCGTCGCGGATGCGCCTGCCGAACGAGCGATCTGGGCACCGGCACCGGGCTTCAGCTCGATGCAGTGGATCGTCGAACCCACGGGAATGTTGCGGATCGGCAGCGTGTTGCCAGCGCGGATCGGAGCTTCCGAACCCGACATCAGCGTTGCACCGACTTCCAGACCACGCGGAGCGATGATGTAACGGCGTTCACCGTCGGCATAGCACACCAGGGCGATGTGGGCCGTGCGGTTGGGGTCGTATTCGATGCGCTCAACCTTGGCGGAAATTCCGTCCTTGTTGCGCTTGAAGTCCACCACACGATAGTGGTGCTTGTGGCCACCGCCCTTGTGGCGGGTGGTGATGTGACCGTTGTTGTTGCGTCCAGCCTTCTGGAACTGGGGTTCCAGCAGGGGCGCATACGCTTCACCCTTGTAGAGGTGGTCACGCGTGACCTTCACCACGGCACGTTGGCCGGGCGAGGTCGGTTTCATCTTGATGACTGCCATTTAAGCGGCCTCCCCGGACAGGTTCAGCTCTTGGCCTTCCTTCAGCGTCACATAGGCCTTGCGAATGTTGTCGCGGCGACCCATGGTCTTGCCAAAGCGCTTGGCCTTGCCTTTGGTGTTCACCACAGAAACGCCCTTGACCTCGACCTTGAACATCAATTCCACGGCGGCCTTGATTTCTGGCTTGGTTGCGTTCTGCAGCACCTTGAACGTCACAGCATTGGACTTTTCGGCAACCATGGTGGCCTTTTCGGACACGATGGGGGCGACAAGCACCTGCATCAGACGGCCTTCGTCAAACTGGGTCGTGCTCATGCGAACATCTCCTTGAGTTTGTCGATAGCGCCCTTGGTGACGAGCACTTTCTTGTAATGCACCAGCGACACCGGATCTGCGTAACGTGGCTCGACGACGAACACGTTCTTCAGATTGCGCGATGCGAGGTAGAGGTTTTCGTCCACTTCATCGGAGATCACCATCACCGATTGCAGATTCATCGCCTTGAACTTGTCGGCGAGCACCTTGGTCTTGGGAGACTCGAGCTTCAGCGAGTCCACCACAGCCAAGCGGCCTTCGCGGGCCAGCTGGGACAGGATGGAAGCCATGCCGGCACGGTACATCTTCTTGTTGATCTTCTGCGTGAAGTTTTCTTCGGGCAGGTTCGGGAAGATGCGACCGCCCCCACGCCACAGTGGCGAGGAGGTCATACCAGCACGTGCGTTACCCGTACCCTTTTGCTTGAAAGGCTTCTTGGTCGAGTGACGAACCTGCTCGCGGTCCTTCTGGGCTCGCGTACCTTGACGGGCATTGGCACGGTAGGCGACAACGATCTGATGGATCAGATCTTCGTTGTATTGGCGGTCGAACACGGTCTCGGGCACGTCGATCTTGGACGCGGCCTGGCCTTGGTCATTCAGGAGTTCGAGCTGCATTAGTTCGCTCCTTCGGAAGCTTTGGCCTTGACGGCGGGACGCACGGTCACGAAACCGCCCTTGGATCCGGGGATTGCGCCCTTGATCAGGAGAAGTTGGCGTGCCTCGTCGATACGGATCACGTCGAGGTTCTGCGTCGTGATGGTGGCATCGCCGAGGTGACCGGTCATGCGCTTGCCGGGGAACACGCGTCCGGGATCCTGGGCCATGCCGATGGAGCCAGGTACGTTGTGCGAACGGCTGTTGCCGTGCGACGCGCGCTGGGAGGACATGTTGTGGCGTTTGATCGTGCCGGCGTAGCCCTTACCGATCGAAGTGCCTTGCACATCGACCTTCTGGCCCACCGAGAACAGCGACACGGGAAGCGAATCGCCCACCTTGTAGCTGACGACAGCGTCGGCATCCAAGCGGAATTCACGAACGATTTCACCGGCTTCCACACCTGCCTTGGCAAGGTGGCCGGCTTCGGGCTTGCTCACGCGGGAGGCCTTGCGCGAACCGAACGTGACCTGCAGGGCCACGTAGCCATCGTTCTCTTGGGTCTTGATCTGGGTCACGCGGTTGTTGGACACGTCCACCACCGTGACAGGCACTGCGTCCCCATCATCGGTGAAGAGGCGCATCATGCCCACCTTGCGGCCCAGCAACCCTTGGGAGTTGCTCTGACTCATTGATTTTTCTCCAAAACTTTCACCGCCCCGACTTCAATTGGCCGAAGCGTTTGCACGGGCAGCAGCACCGAACGTGCGCGAAAGAAGGTTAATAAGACTCCGCCCCATGCACAAAACTGCCGCCGCGAGGCAGCAACACGCACAAAAAAGCGAAGCCGCAAAGTATAACGCGGACTGCTTTTGCAAGCAAGTCCGCGTCAAAGAGACAGCCCGATCGACGCCGGGCGGTCACAAGATTCAGAACCAGGGATTACTGGAGCTTGATCTCGACATCCACACCTGCAGGCAGGTCCAGCTTCATGAGAGCGTCGACCGTCTTGTCGGTGGGATCGACGATGTCCATCAGGCGCTGGTGCGTGCGAATTTCAAACTGATCCCGCGACGTCTTGTTGACGTGTGGCGAGCGCAGGATGTCAAAACGCTTCATGCGCGTCGGCAGGGGCACGGGGCCCTTGACGATGGCACCGGTACGCTTGGCGGTATCGACGATTTCGGCAGCAGACTGGTCGATCAGCTTGTAATCGAAAGCCTTCAGGCGGATGCGAATCTTTTGCTTGGACATGGCAAATTCCTTTATTGCTTAAATATTAAGCAATGATCTTTGCCACGACGCCAGCGCCGACCGTACGGCCACCTTCGCGGATGGCGAAGCGCAGGCCTTCTTCCATGGCGATGGGGTTGATCAGCTTGACGGTGATCGACACGTTGTCGCCGGGCATGACCATTTCCTTGTCGGCCGGCAGCTCGATGGCGCCGGTCACGTCGGTCGTGCGGAAGTAGAACTGTGGACGGTAGTTGTTGAAGAACGGCGTGTGGCGGCCGCCTTCGTCCTTGGACAGAACATACACCTCAGCCGTGAAGTGGGTGTGTGGCTTGATGGAGTTGGGCTTGCACAGCACTTGGCCACGCTCCACGTCTTCACGCTTCGTGCCGCGCAGCAGCAGGCCGACGTTGTCCCCAGCCTGGCCTTGGTCCAGCAGCTTGCGGAACATTTCCACGCCGGTGCAGGTCGTCTTTTGCGTATCGCGGATGCCGACGATTTCGATTTCTTCGCCAACCTTGATGATGCCGCGCTCGATACGGCCGGTCACCACGGTGCCGCGGCCGGAGATGGAGAACACGTCTTCCACGGGCATCAGGAAAGCGCCGTCCACAGCGCGCTCTGGCGTGGGGATGTACGTATCCAGGGCTTCAGCCAGCTTGTCGATGGCTTGCTCGCCCAGGGGGCCCTTGTCGCCTTCCAGCGCCAGCTTGGCGGAACCGCGCACGATCGGGGTGTCGTCGCCAGGGAAGCTGTACTTGTCCAGGAGTTCGCGCACTTCCATTTCGACGAGTTCGAGCAGTTCTTCGTCGTCCACCATGTCGCACTTGTTCAGGAACACGATGATGTAGGGCACGCCCACCTGCCGCGCCAGCAGGATGTGCTCGCGGGTCTGGGGCATCGGGCCGTCAGCGGCCGAGCACACCAAAATAGCGCCGTCCATCTGGGCTGCGCCGGTAATCATGTTCTTGACGTAGTCGGCGTGGCCGGGGCAGTCCACGTGGGCGTAATGGCGATTGGCCGTTTCGTATTCCACGTGAGCGGTGTTGATGGTAATGCCGCGGGCCTTTTCTTCAGGTGCCGCATCGATTTCGTCGTACTTCTTGGCTTCGCCGCCGAACTTGGCG
Source organism: Acidovorax sp. NCPPB 4044 (assembly GCF_028069655.1). NCBI lineage: Bacteria > Pseudomonadati > Pseudomonadota > Betaproteobacteria > Burkholderiales > Comamonadaceae > Acidovorax > Acidovorax sp. NCPPB 4044. The sequence goes on from NZ_JAMCOS010000001.1 coordinate 4,425,093, forward strand.
GACAGCACCGTGGCGATCGCTGCCGTCAGCGTCGTCTTGCCATGGTCCACGTGGCCGATCGTGCCCACGTTGACGTGGGGCTTGGTACGTTCGAACTTACCTTTTGCCATTTTCAATCTCCAAAGAGCGTTGCTTGTGTCAGGGTTTAACGTCTGCACCCGATTGCTTATTCGTCCCGCACAAGGCCACAGGACGGCACCGGATCGCAGATTGCAAGAATCTTGCTGCTGTTTCGATCGATGCCGGCGCTTGTAGAACAAGGGCCCGCAGCGATATCACTCCAACCAACCAGGAAAGCGGCCGTCGAAACAGACCGCCTCTCCTTTGTGCCAATTACTTGGCGCGCGCCGCCATGATGGCTTCGGACACGTTGCGAGGGGCTTCGCTGTAGTGCTTGAATTCCATCGTGTAGGTGGCACGGCCTTGCGTCGCGGAACGCAGCGAGGTCGAGTAGCCGAACATTTCGGACAGGGGCACTTCGGCCTTGATGGCCTTGCCGCCACCGACCATGTCGTCCATGCCCTGCACCATGCCGCGGCGCGAGGACAGATCGCCCATCACGGTACCGGCGTAGTCTTCAGGCGTTTCGACTTCCACGGCCATCATCGGCTCCAGGATCACGGGGTTGGCCTTGCGGCAACCTTCCTTGAAGCCGAAGATCGCGGCCATCTTGAACGCCAGTTCGTTCGAGTCCACATCGTGGTACGAACCGAAGTGCAGCGTGACCTTGACGTCCACCACCGGATAGCCAGCCAGCACGCCTTGCGTGACAGCTTCGTTGAAGCCCTTTTCCACCGCCGGGATGAATTCGCGAGGAACCACACCGCCCTTGATGGCGTCGACGAACTCGTTACCCTTGCCGGCTTCGTTCGGCTCGATCTTGAGCACGACGTGGCCGTACTGGCCCTTACCGCCGGATTGGCGCACGAACTTGCCTTCGGCTTCTTCCACCGTCTTGCGGATGGTTTCGCGGTAGGCAACCTGGGGCTTGCCCACGTTGGCTTCCACGCCGAATTCACGCTTCATGCGGTCCACGATGATTTCCAGGTGGAGTTCGCCCATCCCGGCAATCAGCGTCTGACCGGACTCTTCGTCGGTCTTCACGCGGAACGAAGGATCTTCGGCGGCCAGGCGCTGCAGGGCGATGCCCATCTTTTCCTGGTCGGTCTTCGTCTTGGGCTCCACGGCCTGCGTGATCACAGGCTCGGGGAACACCATGCGCTCCAGAATGATCTGCGAGTCGAGATCGCTCAGCGTCTCGCCGGTCGTCACATCCTTCAAACCCACGCAGGCAGCGATGTCGCCGGCGCGGATTTCTTCGACTTCCAGGCGTTCGTTGGCGTGCATCTGCACGATACGGCCGATACGCTCCTTCTTGCCCTTGATCGGGTTGTAGACGGTGTCGCCCTTCGTCAGCACGCCGGAATAGACGCGCACGAAGGTCAGCTGGCCCACGAACGGGTCGGTCATCAGCTTGAACGCCAAGGCCGAGAACTTCTCGTTGTCGTCCGCCTTGCGGGTCACGGGGTTCTCGTCCTCGTCGGTGCCCGTGACGTCGTCGATGTCGGTGGGCGCCGGCAGGTAGTCGATCACGGCGTCGAGCATGCGCTGCACGCCCTTGTTCTTGAACGCGGTGCCGCACAGCATCGGCTGGATTTCCGTCGCGATCGTGCGCGTGCGCAGACCGGTCTTGATCTCTTCCTCGGAGAGATCGCCCTCTTCCAGGTACTTGTTCATCAGCTCTTCGGAGGCTTCAGCCGCGGCTTCGACCATCCTCTCGCGCCATTCCTTGGCGGACTCCACCAGGTCGGCCGGGATGTCTTCGAAGGTGAACTTCATGCCTTGCGAGGCTTCGTCCCAGATGATCGCCTTCATCTTGAGCAGGTCGACCACGCCGGTGAAGTTGTCTTCCGCGCCGATCGGGATCACCACGGGCACGGGGTTGGCCTTCAGGCGCAGGCGCATCTGGTCATAGACCTTGAAGAAGTTGGCGCCGGTGCGGTCCATCTTGTTGACGAACGCAAGGCGGGGCACCTTGTACTTGTTGGCCTGGCGCCAGACGGTTTCCGACTGGGGCTGCACACCGCCCACTGCGCAGTAGACCATGCAGGCACCGTCCAGCACGCGCATGGAACGCTCCACCTCGATGGTGAAGTCCACGTGGCCGGGGGTGTCGATGATGTTGAAGCGATGCTCCGGATAGGACATGTCCATGCCCTTCCAGAAACAGGTCGTGGCGGCGGACGTGATCGTGATGCCGCGCTCCTGCTCCTGCTCCATCCAGTCCATGGTCGCAGCGCCGTCGTGCACTTCGCCGATCTTGTGGTTCACACCCGTGTAGAACAGGATACGTTCAGTCGTCGTGGTCTTGCCAGCGTCGATGTGGGCCGAGATACCGATGTTGCGGTAGCGCTCGATGGGAGTCTTGCGTGCCATGATGGTCTTTCGTTAACAGCCAAAGAGCCCGCCCGCCGGTATGGCGGATCGGGCTCCAGGCCTTCGAGATGAAGGGATGGGCTTAGAAGCGGAAGTGGCTGAACGCCTTGTTGGCTTCTGCCATGCGGTGCACTTCGTCACGGCGCTTCATCGCACCGCCACGGCCTTCCGTGGCTTCCAGCAGCTCGTTGGCCAAGCGCTGGGCCATGGACTTCTCGCCCCGCTTGCGGGCGGCTTCCTTGAGCCAACGCATCGACAGGGCAAGGCGACGCACCGGACGCACTTCGACGGGCACCTGGTAGTTGGCACCACCGACGCGGCGGGACTTCACTTCCACCATGGGCTTCACGTTGTTGATGGCAACGGTGAACGCCTCCAGGGGGTCCTTGTCGGGGTGCTTCTTCTGGATCAGTTCCAGGGCGCCATAGATGATGCGCTCTGCAACTGCCTTCTTGCCGCCTTCCATGATCACGTTCATGAATTTGGACAGCTCGACGTTGCCGAACTTCGGGTCCGGCAGGATTTCACGTTTGGGGACTTCGCGACGACGTGGCATTTCTCACCTCTATCTTTGCTTCAGTTGGCGCCTTTCCAGGCACCGCGAGAGCCATTCAGGACTCCCACTTACTCGGCCCGCGCAGAACACCTGCGGGTGGGGCCACTACGCTGCTTCACCGCGCCACGCGGGAACAGCACCGAAATTCCTGTGCAAAAGCGCAGGGCTTACTTGGCCTTGGGCTTCTTGGCACCGTACTTGGAACGGGCCTGCTTGCGATCCTTCACGCCTTGCAGGTCCAGGGAACCGCGCACGATGTGGTAACGCACACCGGGCAAGTCCTTGACACGACCGCCACGGACCAGCACGACGCTGTGTTCCTGCAGGTTGTGGCCTTCGCCGCCGATGTAGGAGATGACTTCGAAGCCGTTGGTCAGGCGAACCTTGGCGACCTTCCGCAGAGCGGAGTTAGGCTTCTTGGGCGTCGTGGTGTACACACGGGTGCACACGCCACGGCGCTGTGGAGAGTTTTGCATCGCGGGGCTTTTGGACTTGGTCGTTTCGACCTCGCGCCCGTGACGCACAAGCTGGTTGATGGTTGGCATGAATCGTCCCTAACGTGAAAACTTCGCCCGATGGATTCGGTTCGGGCAAAGACGTGAATCCCTTCGGAAATTCCGAAAAGCCTTCTAATGTATCAGCTTGGCCAGATCGAGGCAACAGGCAGCCCTCTTGCAGAGCGCTGCCCGCCAGGGGCTCTTCACTTGATCCAGAGCCGGATGGCGTCCCAGGCGCGGCCGAAGATGCCCGCCTGCTCGACGGTCTCCAGGGCAACGAGCGGCACTTCGGCGATCGGCTGCTCGCCCAGCGTGACCTTCAAGGTGCCGACGGACTGCCCCTTGGTGAAAGGCGCCACCAGCGGGTCCTGGCGCACGATCTGAGTCGTGACCTTGCCGGCAGAGCCCGAAGGCACGGTGACGACGATGGGCTCGGGGCGCCCGATCTTGAGGGTGTTCTGCGTGCCCTTCCATACGGCCGGCGTGGCGGCGGGCTGGCCGCCGTCGAAAAGCTTGACGGCGTCGTACGCGGTGTAACCCCAGTTCAGCAGCTTCTGGCTCTCGTTGGCCCGGGCATTTTCGCTCGCAGTGCCGAGCACGATGGACAGCAGACGGCGCTGGCCCACGTTCGGGAAATCGCGCTTGGACGTGGCCACGAGGCAATAGCCGGCCGCCGCGGTGTGCCCGGTCTTGAGGCCATCCACGGTCGGATCGCGGAACAGCAGCGAGTTGCGGTTGGTGCCGTTGGAAGGCGGCGTGCCCGGGTAGGCGTAATGCTTGGTGGAGTAGTAATGCATGTACTCCGGGAAGTCCTTCATGAGCCGGGTCGCAAGCACGCCCAGGTCGCGTGCCGTGGTCGTGTGGCCCGGCTCCGTCAGGCCTTCGGGGTTCTTGTAGGCCGTGTTCTTCATGCCCAGGGCCTTGGCCTGGTCGTTCATGAGCTTCACGAAGTTCTCGGCAGAGCCCCCCACGCCCTCGGCCAGGGCCATGGATGCGTCGTTGCCCGACTGCACGATCATGCCCTTGAGCAGGTCGTCCACCGGCACCTGCATCTTCGGGTCGATGAACATGCGCGAGCCGGGCATCTTCCAGGCCAGCGCGCTCACCGGCAGCTTCTGCTCCAGGGTGATCTTCTTGGCGCGCAACGCGTCGAACACCAGGTAGCCCGTCATGAGCTTGGTGAGGGAGGCCTGCTCCACCGGAGCGTCGATGTCCTTGGCGGCCAGCACCTGGCCGGCGGTCACGTCCAGCAGCAGGTAATTGCGCGCGGCGATTTCAGGCGGCTGGGGCGCCTGGCCCTGGGCCCAGAGCACGGAGGGCGCGAGCGCGGCCGCCAGGGCAAGAGAGCGCAGCAGGGGTGGAAAGGACTTCAGGGAAACAAGCATGCGGAACGGTCCGGGAAATGGGAAAGCAAAGGGGAAAGCGGAGCGGCAGCGGGGGTCGAGGCGGAGCGAAGCGGGGCCGGCTCGGCGGGATGGGCAGCGCGCTTCAAGCCTGCGCTGCGAGATGCCGGGCCACGAGGCTCTTGAGCAGCGGCAATTGTCCGTGAAAGAAATGCCCGCCGCCGGGCACGACTGTCACAGGGAGTGTCTGCGGGCGGGCCCAATCCATGACGGCAGCGAGCGGCACCGTGTCGTCCTGCTCGCCATGCACGACGAGCGTGCGCTCATGGGCTTCAGGGGGAACGGGGGCGACGGTGAAACGGCTGGCGGCGGTGCCGACGAGCACGGCACGTTCGATGCTGCGAGCCCCCCACAGTTGCGCGAGCGCATGGCTGGTGACGAAGGCGCCGAAAGAAAAGCCCGCCAGCGCAATGGGGCCCTGGGGTGCGGCCTGCTCGATCACGGCGAGCAGGTCATCGAGTTCGCCGCGCCCTTCGTCGTGGGTGCCGGCCGTGCCGCCCACGCCGCGGAAGTTGAAGCGCACCGCCGTCCAGCCGCTGGCGACAAAGGCGCGGGCGAGGGTCTGCACGACCTTGTTGTCCATGGTGCCGCCGAAAAGCGGATGGGGGTGCGCGATCACGGCGACGCCGCGGGGTGCGCTGCCTTCGGCCGGGGCGGCCGCGTCGCGCAGCGCTTCGATGGCGCCGGCCGGACCGGAGAAGGTCAGGCGTTCAGTCTGGGCATTCACGTCAGTTTGCTATTAAAAATATAGCTACAAACCCAATAAATCCGGCGGCATGCAGCTTAAAACGCTAAAACAATGGAAGTTATGAACCGGGATCAGCGCCCGAGTTCCGGCGGCGTGACGAGCCGCTCGACCACCTGGCCGTTCTTGAGGTGGGATTCCACGATCTCGTCGATGTCGCTCGTGTCCACGTAGGTGTACCAGGTGCCTTCGGGATAGACGACGGCGATGGGGCCGCCGGCGCAGCGGTCCAGGCATCCGGCCTTGTTCACGCGCACCTTGCCCGGGCCGGAAAGCTTCTCGGCCTTCACGCGGGCCTTGCAGTGGTCGAAAGCCTCTTTCGCGCCGTGGTGGGCGCAACTGTCCTCGCCGTTGATGCGCTCGTTGAGGCAGAAGAAGATGTGGCGGGCGTAGTAGCCGCCGGACGTGGGGGTGTCGTCGGTCATGGCGGGATTCTAGGAGGCGGGGAGGACCTGCGCCTCCCGGGCCGGGCGCCGCGCCACCTGCTGCACCACGTAGACCAGCGTGGCGTAGGGCCACAGCCAGCCCAGCCACTGGCCGATGCCGTAGAAGCGGATGAAGCGCCCCTGCTCCCAGGCCAGCAGGGTTTCGGCGAAGTAGGCGCTGGTGGGCGCCTGGTTCAGCAGGTTCAGGTGCCAGACCAGCACCAGCAGGAGCAGCACCCCCGCGGCCCGGCGGGGCAGCGCGACCAGCAGCAGTGCGGCGACCAGGCCCGCGCCGATGCCCGCCCGCGTGGGCAAGCCGAGCCACTCCCACGCGTGCGCCGGCCCGTAGCTTAGCGCGGCGGACAGCGCAGTCACCCCCACGCCGGCGACCACCATGCCGAACGCATAGACCACGCGGCGGCCGATGGGCCGGATGACGCAGTAGCCCAGCAGGCAGGGGATGAGCAGCCCGAGCAGCACCGCGAGCAGTTCGGCGCCGGGCAGCAACGGCTCCAGCGGCGTATCGCGCAGGGGCAGCCACTCCAGGAACGGGGTGTCGGCCAGCGTATCGGCCAGCGCGGCTTCGAGGCGCTCCCACATCTGTCCCAGGCCGAAAGGCACGGCCGCCGGAAACAGCAGTGCCAGGGGCCAGAGTGCGATGAGCACCAGCGCGCCGCTCGCCTCGGGAACGAACCAGCGCGCGCGGAAGCGGCTCCAGCGCGCGATGGCGCCCAGGCGCTCGAGCAGCGCGGCCACGAGGGCGCCCAGCAGCGTGCCGGCCGTGTTGAGGAGCAGATCCATGTTGGAGGGCACGCGGCGCGGCAGGTAGATCTGCAGCAGCTCCATGAGCATGGCGAGCATGCCCCCCGAGAGCACGGCGACCGGCACGGCGGAGCGGGGCCAGCCCATGCGCAGCAGCGCGAGCGCGAGCAGGAAGCCCAGCGGCGCGTACCCGGCGATGTTGATGTTGACGTCGAACCACGTCCAGTACGGCGGCGGCACGCGCGCGGTCAGGAAGACGAGCGGCGAGATGCCCTGTTCCCGCCAGCCCTCGAAAGGAAAGAGGCTCGCGAAAACGATGAGCGCCATGTAGATCAGCGCGAGCGGCCAGGCGGAGGTCTTGTGCACGGCGACCGCGCCCGGATCAGAACGGCTTGACGACCACCAGCACCACCGCGGCCACCAGCAGCAGCACGGGCACTTCGTTGAACCACCGGAACCAGCCGTGGCTGCGCTGGTTGCGCCCGGTGGCGAACTTGCGCAGCAGCACGCCGCAGGCATGGTGATAGCCCACGGCCAGCACGACCACGGTGAGCTTGGCGTGCATCCATCCGTTGCCGGGACCGCGGCCGATGCCGTAGCCCAGGTAGAGCCACAGGCCCAGCGCCAGGGCCGGCACGGCCAGCAGCGTGGTGAAGCGCAGCAGCTTGCGCGCCATCAGCAGCAGGCGCTCGCGCTCGGCCGTGGAGTCGTTCGGCACCATCGCGAGGTTCACGAAGATGCGCGGCAGGTAGAAAAGGCCCGCGAACCAACTGGCCACGAACACGATGTGGAAGGCTTTGACCCAGAGCATGGGCCGCAGTGTACGTGCCGCCGAGGGCGCCCCGGCCCGGTGCGGCAAAGGGCAGGCCCGGCGAATGGGAGCACAATTTCAGGATGCACCTCTCCAGCCCCCCGCCCTTCCCCCAGCACCGTCCGCGCCGGCTGCGGCGCGACGCGTTCACCCGCAACATGGTGCGCGAGCACCGGCTCTCGCCGCACGATTTCATCTACCCCGTGTTCGTGCACGAAGGCACGAACCACCGGCAGGCCGTGGCCTCGATGCCGGGCGTGGACCGGCTGAGCCTGGACCTGCTGCTGCCCGTGGCGGAAGACTGCGCGCGCCTGGGCATCCCGGCGCTGGCGCTCTTTCCGTCGATCGACGCGGCACTCAAGACGCCCGACGGCAAGGAAGCGCTGAACCCCGAGGGATTGATCCCGCGCGTGGTGCGGGCGCTGAAGAAGGAATTCCCCGACCTCGGCGTACTCACCGACGTGGCGCTCGACCCCTACACGAGCCACGGCCAGGACGGCATGCTCGACGACACCGGCTACATCCTCAACGACGAGACCGTGGAGATCCTCGTGGGCCAGGTGCTCACGCATGCCGAGGCGGGCGTGGACATCGTCGCTCCCAGCGACATGATGGACGGCCGCATCGGCGCCATCCGCGAGGCCCTCGAAGTGCAGGGCTACATCCACACGCGGATCATGGCCTACAGCGCCAAGTACGCGAGCGCCTTCTATGGGCCGTTCCGCGACGCCGTGGGAACGCGCGGCGCTCTGGGCCGCGCCGACAAGAACGTCTACCAGATGGACCCCGGCAATACCGACGAGGCGCTGCGCGAGGTGGCGCTGGACATCGCCGAGGGCGCCGACATGGTGATGGTCAAGCCCGGCATGCCCTACCTGGACGTGGTGCGCCGTGTGAAGGAGGAGTTCCGCGTGCCGACCTTCGCCTACCAGGTGAGCGGCGAGTACGCGATGCTCAAGGCCGCCGCGGCCAACGGCTGGCTCGACCACGATGCGGTGATGCTCGAATCCCTGCTCGCCTTCAAGCGCGCCGGGGCCGACGGCATCCTGACCTATTTCGCCCGCGACGCCGCGCGTTTGCTATCGAAGCAATAGCACCATGCCGCCAGAAACAGTGCGCCGGGGGCTGCCTTGACCCAGGAACCCTCCGGCACCGTCCGCATCTTCCACATCCAGGCCCAGGGCGCCCGCGAACTCGACGCCATCCCGCAGCGCATGCCGGCGCAGGGCTTCGTCTGGATCGCGTGCACGCGCGCGACCTTCGCCGAGCGGTTGCCGGTGCTGCAGTCCGCGCTGCAGGCGCTGGCCGGCCAGCAACTCGTCGACCTGCACGTCTCCGACCTGCTGAACGCACAACTGCCCTCGCACTACGACTACACCTCGCAGTACGACGTGCTGGTGTTCCGCCGCCTGAGCGCCACGCAGTGCGACACCGGCGAGGTGCCCAGCCTGGCGAGCCTGGCCGGGCTGGCGGCCGCCAAGCGCACGGGGCCGCCGGTGCTGCGCCGCATCGACACGAGCCCGGTGGGCTTCGCCGTGTTCGACCAGGTGCTGCTGTCGGTCCACCCGTACGACTGCACGGTGCGCGACGCGTTCGCCGCGCGCCTGCTGACCGCCAACCCGACGGCCACGCCCGCCACCACCACCCCGGCCTCTGCGCCGCCCCCGGTGCCCGAGCCCTCCGCGGCCATCGCCACGCCGGAGAACCCTCCGTCGGAAACCCTGGCGCGTGAGCTGCGTACCGGCCCCGTGCCGGGATCGCGCCTGCCGACCAGCCCCGCCGACCTGATGCTGCGCGTGGTCAACCTGATCGTGGACAACTACCTCGACCTGCGCCGGGAGCTGTCACGCCAGCTGGACCACTGGCAGGCCGAGCTGCTCAAGCCGCGCGGGCGCTTCGCCAACTGGAGCGCGTTGCTGGATGCGCGGCTCACGCTGCACCAGCTCGACGAGATCTGCGAAGACCAGCGCGCCGCCGTGCAGGACTGGGTCGATACGCTGGAGACCTGGGCGCTGCCCGACAACGTGGCCGCGCTGCGCGAGCTGGACCTGCTCAAGGTGCGCAGCCGCGACGTGCTGGAGCACATCGAGCGCGTGGTGCACCACGTGCGCCGGCTGGAGCAGAGCACCGAGACGGCCGTGCAGATGCATTTCAGCGTGCAGAGCAACCGCACCAACGACATCATGCGCACGCTCACGGCGCTCACCGCCGTGTTCCTGCCGCTCAACCTCATCGCCGGCATCTTCGGCATGAACTTCGAATTCATCCCGCTGGTCCACAAGCAGGACGGCTTCTGGTGGGCGATGGGTTCGATGACGGTGATCGCCATCGCGCTCGTGGCCCTGTTCTGGCGCAAGCGCTACCTCGCCCGCACAGGCCAGCACTGACCCGCCGCCGCCCGCATGCGCCGGGCGGCGAGAGGCTCCATGCGCAAGACCCCGCACCGCGCGCTGCCCCCATCGCAGGCGCCGGCACGCCGGCTCTGCGGCGGGCGCGCCTTCCTTGCGCTTGCCACCCCTTAACGCTCAGTGGCGTGCCACCGCGCCGCGGCAGTGCAGCCGATTGCCAGACTTGACAATAATTGCCTAGTCAATTATTGTTCAGGCCATGAGTCTGCCGAACGATCCACTGTCCTCCTCCGTCGACCCCGAGTTCATCGAACAGAGCGTGGGCTACCAGATGCGCCGCATCGTGAACCTGATGGCCAGCGAGGTGGATCACCGCATGGAGCCCCTGGGCCTGACCGATGCGCAGTGGCGCCCGCTGCTTCGCCTTTTCCTGGCCCCCGGCCAGGAGAGCACGGTCGCCACGCTGGCGCGCGGTTGCCAGCTCGACGCGGGCGGCATGACGCGGCTGCTGGACCGGCTGGAAACCAAGGGCCTGTGCCGCCGCGAGCGCTCGCAGGAAGACCGCCGCGTGGTCAACCTCGCGCTCACCGATGAAGGGCTGACCGCCGCGGCCCAGTTGCCCGATCTGCTGATGGACGTCCAGGGCATCGCCCTCGACGGCTTCAGCGACGCGGAGGCGGCCCAGTTCCGGAAATACCTGGCCCGCATCCACGAAAACCTCGCCAAGCGGCTGGTGCCGTCAGGCGGCGAATAAGCCGCCCCCCCTTTTCCGAGAGCACGACACAACATGAAAAACCTTCTGGCTCCTTCCTCCACTGCCCCGGCTGCCGCGCCGGAGGCTGCCGGTTTCGCGCCCCGCTGGCACGGCGCGGTGCTGTATTTCGGCACGCTGGCCTTCGCCCTGCTGGGCCTCACGGCCTGTGCCGACATGTCGGGCATCGCTCCACAAGCCCGCATGCGCGATGCGGCCTCGCTGGGGCTCGCGGCGCACGCCCAGGGCGTCGCCGACGCCGCGCGCAGCTTTGCCGACCCCGCCGTGGCCGCCGACTGGTGGCGCGGTTTCGGGGACGCACAGCTCGATGCGCTGATCGGCCAAGCCCTCGACCAGAGTCCCAACCTGAAGCTGGCCGAGGCGCGCATCGCCCGGGCGCAGGCATTCACCGAAGCGGCCAGCGCCGCCGACCGGCCGCAGATCAACGGCAGCCTCGATGCCACGCGCCAGCGCTACAGCGCCAAGGCCATCTACCCGCCGCCCCTCGGCGGCAGCACCGAAAACAGCGCCACGGGCCGCCTCACGGGCAGCTGGGAGCTGGATTTCTTCGGCAAGAACCGGGCAGCCATCGATGCCGCCGTGGGCAGCGCCAACGCCGCCATCGCCGATGCGCAGGCCGCGCGGTTGCTGCTGGCCACCAACGTCACGCGCCAATACGTGGAGCTGGCCCGCCTGCAAGCCCAGTTGGGGGTGGCCGAGCGCACGCTCGCACAGCGCGGAGAGACCCTCTCGCTGGTGCGCGACCGCGTGGCCGCCGGGCTGGACACGCGCCTCGAAGAGCGCCAGAGCGAGGGCGGCCTGCCCGAGACGCGCCAGCAGATCGAGGCCCTGCGCGAGCAGATCGCCCAGGCCCGCAATGCGCTCGACGCGCTCGTGGGCCAGCCGGGCGCCACGCAGGCGCTGGCCGCGCCCGCGCTGGCATCGCTCACCCCCGTGGGCCTGCCCGCCACGTTGCCGGCCGACCTGCTGGGCCGGCGGGCCGACATCGCCGCCGCGCGCTGGCGCGTGGAAGCCGCCACGCAGGACGTGGCCGTGGCGCGCGCGCAGTTCTACCCCAACGTGAGCCTCACGGCGTTCGTGGGCCTGTCCTCCCTCGGGTTCGGCGAGTTCCTGCACGGCAGCAGCCGAGAGTGGGGCGTGGGCCCGGCGATCCGCCTGCCGATCTTCGAGGCCGGCCGCCTGCGCGCCAACCTGCGCGGCAAGGCCGCCGATGCGGATGCCGCCGTGGAGAGCTACAACGCCGCGCTGCTCGACGCCTTCCACGAGGCGGCCGACCAGATCGCCGCGTCGCGCTCCATCGAGCGCCAGATGGCCGAGCAGCGCGAGGCGCAGACCGCCGCCGAAAGCGCCTATGCCATCGCACAGCAGCGCTACAAGGCCGGCCTGGGCAATTACCTGAACGTGCTCACCGCCGAGACCAGCGTGCTGCAGCAGCGCCGCCAGGCCGTGGACCTGGCCGCACGCCGCCTGGACAACCAGGCCCGGCTGGCGCGCGCGCTGGGCGGCGGCTATGCCGCGGGCGATCCGGTGCTGGCCACCGCCAGCCCGGCGCCGGCCGCAGCGGCCGCGACGCACTGACCCCTCCGCCAGCCCCTTCTCCGTTTCCCCTTTCTTCCTTCCTTGCAGCGCAGGACGATGGTTGCCGCGCTGGGAGACACCACCATGAACGCACCGCAGACCGCTTCCGCCCCCTCCGCCGCTCCGGCTTCTCCGCAGGATGCCAAGGCCCGCCGCCGCAAGACCCTCGTGGCCCTCGCCGCTGCGGTCGTGGTGGCGGGCGCCGCGTGGGGCGTGTACGACTGGCTCGTGCTGAGCCACTACGAAGACACCGACAACGCCTACGTGCAGGGCAATGTCATCCAGATCACGCCGCAGACGGGCGGCACGGTGATGTCCATCCTGGCCGACGACACCGATTTCGTGAAGGCCGGCGCACCGCTGGTCAAGCTGGACCCGGCCGACGCCCGCGTGGCGCTCGCGCAGGCCGAGGCCGGGCTCGCCCAGGCCGTGCGCCAGGCACGCACGCTGTACGTGAACAACGGCTCGCTGGCCGCCCAGGTCACGCTGCGCCAGGCCGACGTCTCCAAGGCCCGCACCGACATCGCCCGCGCGCAGGACGACCTGCAGCGCCGCCAGTCGCTCTCGGGCAACGGCGCGGTGTCCCAGGAAGAACTGCAGCACGCACGCAACCAGCTCGATGCCGCGCGCTCCACGCTGGCGGCGGCCGAGGCCGGCGTGGCGGCCGCGCGCGAACAGCTCACCAGCAACCAGTCGCTGACGCAGGGCGTGCCGGTGCAAGAGCACCCCAACGTGCTCGCCGCCGCCGCCAAGGTGCGGGAGGCCTTCCTGGCCGACCGCCGCACGGCCCTGCCCGCGCCGGTGGACGGCTACGTGGCCAAGCGCACCGTGCAGCTCGGCCAGCGCGTCGCGGCCGGCGCACCGCTCATGACCATCGTGCCGCTGAACCAGGTCTGGGTGGACGCCAACTTCAAGGAGAACCAACTGCGCAACCTGCGCCTGGGCCAGCCGGCCACGCTGACGGCCGACCTCTACGGCAAGAAGGTGGAATACACCGGCAAGGTGGCGGGCCTGGGCGTGGGCACGGGCGCGGCCTTCGCGCTGCTGCCCGCGCAGAACGCCACCGGCAACTGGATCAAGGTGGTGCAGCGCGTGCCCGTGCGCATCGCGCTCGACGGCGAGCAGCTCAAGGCCAACCCGCTGCGCGTGGGCCTCTCGATGGACGTGACGGTGAACACGCAGGACCGCGGCGGCGCGCTGCTGGCCGATGCGCCGCGCGGGCAGGCGGTGGCGCAGACGGCGGTGTACGCCGACCTCGACAAGGGCGCGGACGAAGACGTGGCCCGCATCATCGCCGCCAACGCCGGCGCCCGCACGGGCGCCGAGGCGTCCGCGCCGCTGGCCGCTGCGCCAGGCCGGCAGGCGGTGCACACGGCCCGTGCCGCGCAGGCCCCGGCCCCCGCGGTGCATTGACCGGCGGCCCGCGCCTCCTCATCCATCCGACGCCATGTCTTCCCCCACCCACACACCGCCCCTGGCACCGCCGCCGCTCGAAGGCAGCGCGCGCATGTGGGGCACGCTGGCCCTGTCCGCGGCCACCTTCATGAACGTGCTGGACACGTCGATCGCCAACGTGTCGCTGCCCGCCATCGCGGGCGACCTGGGCGTGAGCCCCACGCAGGGCACCTGGGTCATCACGAGCTTCGCCGTGGCCAACGCCATCGCGGTGCCCCTCACGGGCTGGCTGTCGCAGCGCTTCGGGCAGGTGCGCCTGTTCGTGGCGAGCGTGACCCTGTTCGTCATCGCCTCGCTGCTGTGCGGCATCGCGCCCAACATGGCGACGCTCATCGCCTTCCGTGCGCTGCAGGGCTTCGTGGCGGGGCCGATGATCCCGCTGTCGCAGTCGCTGCTGCTCTCCAGCTACCCCAAGGCACTGGCCGGGCTGGCGATGGCCATGTGGTCGATGACGACGCTGATCGCGCCGGTGATGGGTCCGCTGCTGGGCGGCTGGATCACCGACAACCTGAGCTGGCCGTGGATCTTCTACATCAACGTGCCCGTGGGCATCGCCGCGGTGGTGGTCACGTGGGGCATCTTCCGCAAGCGCGAATCCGAGCGCCGCGCGCTGCCCATCGATTCCATCGGCCTGGCGCTGCTGGTGATCTGGGTGGCGGCCATGCAGGTGATGCTGGACATCGGCAAGGAGCACGACTGGTTCGCCTCCCCCTGGGTGGTGGCCTGCGGCGTGGTGGCCGCGGTGGGCTTCGCGGCCTTCATGGTCTGGGAGCGCGGCGAGGAGCACCCGGTGGTGGACCTGACGCTGTTCCGGATCCGCAACTTCTGGGCCGGCGCGCTGGCCACCTCGGTGGGCTACGGCCTCTTCTTCGGCAACGTGGTGCTGCTGCCGCTCTGGCTGCAGCAGTACATGGGCTACACCGCCACGCAGGCCGGGGAAGTGCTGGCGCCCGTGGGGCTGCTGGCGCTGGTGCTCTCGCCCGTGGTGGGCAAGAACATCGCCAAGGTGGACCCGCGCCGCTTCGCGACCTTCGCCTTCCTGGTGTTCGCGCTGGTGCTCTGGATGCGCTCGCGCTTCAACACCCAGGCCGACCTGATGACCATCATGGTGCCCACCGTCATCCAGGGCATCGCCATGGCGTTCTTCTTCATCCCGCTGGTGACGATCACGCTGTCGGAGATCGCTCCCGCGCGCATCCCGTCGGCCTCGGGGCTGTCGAACTTCATGCGCATCACGGCCGGGGCCATCGGCACGTCGATCTCGACCACGCTCTGGGAACGCCGCGCCACGCTGCACCATGCGCAGCTCACCGAAGGGCTGCAGCAGGGCGGGCAGGTGGTCACTCAGACGCTGCAGGGCCTGCAGGCGTCCGGGCTCACGGCGGAGCAGGCGCTCGCGCAACTGGAGCGGCTGGTGAACCAGCAGGCGTTCATGCTCGCGGCCAACGACATCTTCTATGCCTCGGCCGTGCTGTTCCTGCTGCTGATCCCGCTGGTGTGGCTGGCCCACCCGGTGCGTGCCAGCGCAGGCAGCGCCGACGCGGCGGCCGGAGCGCATTGACCCTTCAATTGCTATAAATTCAATAGCAAACTATTGAATGGATACGGCGGCATGGAGGCGTTTCTGCTCCAGCCTGCGTATCCGGCGCCCCCGGGAGGGCGCCGGCTCGGAACCCGGGCGTTCCGCGCGACCGGCGTCAGCCCAGGTGCTTCGCGAAGAACGCCAGCGTGCGCTCGCGTGCCGTGTCGGCCGAGGGCTGGTCGTAGGAGCCACGCTGGTCGCAGTTGAAGCCGTGGTCGGCCTCGTACACGTGCACCTCGACTTCGGGGTGTGCCTTGCGGAAGGCGTCCACGCCGTCCAGCGGGATGTAGTGGTCGCGCTTGCCGAAGTGCGCGATCACCGGGCAGCGCGGCGTGCGGGCGACTTCGTCGGGGCCGGTGATGCCGCCGCCGTAGTACACGGCCGCGGCCGAGAGGCCGGTCAGCTCGCAGGCCGCGCGCCAGGACAGCAGCCCGCCCCAGCAGTAGCCCACGATGCCGACCTTGCCGCCGCCCTGCTGCGCCGCATGGTCGATGGCGGCCTGGATGTCGGGCAGCACGCCCGCGCCGGGCAATGCCTCCACCTGCTGCTTGAGGACGAAGCCTTCCTTCATGTCGTCGTCGGTGTAGCCCAGCTCCACGCCCGGCTTCACGCGCGCGAACGTCGCGGGCGCCACGGCCAGGTAGCCCGCGGCCGCATAGCGGTCGGCCACGGAGCGGATGTGCGAATTGACGCCGAAGATCTCCTGCAGCACCACCACGGCGCCGCGCGGCGCGCCTTCGGGCCGCGCCACCCAGGCCGGTACCTTGAAACCGTCGGCCGAGGCCAGATCCACGAAACTGCCCATGCTGTCACTCCTTCGTTGTTGCCTGTGAGAATTGCGCCCCGCACCGGAGCCGGCAGACCGGCCCCCGCAACGGGACCGCGCGGCAGGAGGCCGCAGCGGTGCTGTAATCGCGCCACGGCATTCTTGCAGGAGACGCACCCATGGACAAAAAAGTGGTTTTGGTGACGGGAGGCAGCCGGGGCATCGGCGCCGCGACGGCCCGGCTCGCGGCACAGCGCGGCTGGGCGGTGGCCGTGAACTACGCGAAGGACGCGGCCGCCGCCGAAGGCGTGGCGGACGGCATCCGCGCGGCCGGCGGCGAGGCCTTCGCGGTGCAGGCCGACGTGGCCGACGAAGCCCAGGTGGTCGCGATGTTCGAGGCCGTGGACGTGCGCCTGGGCCGGCTGTCGGCGCTGGTCAACAACGCCGGCGTGGTGGACGTGCCGGCGCGCGTGTCGGAGATGACCGGCCGGCGCCTGCGGCGCATGTTCGACATCAACGTGCTGGGCAGCTTCTACTGCGCCCGCGAGGCCGTGCGGCGCATGAGCACGCAGCGCGGCGGGCCCGGCGGCAGCATCGTGAACGTCTCCAGCGCCGCAGCGCGCCTGGGCGCCGCGCACCAGTACGTGGACTACGCCGCCGCCAAGGGCGCCATCGACGTGCTCACCGTGGGCCTGGCGCGCGAGGTGGCCGCCGAGGGCATCCGCGTGAACGCGGTGCGCCCGGGCCTCATCGACACCGGCATCCACGCCAGCGGCGGCCTGCCCGACCGCGTGCGCGACCTCGCCCACCAGGTGCCCATGGGCCGCGGCGGCACCGCGGACGAGGTGGCCGAATCCATCGTCTGGCTGATGTCGGACGCCGCGAGCTACACCACCATGAGCCTGATGGAAGTGTCCGGCGGCCGCTGACTTCCGCACCCGCGCAGAACAACGACAACAGACACGAGCACACCCCATGGACCTCAAACCCCTCATCACCCTGCTGGCCATCGTGAACCCGCTGGCCATCGTCCCGTTCTTCATCCACTACACCGACGGCTTCTCGCCCCGCCAGCGCCGCCGCACCATCCAGGTGGCCGCGTTCAGCGCGTTCTGCGTGATCGCTGCCTGCGCGCTGCTGGGCCTGCAGATCCTGGAGTTCTTCAACATCTCGCTGCAGAGCTTCCAGGTGGGCGGCGGCATGCTGCTGCTCATCAGCGCGATGAACATGCTGAACGCCCAGCCCGCCGAGGCCAAGCCGCACACGCACGAGCTGGAGGAAGGCGTCGAGAAGGCCGCGCAGGGCGACAGCATCGCCGTGGTGCCGCTCACCATCCCGCTGCTCACGGGGCCGGCCAGCATGTCCACCGTGGTGATCTACGCGGACCGCGCGCAGACCTTCTGGCAGCACCTGGCGCTCGTGGGCTACGGCGTGGTCATCGCCCTGGCCACGGCGGTGTGCTTCGCGCTCGCCGACCCCATCGCGCGGGTGCTGGGCAAGACCGGCATCAACGTGATGACGCGGCTCATGGGGCTGATCCTCGCCGCGCTCGCGGTGGAGGTGATGGCCGAGGGGCTGGGCAAGCTCTTTCCCGTGCTGGTCGCCCGCTGAGCATGGCGGCCCGCCTGCTGCTCGTCGAGGACGACCCGGCCATCGCGCGCACCGTGGCCTACACGCTGGAGCGCGAAGGGCTCGCGGTGACCCACAGCCTGCTGCTGAGCGACGCCCGCAGCCTGCTGCGCGCCCAGCGCTTCGACCTGCTGGTGCTGGACGTGGGCCTGCCCGACGGCAACGGCCTGGATCTGCTGCGCGAACTGCGCCAGGACCGGCAGGCCGTGCCCGTGCTCATGCTCAGCGCCCAGGGCGAGGAGATCGACCGCGTGCTGGGCCTCGAACTGGGCGCGGACGACTACCTGCCCAAGCCCTTCAGCCCGCGCGAGCTGGCCGCGCGCGCCAAGGCCCTGCTGCGGCGCGCCGCCGCCGCGCCGCCCTCCGCGGCGCAGGCGCCGGGCGGCCCCTTCCACGACGACCGCGCCGGCCAGCGCATGCACCTGCACGGCCGGCCGCTCGCGCTCACGCGGCGCGAGTACCGGCTGCTCTCCGCCCTGCTCGCCGGCACGGGCCGCATCCACGCGCGCGATGCGCTGCTGGCCGCCGCCTGGGGCGACGACAGCGAGAGCACCGACCGCACCGTGGACACCCACATCAAGACCCTGCGCGCCAAGCTGCGCGAGGCCGACCCGGCGCGCGAGTACATCCTCACGCACCGGGGCATGGGCTACTCGCTGGAACCATGAATACCCCCCTGAGGCGCTTCGCGCCATCCCCCCGAGCGGGAACGATGCCGGTGGCCCGGCGGCGCCGGCTCAACGGCCATCGAAGGAACACGGCGCAGGGGCGTGCGGCAATCGCCGTGCGGGGCCTCGATGGCGCGGCCCCGCTGCCAGTCTCGCCGGAGGATTGACCATGCGCCTCGGGCTGCGGCTGCTCTTCGCTTTCTTCCTCATCAACGGCATCGCGGCGTTCTTCGTGCTGCGCGTCTTCACGGCCGAGATCAAGCCCAGCGTGCGCGAGGTGATGGAGGACATGATGGTGGACACCGCCAATCTCCTCGCGGAGCTGGCAAGCGACGACCTGGCGAGCGGGCGCCTGTCCGCCGCGCCCGGCGCCGCCGAGAGCGACTTCGCACGGCACGTGCGCCGCTATGCGAGCCGCCCGGTGGACGCGTCGATCTGGGGCCTGTCGAAGCAGACGCTGGACTTCCGCATCTACGTGACCGACGAGCGCGGGCGCGTGCTCTTCGACACCGAGCGCCGCGCCGTGGGAGAGGACTACTCGCAGTGGCGCGACGTGGCGCGCACGCTGCGCGGCGAATACGGCGCCCGCGCCACGCGCGACGTGCAGACCGACGACACCAGCGGCGTGATGTACGTGGCCGCCCCCATCTGGATCGATGGCGGCACCGGCGGGCGCCGCATCGGCGGCGTGCTCACCGTGGCCAAGCCCACGCGCACGGTGCAGCGCTTCATCGACCGCGCAGAGCGCAAGGTGCTCCAGGGCGGCCTGCTGCTGCTCGCGCTCTCGGCCGCCGTGGGTGTGGTCGTCACCGTCTGGACCGTGTGGCACGTGCGCCGCCTGCGCGACTACGCGCTCAGCGTGCAGGCCCCGGGCGATGGCGCCGGCCTGGCGCCGCCTGCCGTGCCGCGCGTGCCCGGCGAACTGGGCGACCTTGCACGCGCCATGGACCGCATGCGCGAGCGCCTCGAAGGCCACGACTACATCGAAGGCTACGTGCGCGCGCTCACGCACGAACTCAAGAGCCCCGTGGCCGCCATCCGCGGCGCGGGCGAACTGCTGCAGGACGATCTGCCGGCAGACGACCGCCGCCAGTTCGCGGCCCAGGTCGTGGACCAGAGCGAGCGGCTGCAGCGCCTCGTCGACCGGCTGCTGGAGCTGAGCAAGCTGGAGCAGCGCCAGCACGCCGAGGCGGGCGCCGCGCCCGTCTCCCTGCGCGCCTGCGCCGAAGCCGCCCTGCGGCAATGCGCGGCCCGTGCACGCCAGCGCGGCGTGCGGCTCGAACTGGCGGGCGAAGGCGCCAGCGGCCCCTGGGAGGACGAACTCGTCACGCTCGCCCTCGGCAACCTGATCGACAACGCCATCGACTTCTCGCCCGAGGGGGGCACGGTGCGCGTCGCGCTCGACGGCGCGAGCGTGTCGGTGCGCGACGAAGGCCCGGGCGTGCCGGAATACGCGCTGCCCCGGCTGGGCGAACGCTTCTTCACCACCGCGCGGCCCGACGGCTCGCGCAGCGGCTCGGGCCTGGGGCTGGCGATCGTGAAGCGGGTGATGGCGCTGCATGGGGGGTGCTTCGATCCGGTGGCCGGCCCCGGAGGGTTCCATGCCCGGCTGGTCTTTCCTGTGCCCTAGAACGGACGCGTTCGCGCTCGCAAACTCCACGAGAATGCGCCCCGACCCATCGTATGGAGAGCCTTCCTTGAAAACGCGCATTGCCATGGCCCTGGCCACCGCCCTGCTGGTTTCGACCGCCGCGGCGGCGGGGCCGGCGCTGCCCACGGCCGTCGAAACCCGGTTCGAGCCCTCGAATCCAGGCATGTATCCCATGGACTGGATCGACGACACGCACGTCTTGCTGACCGTACCGACCGGAGACTCCTTCCAGCACTGGTTCCGCAAGACCTTGATCGTCGACGCCCGCACCGGGGAGGGCTCCGAGTTCCTCACGAACGCGCACTTGGTCTGCACCGACCCGGTCCAGCGCATCGCGACGCTGCACCAGGGGAGCATGGAAAGGCTGTTCACGGGCTCCGGGCCTGCCGCCGATCCGGCAGACAGTTTCAGGTCGTACCGATGGGACGCCGCGCAGCAGAAGCCGGTGGCGGCAGTTCCCGAGAACAGCGCCTGGAACCCATTCATCTGCAGGGCCGCCCAGGCCGAGGATGCCCAAAGGCCCATGGCGGGGTTCCTGGGGGCCAATATCCGCTACCTGGAAAACGGCGACGGCTTCCTCAAGAGCGCGGGGCATTCCGATGCCGGCACGCAATCGACAGCCTGGTTCCGCGCGAACCAGAAGCCGAGGCCGGTCGATGTTTCCATCGACCGGGTATCCCCCACGCCCCGGTACCTTCCGTACCGGGATGCACACCTGCTGTCCATCGGGAAGATCGCCGGGGATGGCACCTTTTTTTCCAATGGAACGGACCGCCACACCGAATACCCGCTCATCCTGCTGAAGCGCGATGGGGCGTTGGAAAAGACGTTCACCCAAGCGGCTCTGGGCCACCTGAAATTCTTCGAGGCCTTCGTCCATCCTTCCGCCCAGGGCAACCTGGTCTATGTGGCAAGTGACCAAAAGGAAGGCGGCGGCATCTATCTTCATGCTGGCAACTCTCTGACGAGGATCTGGTGCACGAACCGCACGAACGATCCGTCTCGGCGATGCCAGATCCACGCCATGAAGATCTCGCCGGACGGCTGCCGGATGGCCTTCGTTTCCGCCGAGTCGGACAACCCCGCCAGCACCCAATGGGGCAAAAGACTGCAGTTCCTGCCCCTGTGCCGCCAGAGCCGATGAACTTCACCTGAGCCTCACAAACTTCTCACCGCGCTCACCCGCCGCGCGAACACTGCGCCTCCATCACCACATGCCGGAGGAGCAGCCCCTTGAAACACCCCTTTCTCACCAAAGCCGCCGCGCTCGTTGCGGTCATCCTGCTGCTGCTCTTCGGCCTGGGCCGGATCGAGGACATCGTGCGCGACCGGCAGTTCTACCGGAGCGAGGCCGCGCGCAGCGTGGCCCAGAGCCTGGCCGGCCCGCAGACGCTGCTGGGGCCGATGCTGCACAGCGCCTGCGTGGAAACCTGGGAGGTCGTGACCGGCAAGGGGGCCGAGCGCCGCACGGGCGAAGAGCGTCGCGAGTTCATGCTCACCGCGATGCCCGACCAGCTCCAGGTGCGCTCGGGCGCCGCGATGCAGGAGCGGGCGCGCGGCCTGCACAAGGTCAACGCCTATACCCTGAAGACCCACCTCACCGCGCGCTGGCCCACGCTGGCGGGCCTACAGCCCCGCTCCACCGTGAAAGGCTCGCGCATGCAGTGCGGCGCGCCGATCCTCATGCTGGCCGTGGGCGATGCGCGCGGCATCCGCACGGCGCGCGTGGAGGTGGACGGCCAGGCGCTGGCGCTCAAGCCCGGCACCTTCCACCCCACCTACACGCGCGGCCTGCACACGCCGCTGCCCGAGGCGCTGCGGGCGCGCGGCGACGGCCTGAGCGCATCCATCGAACTGGAGCTGGTGGGCACCGAGCGGCTGGCCATCGTGCCGCTGGGCGGCACCACCGATGTGCAGTTGCAGAGCAGCTGGCCGCACCCCTCGTTCGCCGGGCGCTTTTTGCCCTCCGACCGCACGCTGAACGCCGACGGATTCACGGCGCGCTGGACTCTCTCGTCCCTGGCGACCACCGCGCAGCAGGACGTGGCCGCGGGCCTCAGGCTCTGCGACGGCGCGGCGGACGCGCCCTACGCGGAGTCCGCCGACACCGCGGCGCGTGGCTGCGCGGACAGCTTCAGCGTGGCCTTCGTGGACCCCGTCAATCCGTATTCGCTGTCCGACCGTGCCACCAAGTACGGCGTGCTGTTCATCGCGC
Organism: Acidovorax sp. NCPPB 4044; assembly: GCF_028069655.1. Classification (NCBI taxonomy): domain Bacteria; kingdom Pseudomonadati; phylum Pseudomonadota; class Betaproteobacteria; order Burkholderiales; family Comamonadaceae; genus Acidovorax; species Acidovorax sp. NCPPB 4044. The sequence continues at coordinate 4,447,392 of NZ_JAMCOS010000001.1, forward strand.
TCACCTTCGTGGCGGTGGGCATGTTCGAGCTGATGCAGCGGCTGCGCGTGCATCCGATGCAATACCTGCTTGTGGGCAGCGCGCTGTGCAGCTTCTTCCTGCTGCTGGTGAGCCTGTCGGAGCACCTCGCGTTCGGCGCCGCCTACGCCCTGGCCGCGAGCGCCTGCGTGCTGCTGCTGGGCTACTACGCCAGCCACATGCTGCGCAGCGCGCGCCGGGGCCTGCCCTTCGGCGCCGGCATCGCGCTGCTGTATGCACTGCTCTACCTGCTGCTGCAGCTCGAACAGACGGCCCTCGTGGTGGGTGCCATCGCGCTCTTCGCGGTGCTGGCAGCGGTGATGGTGGCCACGCGCCGGCTGGACTGGTACGCGCTGTCCTCGCGCCGGGGCGGGGGCGCTACCTCGGCAGCGCAGCCGGGGGCCGGTGCATGACCGGCGCCGTCACACCCGGTGGGTCCGCCGGCCGGGCGCTGGCATGGGCGAGCTACCTGTCGTCCACGGCCTGCGCGGGTGCGCCTTCTGCGCCGGCGCCCCCGCTCTCCGCCGCCGAAGCAGAACGGCTGGCCCAGTACCGCGACCGTCTTTTGCAGGCGTGGGAGTCCAGGAACAGGGCCGCCCTGCGGGCTGCGAAGCAGGCGGTGCTGGAAGCAGCCGCCGCGCGCTCCGGACCCGAGGCGGCCCCACCCCTGCGGGGCGCGCTGCGCTTGCTGGCATGGCGCATGGCGGCCCTGCGGCCGCAGCGCGCGCCAGTGGAATGGGGATGACAGCGAAGAGGCAAGTGCAAGGCGGCTACAGCGCGTCAGCCTTGCGGTCCACCGTGTCCGCGATCAAGGCCAGGCTGGCCGCTTCGATCTGCGGTGCCAGTGCCTCCAGCTCGGCTTCCCCGGTCACCCCTGCGGCCCTTGCCACATGGATCGCCTCGGCGGTCCGGTGCTGCATGGATGCCTCGTCGAAGCGGTCCAGCTGGTCGATCACACGGCGCGCGAAATCGGGGGCGATCACCGGCATGGGCCTCCGGCCGTTTGCCGAAACCCGGTCGTCGAACCAATGCACGAGCGGGGCGATCGCCCCCGGGGGTTGCATCATGGTTACCATCTGATCCAGCTCCTGCGGCTGCCGGCGCAGGGTTTCGGTGTTCGCGATGATCTCTTTGGTCGTCCGTATGGCGCCTGACCCGACCACGCCGAATCCTGAGTCGGGCTTGTCCTTCGCGGTCGCCAGCATGCTGTCTTCGGCCAGGATGGCAGGCCCGTCGGTCCATGCGTCCAGCACGATGGTCCGCTCCGGCTGTCCAGGGATGCGCGCCTCCGCCCAACTGTGCTTCAGTGCGGAGCTGCTCAGCTGGTACACACTTTCGGCCGAGTCCACGCCGTCCGCCTGCAGGCGCTGCGCGTACTGCCCGAGCACGATGGCGGCGCGCCCGTCGCAGTTGGCCGCTCCGGCCGCCAGCGATGCCGCGGCCAGATGGACCGCGCTCTTGCGCAGGCTGTCGGCGTCGCTGTTCCGCAGGTGGGCATCACGGTCCATCCGGTGACTGACCATGTACGCAGCCTGCGCGCGGTACCGGCTCTGGTAGCCGGAAGCCAGCGCATCCTCCAGCACGTTTCCGCGTCCGAGCGGTAGCGCTTGCCGTGTATCCAGCACCGCGTCCTGGGCCCGCTGCAGGCGGGGAATGTCCTCAGGCGGGAGCGGGCGGCCATCCAGTCGGCGGGCCAGCGCGTAGCCCAGCAGGGGCAGGTGGGTGGCATCCGATGCGGGGCGGCCATGGCGGGCCTGCGAGGCATCCATGGGCGTGGCACGCGACCGCCTCTCGGGGCTGGCCTGCTGCGGTGCCCGCAGAGCGGCTCCGCCGGACGAGCCCGCGCCCGCGGCAGGCGGCAGCTCTCTCCGCGGGATGCCGCCCCGGTCCGGCGCGGCCGATGACTCGGTTCTGCCGGCGGTGGGGCGGGCGGTGGTGGATGCCGTGGCCGGCACGGTTGGCAGCGGCGCTCGGGGTGATGTTCCGGACAACCTGTCAGGCATGTTGCGTCCTCGATGGCATGGCGGAGCGGCGCTCCACCCCGGATGCTGCAGCACGAGACATGCCGCCGGCGCGGGTCAGGCGAAACCGTGTCGGGGCGCGCGAAGCAGTTGGCGGGCGCGGTGCGCCCTCGGTCGTCGATCCGTCAGACCACGGCGGGCTCGGAATGCAGCGCCGTGCCTTCCGCGGCGAGGTCGCTGGAGCAGGCACCGCCGCACCCCTGGATGGGCTCGGCCGGCAGCGCTCCGGGTGCGTGCACGGTGCCGCTGGCGGGGTCGTAGCCCACGCGGCGCAGGTGCAGGGCGAGGGCGGCGTCCATGGTCTGCGTGTGCTGCGGGAACCACACCGCCAGCTCGGCGGCCATGTGGCGCAGCACGGCCGGCTCGCCGGCTTCGGCGCGGGCCGTGCCTTCGCCCATCACCTGCAGCACCACCTTGTGCTGCAGGCTGTGGCAATTGCCCGAGGCGAAGCGCGTCGCCGCCATCCAGCCGTCCTCGCGGGCGAAATGCTCTGCCGTGTGGGCCACCAGCGCACGCCATGCGGGCAGCAGCGCGTCATCGCCTGCGCCTTCCACCGCGGCGAGCAGCGCCACGAATTCCTCGTGCGTTTCATCCATGAGGGGCAGGTCCAGGGACAGTCCCTGCGACCATTCCAGTGTGGCCATGCGTCTCTCCAATCCTTGGGCGTCGGTTGAGCGGGCAGCTTAGGCCCGCGCCCGGCGCAAGGGTTTGACGCAGGTCAGCCTCCGGCGGAGGCATGCGGCACGCCATAAAAAAAAGGCCGAAGCCCCCTTTGCGGAGAGCTTCGGCCCACAGAGGGCCATGGCGTGGCGTGCCATGGCTCCCACCAGTCTTACTGGTTGTACATGCGCTTGGCGTCGGCTTGGCACTTGTCCTTCACGTCGCCGGTCATGGTGTCGCAACGTTCCTTGGCGGCCTTGTAGTCGGCTTCACGCTTTTCGTGGGCAGCGTCCTTCTTGGCTTCGGCGACCTGGGCGCTCTTCTGAGCGCTGTTGTCGGCAGGCTTGGCTTCGGCGCGGGCGACCTTGGCGTCTTCCTTGGCCTTCACGTGGGCGGCCTTGGCATCCTTCTGGCAGACGTTCTTGGCATCGCCCTGCAGGTCGTCGCACTTTTCCTTGGCGACGTCGTAGGCGGCATCGGCGCGGGCTTCGGACACCTTGTAGGTGTTCTTGTCGCTTGGCTTGTACTGGGCTTCCAGCTCGGCCTTGGCGACCTTCTCGTTGCCCTTGGCTTCCTTCTCGCAGATGTCCTTGGCGTTGTTCTTCAGGCTGTTGCACTGGGCCTTGGCAGCCTTGTAGTCGGCGGAGATGCGGTCGCCGGCGGCCTTGTGTTCTTCCTTGGTCATGGCCATGCCGGACGTGGCGAGCAGGCCAGCGACGGCCAGGGCGAGCAGATTGCGTGCGTGTTTCATGGTTTTTCTCCTCAGGTCAGTCAGTAAGGGTGGGAATTCCGAGGCGTCTGCGGGAGGGGTCCGGGGCAGCCGCCGGTGTTCGTTTTCAGGGGGTTGGGGGTGCGATCACTTGTCGTCGAAGCGGAAGTCGGGGTGGCGGTCCTGCCACGACTTCAATTCCTTTTCGGCTGCATCGCGCGCCAGGCCCTGGCGCTCCTGCAGCTTGCCCAGGAACTGGTCACGCTTGCCGGCCACGACATCCAGATCGTCGTCGGTCAGCTTGCCCCATTGCTCTTTCATCTTGCCGGTGAATTGCTTCCAGTTGCCCTTGATGGTGTCTTCGTTCATGGGACGTGTCCTCTCTTGGTGCTTCGCCTCTGCCATCCACTCCGATACGGGGTGGAACCCTTGCGTGATGCGATGGAAGCCACTGTAAAAGTCGGGTCGCCACGGTCGCGTAGGCACGCGGGTTCAGGCCGCGTCAGCCCAGGACTACTGGCCTCGTGGGCACCCAGCCATAAAAAAAGGGCATGCGAGCATGCCCTTCGTCCAGCGGTGGAAAGCAGTGGCTGGCGTCAATGCGAGAGGTGCAGCCCGCACTCGCGGTTGTCCTCGCCCTTGGTGGGATCCACGTAGTCGAAATTGTTGGGCAGCCCATGTGCCTGGCAGTACTCGTAGAGTTCCTTGGAGGTCCAGTGCAGCAGCGGCGCGACCTTGATGAGCCCGTCGGGGTTGATGCTGACGGGCTCCATCTGCGCGCGCACGGCCGTGTCGGTGGCGCGCAGCGCGGTGAACCACACCTTGGGCGCGGTCTCGCGCAGCGCGCGGGCGAAGGGTTCGAGCTTCACCTCTTGCGTGAAGTCGGCATGGCGCGGATCGTCCAGCGCGGGCGTGGGGCCGTCGACGGCCTCGCGGTGCGCCCGCGAACGCAGCGGCAGGTAGATGCGCAGGTTCAGCTGCAGCTGGCGCGCCACCTCGTCGGCGAAGCGGTAGGTGGCCTCGGTGTTGTAGCCGTTGTCCATCCACACCACGGGAATGCCGGGCTGCGCGCGCGTGCACAGGTGCAGGATCACGGCCTCGAACGGGCGGAAGTTGGTGGTGACGATGGCGGGCTGGCCCAGGCCGATGGCCCAGTCCACGAGGCCCTGCGCGTTGCGGCCGAGTTCGGCGTTGATCTGGGCGAGGTCGATGCGGCTGCTCATGGGAATGCGTGGCTCCTGTGGCGCGGCCGGAGGCCTCCGGCGGCAAGGCTGGCATTGTGCCGCCCCTGCGCGCCCTGCGGCCGGGCGCCTGCGCACGCCCCCGCCGCGCACAGGGCGATGGGGCAGATTCCGCAGGGCCGCCTCTTCAATAGGAATCATTCCTATTACTTTTTCTATAATCGTGGTGCCCATGAACGCCACCACCGCCGATCCCCGCGACGCCGCCCGCCCCGAGCCCCTGCTGGCGGCGCTCGTGCAGCATTACGACGAGCTGGTGGGCTCATTGCGGCACCGCTTCGGGGAGGACTGCTTCCCGCGCGAGATCGTCAACGAGGTCTGCGTGCGGCTGCTGGAGCGGCCCGTGCCGCAGGAGGTGGCGAATCCGCTGGCCTTCCTGCGGGCGGTGGCGCGCGACCTGGCGATCGACCGCCACCGCGCCCGGGCGCGCCGCCCGGAAACCCCGCTGGAGCCCGAGGCGCTGGAGGACCGCGCCGCGCCCGCCAGGGCCGCGCGCCTGTCGCCGCCGGAGCTGGCCTGTGCGGCGCAGCAGCGCCAGCGCGCCCTGCTGGCGGCCATCGGCGCCCTGCCCGAGGCCTGCCGCGAGGTGTTCATCCTGACCAAGCTCTACGGCATGCCGCAGGACGAGGCCGCGCAGCGGCTGGGCATCTCGCGCGGCATGGTGGCCCGCCACCTGGCGCGCGCGCTGCGCAGCGTGCAGCCGGTGCTGCACGACCTGCCCGCGCCCCACGGCGGCCTTCCGGGGCACGCCGGTGGCGGCTGATCCGGCACCGGTGCGGCCCGCCCGCGCCGGCCGCAGCCCCCACCTGCCGGTGGACGATGCGCTGGCCCCGTTCGCCGATGCACTGCGCCGGCACCTGCCCACGCCCGAGGAGATCGAGCGCTCCGCCGCCGCGCGCCGCCAGCAGGGCCTGCGCCAGCGCCTGGCCAAGGCGGCGGGCGCCGGCTCGGCCCTGGCCGCGCTGCTGGCCGCCGGGCTGTGGTGGGCCGATCCGGCCTGGCACCGCGACACGCTGGTCACCGCCGTGGGCGAGCGCCGCACGGCGCACCTGCCGGACGGCAGCGAGGTGCGCCTGCACAGCCGCTCGCGCGTGGAGGTGGCGCTGCACCTGCGCTCGCGCCGGCTCGCGCTGCCCGAGGGCGAGGCCTCGTTCGAGGTGGCCCACGCCCCCTGGCACCGCTGGCTGCCGTGGCTGCAGCGGCCCTTCACCGTGCAGGCCGGCGCCTTGCGGGTGCTGGACATCGGCACCGTGTTCCAGGTGCGCCGCCACGCGCCCGATCCTGCCGGCACGCCCGGGCGGACCGACGTGACCGTGCTGCAGGGCCGCGTGCGCGTGCACCCGCTGCACGGCGCCAGCCCGGCCGTGGAGCTGGGCACGGGCGAGCGGCTGCGCGTGCCCGACACCGCCTCCGCCCCCCTGCCGCCGCCGCAGCGCCTGGAGGCCGCGGCGCTGTCCGCCGCCGCGGGCTGGCGCGAGGGCCGGCTGCTGCTGGAAGGCACCCCGCTCGCCGAGGCCGTGGCGGAGATGCAGCGCCACCACGCCGCGCCCTTCGTGATCGCGGACGCGCAGGCCGCGGACCAGCGCCTCTCGGGCGCCTTCGACCTGGACCGCATCGACCAGCTCATCGACCTGCTGCCCCGCCTGGCGCCCGTGAGTGTGTACCGCCAGGCGGACGGCCGCGTGCTGATCGCCTCGCGCAGCGCCGCGGCCCGCGGCGCGCCCTGACCGGCCGCGTTGCCAGCCGGGGTGGGTTGCAAGCCAGAAGCCCTCCATGCCGCCGATTCCATTAAATAGTTTGCTATCCAAAACATAGCAGACGACCGGCGCACGAAAAATCGTCCCGGCGCAGGTGTACAAACCCGCGCGCCCGTTCGGCATGCAGGCGGGGCGGTCCGGAAATGCCAGGGCCGGCCCTGCCTTTCTTCCCGCTTTGTTTGGCGTCTTTTCCCCAGGAGCTTCCGTCCCATGCCGACCCCGACCCGCCGCACGCCCCCGCGCCACCGCCCTCCCTTCGCCGCCCGCGGGGCCGCCCTGGCGGCGGCGCTGTGCATCGCCGCCGCCGCGCACGCCCAGCCCGTGGCGATCGACCTTCCCGCCCAGCCGCTCGCGCAATCGCTGGCCGCGCTCGCACGGCAGAGCGGTGCGCAGATCGTCTTCGGCACCGACACCGCCCAGGGCCTGGGCGCGCCCGCCGTGCGCGGCACGCTGGAGGTGCGCGAGGCGCTGGACCGCCTCGTGGCCGGCACCGGCCTCGTGGTGCGCGCCCAGGACGCGCGCACGTTCACCGTGGAGCGCGCCGCCGCCGCCGGCCCGGGTGCCGCGGTGGGCGGCGGCGGATCGGCCTCGCTGGGCGAGGTGCGCGTGCAGGCCGCACGCGGCGCGGACACCAGCTACTACGCGCCCTCGTCCGCCAGCGGCACCAGGACCGAGGCCGCGCTGCGCGACGTGCCGCAGACCATCGACGTGGTGCCCCAGCAGGTGATCCGCGACCAGGGCGCCACCTCGATCCAGGACACGCTGCGCAACGTGGCCGGCGTGGGCCTGTCCACCGGCGACGGCCAGCGCGACCAGGTCAGCATCCGCGGCTTCACCAGCATCGGCGACCAGTTCGTCGATGGTTTCCGCGACGACGCGCTCTACTTCCGCGATCTCTCCAACATCGAGCGCGTGGAGGTCGTGAAGGGCCCCGCCGCCGTGCTCTACGGGCGCGGCTCCTCGGGCGGGCTCGTGAACCGCGTCACCAAGAAGCCGGGCGCGGATGTCTCCGACGTGGCGCTCAGCGTGGGCAGCTGGGCCGACAAGCGCGCCGAGTTCGACGTGGGCCGCGCGCCCGCGGGCAGCGACTGGTCATGGCGCGTCACCGGCGCGGCCGAGGATGCCAACAGCTACCGCAGCCAGCAGTTCCTGGAGCGCCAGGCCATCGCGCCTTCGGTGCTATGGAAGCCCGACGGCGCCACCTCGCTGATGCTGCAGGCCGACTACCTGCACGACAAGCGCGTGACCGATTTCGGCATCCCGGCCTTCCGAGGCCGGCCCGTGGCGGTGGACCCGCGCACCTACTACGGCGCGGCCAACGCGCGCGATGCGGACACCTCCGAATCCACCGTGGGCTCGTTCACGGCCACGTTCGAGCACCGCTTCTCCGACACGCTGCGCGTGCGCAACGCGCTGCGCTACTACCACTACGAGCTGGACCGCCAGAACACCCTGCCCTCCGGCGGCGTGAACGAAGCCGCGGGCACCGTGGCCCTCACGCGCTCGGGCATCGACCGCAGCGAGCACGGCGTCTTCAACCAGACGGAGCTGGTCCAGAACCTGCGCATCGGCAGCATCGCGCACGAGGTGCTCTACGGCCTGGAACTGGGCCAGCAGAACAAGGACGCGCTCACCTACTCCGGCGGCACGCTGGCCACCGTGAACCTCTGGAACCCCGTGCTGCCGGTGGCGCCGCTGAACGGGGGCGGCGCGCTCACGGGCAGCACGCTCAACCGCTACCTGACGCGCGCCGCCTATGTGCAGGACCAGATCACGTTCACGCCCGAATGGAAGCTGCTGGCCGGCCTGCGCTACGACCGCTTCGGCCAGGAAACCGACAACCGCCTGCCGGGCCAAGCCGATTTCGAGCGCACCGACACCACCTGGAGCCCGCGCCTGGGCCTGGTGTGGCAGCCGGACGCCGTGCAGTCGTACTACGCCTCGGTGAGCCGCTCCTACCAGCCCTCGGCCGAGATGTTCGCGCTCTCGGCCACCAACGCCGCCGTCAAGCCCGAGCGCACTACCAACTACGAGGTGGGCACGAAGTGGGAGCTGCTGGGCGGCCGCGCCACGGCCACGGCCTCGCTCTTCCAGCTGGAGCGCACCGACATCAAGACCGCCGACCCGGCGCGCCCCACGGTGCTGATCCCCATCGGCACGCAGCGCACGCGCGGGCTGGAGCTGTCGCTCTCGGGCGAGCTGCGCGCCGGCACGCAGGCCACGTTCAGCTACGCCTACCTGGACACGCGCGTCACCCGCTCCACCGCCACCGACGCGGGCCAGTCCGTGGAAGGCAAGCGCGCCACCCTCACGCCGCGCAACGCGTTCTCGGCCTGGATCACCCAGCAGCTCGGCGAGGCCTGGAGCGTGGGCGGCGGCGTAAACTACGTGGGCGACCGCTTCGCCAACCCCGGCAACACCGTCACCCTGCCCTCCTACGTGGTGGTGGACGCCATGGCGCAATACCGCATCGGCCGCGCGACCACGCTGCAGCTCAACCTGCGCAACCTGTTCGATCGCAGCTACATCGTCTCGGCCCACGGCTCCAACGCCAACCTGAACCTGCCCGGCGCACCGCGCAATGCGACGCTGACGCTGCGGCACAGTTTCTGAGGCGGGCAGCCTGCGGCAAGAAATCAGTCCCAAGCAGACACGACCCGAGCCGTCAAGACGGCCCGGGAGAACATTCCTTCCTGTGGAAAAATCCGGTCCGGCGGGGTGGAAAACAGCCGGGTTCCGGGGCACAGTGCGGCACCGCGCGGTGCCAGTACACGGCCAAGCCGGACCGCTTGCGGCCGGCCTTCCACCGCGTCACACAGGAAGAGAAAAACCAATGTCGCTTGCGTACTGGTTCCGGGAGGGACCTGCGGAGCCCATCGAAAATGGGCGGACTCAATATGGGCCGGGGAAGGGGTTGCCCAAGCTGGTATTCGAGGGGTTGGACGACGCCAAGAAACTCGTCCAGAAGATCGCCACCATCGATCCGGTGCGCAAGAAGATCATCCTCATCCAGCCTAGAGACAAAGCCCTGTACCTCTCCGGTCTGCGGGAGCGGGGAGTCCCGGGTTATTTGTACCTGTTCGCGCATGCGAATGCTCAGCGCCTTCAAGGAATGACGAATATCGGAGAAATCGTCAGAGTCATCCGCCTCAGCGGCATCTGGCAGAGGCAGCCCGTCCTGATCGATGCATGCAATGCCGGCGCCTCGCCCGATGGGGTCGCCAGCGCCCTGGCCCAGGCTCTGCTCACCCACGTTACCGCACCCACCACGCTCACCTGGAACCATCCCCTGGGCGGCTCCGCCATCGGCCAGGGCACCTTCGAGAAACTGCCCGGTATGCTGGAGCGGCTGCCCATCCCCGACTTCCTGCGCCCGGGGCAATGGCGCACCTGGGGGCCGAATGGCCAACCCATCGCTACCACGCGCGCCTCGCCGCGCGATGGCGGGGAACTCGTCAAGGGCCCATGGGCCCGCGAACTGCTGAGGAAACGATGATGCCGCGACGGTGGAAACGCATCGGCTGCGGCTTTCAACTGCTTCTGATTCTCGCGCTTCTGATCGGCGCCTACACCGCATGGTGGTGGATCGATAGCGCGCGCTGCGACAAGCAGGACGAGTACTCGTACCACGGCATCTGCCTCATGCGAATACAAGAGCGTGCCGAGCGAGGCGACAACGCGGCACAGTGGGCGTATGGCAGCTACCTCGAAACGGAACGCCGGGAGCCAGAAGCGCGAGTGTGGCAATTGCGGGCGATGCATGGCGCCCGCGATGGGCTGGATCTACGCGGCGAGATGCTCGGCTACTGCGACCGCATCCCCGGCTTCGAGGCGCGCACTATCGAATCCATCATGCTGCGTGTTGTGGAGAACAGCCCCGATGCGCATCTGCGCCTGCTGCAACTCTATACCTACCCTGGTGGTTGCAGCGCCTTCGATCTGGACAAGGCCAGTGCGCAGATTCCCCTACTGACGCAGTGCGCCCATCTGACGCTGAGCGACTATCTGGAACACGCCCAAACCAGGCGTTACCGCATACCACGCGCCACCCGAGAAGCCATCCGCACCAACATAAAGCTTTGCGAGCAGGAAGTGGCGCACCCGCCCCCATTGGGCACAACTGTTCGCGAATTCATGCCGGTACGACAACAAGACCTGGATGCCCTGTCGCATGCTTTCGCCGCACTGGAGCCATGAGGCCCCCATGCCGAAGACCCTCGCGCCCCTGGCATGGTGGAAACGCATCGGCTGCGGCCTTCAACTGCTTCTGATCCTCTTGCTCCTGATCACCACCTACACCGCATGGTGGTGGATCGACAGTGCCCGTACCTGCGAAACGCAGGACCAGTACACCCTGCACGGAATCTGTCTCATGCGGATACACGATCGAGCCAACAAGGGGGACAACGCCGCGCAGTGGGCCTACGGTAACTACCTCGAAACCGAGGGCCGACAGCAGGAAGCGAATGTCTGGTACCTCCGCGCCATGCATGGCGCTCGTGACGGATTGGATCTGCGCGACAACATGAAAGCCTACTGTGACCGTATCCCCGGCTTCGATGCGCGCTCTGTCGAGGCCACCATGCTGCGCGTGGTGCCCAATAGCCCCGATGCGCATCTGCGTCTTCTGCAGCTCTATATCTACCCTGGCTGTGGCGCTTTCGATCTCGACAAGGCGAGCGCGCAAATTCCTCTGCTGACTCAGTGCGCACACATTGCGCTCACCAACTATTTACACCGGGCCGAAGGCACACGGCACCGCATTTCAACCGTAACGAGGGCTGCCATCCGCTCGAACATGAATCTTTGCGAGCAGGAATTGATGGTCCCCCCTCCACTTGGTGACACGGTCCGGGAGGCCATCCCAGTTCGCAAAGAGCATCTGGACGAACTGTCGCACCGTCTCGCTGCGCTGGAGCCATGAAGCCCCCCCTGGCATGTTGGAAACGCATGGGCTGCGGCTTGCAGTTGCTCCTGATCGTCTCGCTCCTGATAGCCGCCTACACCGCATGGTGGTGGATCGACAGTGCTCGCACCTGCGAGACGCAGGATGAATACAACCTTCGCGGCATTTGCCTCATGCGCATCCAAGAGCGTGCCGAGCAGGGCGACAACGCCGCACAGTGGGCGTATGGCAGTTACCTCGAAACGGAGCGCCGGGAGACGGAAGCACGCGTCTGGCAACTGCGGGCCATGCACGGAGCCCAGACAGGTCTGGCGCTGCGCAATGAGATGAAAATCTTCTGCGACCGTTTTCCAGGCTTCGAGGCGCACAACGTCGAGGCGATCATGTTGCGCGTGGCTGCGAAAAGCCCTGATGCGCACCTACGGCTGCTGCAACTCTATGTCTACCCCCGCTGCGGCGCCTTCGACCTCGACAAGGCCAGCGCGCAGATTCCCCTGCTGACCCAGTGTGCGCACTTCACGCTTGCCGACTATTTCGAACGTGTCAAAAGCGCGAATTACCGCGTCTCATCTGCCACACGTGCGGCCATCCGGTCCAACATACAGCGTTGCGAGCAGGAGCTTGCCAACCCGACTCCTCCGGGCACTACGGTCCGCGAGTTCATGCCGGTCTGGCAGAAGGATCTGGACGACCTGTCGCGCAGCCTCGCCGCGCTGGATCCGGCCCCCTGAAGCCACGGCCCGCGGGGCTCGCACCACCGCCGACACAAGGCCACGCGGGCACCGCAGCGCCCGCTACCGCGTTACAGGCAGCGCCCTCCCTCACCGCCCTGCCTGCTCCAGCCACGCCTCCACCTCCTGGGCGGCCTGCGCGGCGGCCTCGGACATGGCGTGCGTGCCGCCGCGGGCGTCGGCCGTGGGGGCGGGCTTCTGGACGATGAAGACGCGCTGGGCGACGAGCTTCTCGCCGGCCTGGGTGGAGTCGGCGAGCGAGGCGCGCAGCCGCAGCACGCCGGTGCTGGCCGTGGTGGACTGGAAGACCTGGCTGAATTCCTCGATCTCCACGCGCAGCACGGCGGGCGGCTTGCCGCCCTCGACGAGCTGCATGGCGCCCTCGTCGCCCATGAGCACCGGGCGGCGCTGGCCCAGCTGGTCGCGCAACGCCTGCTGCACGAGCTGCGCGGGCGGCTGGCTCCAGCGGGCCTGGCCGTAGGGGCGCAGGCGGCGCGGGTCGTCGTAGGCCAGGCGGTAGAGCACGGAGGTGCTGCCTTCCACCGGGCCGGTGACGGCCACCTCGGGCAGCGCGATGGGCGGCAGGGGCGCGCGGCGGTCGGTGGGCGCGGTGGCCAGCAGGCCCGGGCCGAAGTCGTACACGTCGGCGCGCACAGGCGGCGCGGGCAGGGCCGAGCAACCGGCCAGGAGCGCGGCCGCGGCCACGGTGCCCCAGAGGCCTGATGCCGCCGTATTCACTGCATTGTTTGCTATGTTTTTCATAGTAACTGGGGTGGTATTTCCAGGGCGTTCATGCGGAAGGGGGAACGGGACCGGCGCGCGTCACCGGGTCGCGGCGGCGGGTGCCTCGAAGCCGGGCTCGCCCGGGCCGCCGGCCGCGCGGCCGGGTCCGTAGATGAGCGATTGCGGGTTGTCGCTGAGGTTGCTGGCCGCGCGGCCCAGGCGGCGCACGGCGCGCGAGGTTTCGTCGGCGGCATGGTTCACGCGCGGCAGCGTCACGCGGCCGAAGCGGTCGGCCGCGAGCGACAGCGACTGCGAGCTTTCGGCGATCTGGTCGAGCGGCCCGCCCTCGGCGCTCAGCTTGCGCACGGCGGTGGTCACTTCGCTGGCCGCATTGCCGGCGTTCGTGCCCGCCTGCCGCAGGGCCTGCAGGGTTTCGCGCGCATCGCTGGCCAGCACCGGCACGGTGGCCAGGGCCGGGTCCAGCCGCTGCGCCACGGTGTTGTCGAGCCGCTTCATGAGCGCGTTGGCACTGCCCGCAGCCTGCCCGAGGTTGTCCAGCGCGAGGGTGAAGCGCTTCTGGTTCTCGTCGCCCAGCAGATCGTTGATGCGGTCGGTGGCCTGCTGCACCTGCGCGAGGATGGCCGGCCCCTGTTCGGCGAGCTGGCTGAAGGGCGAGCTCTTGAGCGGCAGACGCGGCAGGCCGCTCGATCCGCGCGGCAGCGCGGGCTGCGGCGAGGAGCCGTCGTCCAGCAGCACGTGCGCGAGGCCGGTGACGCCCTGGTAGCCCAGCACGGCGAAGGTGGCGGGCGTGACGGGCGCCTGGTCGTTCACGGCGATGCGGATCAGCACGTTGCCGGCCACGTCGGGGTCGAAGCCGATGCGCGTCACCTTGCCCACGGCCACGCCCTTGTAGCGCACGGCCGCCTGCGGCTGCAGCCCGCCCACGCTCTCGCGCGTGGAGAGCTCGTAGACCTGGTAGCTCGCCCGGTCGCGCGTGAGCCACAGGCCCAGGGCGGCGAGCAGGGCCGCCACCACCACTACGAAGATGCCCGCGGCAAGGGCGTGGGACTTGTTTTCCATCAGGCCTCCTGTCCCGGGGCGGCGGCGTCCGGCGAGGGCGCCGGAGCGGGCGCCATCGCGCGGCGGCCGCGCTCCCCGAGGAAAAATTGTTGAATGAACGGGTGCTCGAAATGCGCCACTTCCTGCGGCGTGCCGCTGGTGATGACGCGCTTCTCGGCCAGCACGGCCACGCGCGTGCTGAGCGCGAAGAGCGTGTCGAGGTCGTGGGTGACCATCACCACGGTGAGGCCCAGCGCGGCGTGCAGCTCGCGCAGCAGCTCACAGAACTCGTCGGAGCTGTTCGGGTCCAGGCCCGCGGTGGGCTCGTCCAGCAACAGCAGCGGCGGGTCCATGATGAGGGCGCGCGCGAGCGCCACGCGCTTGATCATGCCGCCCGACAGGTCGGCGGGCATGCGCGTGGCGTGCTCGGGCTTGAGCCCCACGAGGCGCAGCTTGACCATCGACGCATCGCAGATCAGGTCCTTGGGCAGCGTGCCCTGCTCGCGCAGCGCGAAGGCCACGTTGTCGAGCACGCTGAAGGCCGAGAACAGCGCGCCGTGCTGGAAGAGCATGCCCACGCGGCTCGCCGCGCCCGCGCGGCCCATCTCGGCGGCGGGCCGGCCCAGCACGGTGACGCTGCCCTGGGCCGGCCGCGTGAGCCCCAGCATCTGCCGCAGCAGCACGGTCTTGCCGGTGCCCGAGCCGCCCACCAGCGCCAGGATCTCGCCGCGCCGCACCGTGAGGTCGAGGTTCTCGTGCACGGCGAAGGCCTCGTCGCCCTTGCCGAACACGGTGGAGAGGCCGCGGATCTCCACCACCGGCGGCGCGTCGGCGTCGGGCGGCGGGGGGGCGGCGGCGGGTCCGGTCTCGGCCATGGCGTCAGATCCCGAGGTTCTTGAACGCGATCGCGAAGAGCGCGTCCACGATGATGACCATGGTGATGGCGTTCACCACCGAGGCCGTGGTGCCCTCGCCCAGGCTCTGGGTGTTGGGCTTCACGCGCAGGCCCCAGTGGCAGCCGATGAGCGCGATGCCCACGCCGAACACCACCGACTTGACCATCGCGAGCACCAGGTTGGAGAAGCTCACCGCGTTGGGCAGCGCCTGCACGAAATAGGCGGGCGAGACATCCATGGCGATGTCGGCCGCGAGCATGCCGCCCGCGAGCGCGCACAGCGTGGTCCACACGGCGATGAGCGGCATCGCGATGGCGAGCGCCACGGCGCGCGGCATCACGAGCCGGAAGCCGTGCGGGATGCCCATGACGCGCATCGCGTCCAGCTCCTCGGTGACGCGCATCACGCCGATCTGCGCGGTGATGGCGGAGCCCGAGCGCCCGGCCACGAGGATGGCCGCAAGCATGGGCCCCAGCTCGCGGATCAGCGAGATGCCCAGGATGTTGACGATGAACGATTCGGCCCCGAACTGCCGCAGCTGCAGGCTCATGAGGTAGGCCAGCACCACGCCGATCAGGAAGCCCACGATGGCGGTGATCGGCAGCGCCGTGGCGCCCATGCGGTAGAGGTGGCCGGAGATGTCGCGCCAGGGCGCGCGGCCGGGCGCACGCACCACGCGGCCCAGGTCGATGACGAGCTGGCCCACCAGCTCGAGCAGGTGCTTGCCGTGGCCCAGCGCGTGCAGCACTTTCACGCCGAGGCGGTCGACCTCCTCGGCCAGCCGCCAGGGCGGATCGGGCGGTCGGTCGGTGACGGTGAATTCGGCCACGCGGTCGAGCATGTCGCGCTGGGCGTCGTCCAGGGCCACGCGGTCCGGCCAGGCACGGCCCCAGTGGTTCCAGAGCAGCTGGGCGCCCACGTGGTCGAGCCAGTCGACCGCGCGCAGGTCCCAGCCCAAGCCGGCATCCGGCGGCGACTGGGCGAGCTGCGCGGACAGCGCGCGCCAGTTCCGGCGGGTGCCCAGGTCTGCCGCCCCCCAGCGGCCGTGCAGCGCGGCGACCGGCCCCTCGGGCGTGTCGGTGCGTGAGATGCGGGGCAGGCTGTCGCTCATGGAGTCGGCGGTAGGTCGGCGGGGGTGCGGGGTGCGTGGACGGGATGCGGAGGGCAGGGCAACGAAAACACGGCAGGAGCGGGAACCGGATGGTAGCGGAGCGCGGCGCGGCGCCCGCGTCAGCGCAGAGCGCGTTCCATTGGCGGCGCGCGGCGGATGAAATTTAATCAAAAGTGCTCCATGCCGCCGGATCCATTGAATTGTTTGCTATTAAAAAAGGAGTAGCCGGGCTTCCCCTATCGACAGCCCCACCCCGCCGCGCACAATGGTCGCGCCGCCCCCTGGCGGCCCGCGCGGCCCGGGGCCGCGCGCTGGGACGGCCTTCTCCTTCTTCCATGAGCGACACCACTTTCGACACCATCGTCATCGGCGGCGGCACGGCCGGCGCCCTGCTCTGCAACCGTTTGAGCGCCGATCCGCGCCACCGCGTGCTGCTCGTGGAGGCCGGCCGCAAGGACGACTACCACTGGATCCACATCCCCGTGGGCTACCTCTACTGCATCGGCAACCCGCGCACCGACTGGCTCTACCAGACCGAGCCCGACGAAGGCCTGAACGGCCGCAGCCTGCGCTACCCGCGCGGCAAGACGCTGGGCGGCTGCAGCAGCATCAACGGCATGATCTACATGCGCGGCCAGGCCCGCGACTACGACCACTGGGCCCAGGCCACGGGCGACGAAACCTGGCGCTGGGACAACGTGCTGCCGGCCTTCCGCCGCCACGAGGACCACTGGCGCCTCGACCGCCCCGATGCGGCCACCGACGAATTCAGGCGCCTGCACGGCAGCAAGAGCACCGGCGGCAGCGGCGAATGGCGCGTGGAACGCCAGCGGCTGCGCTGGGACGTGCTCGACGCGTTCTCGCTCGCCGCGCAGCAGGCGGGCATTCCCTCCACGGACGACTTCAACCGCGGCACCAATGAGGGCGTGGGGTACTTCGAGGTCAACCAGAAGGGCGGCTGGCGCTGGAACACCGCCAAGGCGTTCCTGCGGCCCACCTGTTATGGCCGCCCCAACTTCGAGATGTGGACCGGCGCGCAGGCCAGCCGCCTGCTGCTGGAGACCCAGCCGGACGGCAGCAGCCGCTGCACCGGCGTGGAGGTCTGGAACGGGCACGAAAGGGTCACCGCCCACGCCGCGCACGGCGTGGTGCTGAGCGCGGGGGCGGTGAATTCGCCGCAGCTGCTGCAGCTCTCGGGCATCGGGCCCGGCGCGCTGCTGCAGGCGCACGGCATCGGCGTGGCGCACGACCTGCCCGGCGTGGGCGCCAACCTGCAGGACCACCTGCAGATCCGCGCCGTGTTCAAGGTGAACGGCGTGCCCACGCTCAACACGCTGGCCGGCAACCTCTGGGGGCGCGCGCGCATCGGGCTCGAATACGCCCTCAAGCGCAGCGGCCCGATGAGCATGGCGCCTTCGCAGCTGGGCGCCTTCACGCGCAGCGCGCCCGACCGGCCGCACCCCAACCTGCAATACCACGTGCAGCCGCTCTCGCTCGATGCGTTCGGCGAGCCGCTGCATGCGTTTCCCGCGTTCACGGCCAGCGTGTGCAACCTCAACCCGACCAGCCGCGGCACGGTGCAGATCAAGAGCCCGCGCTTCCAGGACGCGCCGGCCATCGCGCCGCGCTACCTGAGCACGCCCGAAGACCGCCAGGTGGCCGCCGACTCGCTGCGCGTCACGCGGCGCATCGTCGCGCAGCCGGCGCTCGCGCCCTACCGGCCCGAGGAGTGGAAGCCCGGCACGCAGTACGAATCGGACGAGGACCTCGCGCGGCTGGCGGGCGACATCGCCACGACCATCTTCCACCCCGTGGGCACCACCCGCATGGGCGCCGACGGCGACCCGGGCGCCGTGCTCGACGCACGCCTGCGCGTGCGCGACGGCCGCGGCGGCACCATCGCGGGCCTGCGCGTGGTCGATGCCGGCGCCATGCCCACCATCACCAGCGGCAACACCAACTCGCCCACGCTCATGATCGCGGAGAAGGCGGCCGAATGGCTGCGGGCGGAGGCGCAGGGGGCCGGCTGACGCGGCGCGGCGCGGCGCGGCGGTGCGACATCCACCGGGCTGCACCGTGCCGCCTCACACGCCCGAGGGGCCGGCGCTGCCCCGCTGGCCCGCGGCATCGCGCCGCCGCCCCGCGACCTGCTCCAAGACGGCGCCCTCGGCCGCCACGGCACCGGCCAGCCACAGCGCGGACGACACCGTCTGCAGGCGCGCGGCGGTTTCGGCATCGCTCTCCGATGCCTGCACGGCAGCGGCCGACACGCCCGCCGCCGCCAGATTGGCGAGGCTGGCCGCGCCCTGCCAGAGCGCCACTCGTTTGCTGCCAACGGAATTCGCCAGCGCGCTCCAGGCGGTCATCGTCCCGCTGCCGGCCCAGGACGCCGCCGCACCGTAGCCCAGCGCGCGCTGCAGCGCGCCCTGTGTAAAGGGCACGGCGACGCTGAAGGCGCCTGCGACCACGCCCAGCCAGTTCGTCCCCGTAGCCCCGGCGCTGCGCGGCGCATTGCCCGCCTCGCCCAGGACGCCGGCCGCCACCCACAGCCCGCCGCTCACAGCGGACACCACGCGTGCCGCCTGCGGCACCGCGCCGAGCCGCGCGGAGGCCAGGGACGCCGCGGCCGCCGCGCCATCCACCAGCGGCGCGCACAGCGCCGATGCCTCCCGCGCCTTGCCCGGCCTTGCCGGCGCTCCGCCGCCAGGAGGCTCGGGCATCGGCGCGGGCGAAGTGGGCGAAATGGAGAGAGTGGAGGACGCGGATGAGACGGGGGAAGCAGGTGCAGGCTCACCGCCACCGGCTGGCGGCCGGGATGGGGATGGCACCGGGGACGACGCCCACAGCGCCGCCCCGGGCGGTGCCGACAGCGAGCGCGGCAGGCTGGCCTCGCGGGGGCGCTGGCCGCCCGCGGCGCCGGAGGGTGGGGCGCTGCGCGCTCGCAGGCCATCGGGCGCCTCCCGGCGCGCGGCGCGGCCTCCCCGGGCAGGCAGGGGCTCCCCGGCGGGCGCCGGCGCAGTTGGGGGGGCGGCTGCGGGAACAGGCGCGGGTGCGCGGAGGGAATCAAGAGCAGGCATGGAACGGAACGGTGGAATGGCAACGGGGTGGAATCTGTCACCGACAGGGGAAAAGCCCCTGCTGGCCTCGGCGTCCTCCGGGAGGCCGCGCCGAAGCCACAATTCCATGCGAAACCGCGCAAAAAGTCCGCTAAAAGGCGGCTTGACCCCGCCAAGACTTCGCAGATCCATCCAAAAGTGCGCATCCGTCTCCTGCAGCCACACCAGCCCACGCACCAGAACCGGGCCTGCGCACCATCCTCACGCTTTGCGTGCCTGCGGGAAAACCCCCAATGCACCAGCGCAGTGCGCGAGTTACATTGCGGTTACTCGATAGCGTGCAACGCCGCGCAACGAGGGGACCGAGGAGACAAACTCGAACTCGAAAACACCAATCCAAAGCATCCCCCTATAAGATGCATTCCTTCAAGCGCCGGCGATCCCGGCGCTTTTTTTTGCCCGGCCGTTTCCGCATCCTTTGCATGTTTTGCGGCCCATGCCGCCGTATCCAGGACTTTTCCAGCTATTGAAACGATAGCGAATGCGACAATCCCGGGATGGAATGGATCATTGTTTCGCTGGCTTCGCTGCTGGCCGGCTTCGTGGATGCCATCGTGGGCGGCGGCGGGCTCATCCTCGTGCCCGCCCTGTTCGCCACCTTTCCCACGGCGCCACCCGCCACGCTCATGGGCACCAACAAGAGCGGCTCCATCTGGGGAACGGGCATCGCCACCTGGCAGTACAGCCGCCGCGTGGACATGCGCTGGCAGGCGCTGCTGCCGGCCGCCGCGGCCGGTTTCGCCGGGGCTTTCGCGGGGGCCTGGACGGTCACCGTGGTGCCGGTGGATTTCCTCCGGCGGCTGCTGCCCTTCATCCTGCTGGCCGTGCTGGCCTACACCCTCGCGCGCAAGGACCTCGGCAAGCACCACGCCCCGCGCTTCGACGGCCGCACCGAAACCCGCGTCGCCTGCCTGATCGGGCTCACGATCGGGTTCTACGACGGCTTCTTCGGCCCCGGCACGGGCAGCTTCTTTGTCTTCCTGTTCGTGCGGCTGCTGGGCTACGACTTCCTGAACGCCTCGGCCTCGGCCAAGCTGCTGAACCTGGCCACCAACGTCGCCGCGCTGATCCTCTTCACGGCCAAGGGCCACGTGTGGTGGCACTTCGCCCTGCCGCTCGCCGTGGCCAACGTGGTGGGCAGCGTGCTCGGCACGCACATGGCCATGAAGCACGGCACCGGCTTCGTGCGCGGCATCTTCATCTTCGTGGTGGGGGCGCTGATCCTCAAGACGGGCTACGACGGGTTCCTGAAATAGGCACCGCCCGCACCGCAGGGGACGCCGGCGTCAGGCCTCGCGCGCCGGCCGCGGGCACAGCCGGGCCGCGGCGCGCACGATCTCGTCGATGAACACCGTGACGGCCGGGTGGGCGCGCTCTCCACGCCGGTAGGCCACCGAGATCTCCCGCCCTCCGTCGGGGCGCAGCGGCACGGCCCGGGTGCCCGCCAGCGGCCGCAGCAGGCGCAGGCCGGGCACCACCGTCACGGCGCAGCCCGCCGCGACCATGGCGGAGACCACTTCGAACCCCGAGGCGCGCACATCCATGCGCGGCTCGAAGCCGGCCTCCAGGCACCGCTGGCGCACGAACTCGCCGAAGCTGCTCGACGCCGCATCCATGGCCCAGGATTCATGCCGCAGGTCGGCCACGCCGAGCCAGGGGCGGCCCGCGAGCGGGTGCGTGTCGGGCAGCAGCACGTGCAGCGAATCCTGCGCCAGCGGCACGAAGCCGAAGCCGCCCTGCCGCCGGTCCATGCGCAGCGCCAGGTGGTCGATGAGCGCGATGTCGGCACGCCAGGCGCCGAGGGCCACCAGGCCGTCGTCGGGCTCCATTTCCTCCACGGCGAGGCGCAGGCGCGGGTAGGCGGCCCGCAACGCCTGGATGGTCCCGGGCAGCAGGGCCGAGGCGATGGACGGGAAGGCCGCCACGCGCAGCTCGCCTGCGATCTCCCTGCGCAGCAGCGCCAGTTCGGACTTCGCCTCGTCCAGCACCGCCATGAGGCGCTCCGCGTGCCGCACCAGCGCCTCGCCCCCCGGTGTGAGGCGCACGCCGCGGCCCTGGCGCTCGGTGAGGGCGAGCCCCGCCTCCGCTTCGAGTTGCGCGATCTGCTGCGAGACGGCCGAAGGCGTCAGCGCCAGGGCCTCGGCGGCGGCCGCCATCGTGCCGCAGCGGGCCAGTTCGCGCAGCGCGCGCAGGCGGGTCATGTCCATGGGGGCTTTTCTTTCACAGGCCGGGCCGGCTTGAATCGTCAGATTGTCTAACGCATCCCTTCACCAAAGATCAGTAGACCTGATGAAACGCGCGCCCTACGCTGTGCCCCAGCCCGGCAGGCAGACGGCCTGCGGGGGTTTCCCCACGAAAGACGTTTCCATGGCCATCAGCGTTTTCGACCTCTTCAAGATCGGCATCGGCCCGTCCAGCTCGCACACCGTGGGGCCGATGCGGGCCGCGCGCATGTTCACGCACGCCCTCGAACACCAGGGCCTGCTGGCGGAAACCGGCCGCGTGGTGGCGGAGCTGTACGGCTCCCTGGGCGCCACCGGCAAGGGCCACGGCAGCGACACCGCCGTGCTGCTGGGCCTGTGCGGCCATGAGCCCGACACCGTGGACGTGGACCACGTGGGCGGCTACGTCGAGAGCATCCGCGCGCACGGGTCGCTGCCCCTCGCGGGCCGCCACGCCATTGCCTTCGACGAAAAGCGCGACCTGCGCTTCTATGCGCTCAAGACCCTGCCCTTCCATGCCAACGGCCTGCGCTTCGCCGCGCACGCGCCCTCGGGTGCGCTGCTGCACGAGGCCACCTACTACTCGGTGGGCGGCGGCTTCGTGGTAAGCGAGGCCGTGGCCGCGGACGGCGCGCGCCAGAAGGTGATCGCGCCCGATCCATCGGTGCTGCCGCTGCCGTTCGAAGACGCCGGCGGGCTGCTGCGGCTCACCGCCACGCACGGTCTCGACATCGCGGGCGTGATGCGCACCAACGAGCGCCACTGGCGCAGCGATGCCGACATCGACGCCGGCCTGCTGGCCATCTGGCACGCCATGCAGGCCTGCGTGGAGCGCGGCTGCCGCACCGAGGGGCTGCTGCCCGGCGGGTTCAAGGTGAAGCGGCGGGCCGCGGCCCTGGCGCGCCGCCTGGGCGCCTTCGAGCCGCAGCCGGCCGATCCGCTGCGCGTGCTCGACTGGGTGAACCTGTGGGCCCTGGCCGTCAACGAGGAGAACGCGGCCGGCGGCCGGGTGGTCACCGCGCCCACGAACGGCGCGGCCGGCATCGTGCCCGCCGTGCTGCACTACTACATGCACACCGCCGGGCAGGCGAGCGACCGCGGGGCGATCGACTTCCTGCTCACGGCCGGCGCCATCGGCATCCTCTACAAGAAGAACGCCTCGATCAGCGGGGCCGAGGTGGGCTGCCAGGGCGAAGTGGGCGTGGCCTGCTCCATGGCCGCGGGCGCGCTCTGCGCGGCCCTGGGCGGCACGCCGGCACAGGCGGAGAACGCGGCGGAAATCGGCATGGAGCACCACCTGGGGCTCACCTGCGATCCGGTCGGCGGGCTGGTGCAGATCCCCTGCATCGAGCGCAATGCCATCGCCTCGGTGAAGGCCATCAACGCCGCACGCATGGCCCTCTATGGGGACGGCACGCATTTCGTGAGCCTCGACCAGGTCATCAAGACCATGCGCGAGACCGGCGCGGACATGCTCACCAAGTACAAGGAGACCGCGCGCGGCGGCCTCGCGGTGAACATCGTGGAGTGCTGAGCGCGGCCCGGGCCATCCGCGTTTGCGATGAGGCATGGGCTCATACCCGCTACTTATAATGTGACCGCTCCGTGACGTCCGCCACCGGACGCCGGCCCCACGATCTCCGGCTTCGCCACCCGCCAGGCCGGATTTTTTGTACCCTGCCCTCACCCCACCAGGAACCGCAGATGAAGATTCTCAAGACGATGGCCACCGCCGCCGTGGCGCTGTGCGCGGCATTCTCGGCACAGGCGCGACCGATCGACGCCATCCAGAAGGACGGCAAGATCATCATCGCCACCGAGGGCCAGTTCGCTCCCTTCAACTACTTCAACGGCACGCAACTCACGGGCTTCGAAGTCGAGGTCG
Organism: Acidovorax sp. NCPPB 4044; assembly: GCF_028069655.1. NCBI lineage: Bacteria > Pseudomonadati > Pseudomonadota > Betaproteobacteria > Burkholderiales > Comamonadaceae > Acidovorax > Acidovorax sp. NCPPB 4044. The sequence goes on from NZ_JAMCOS010000001.1 coordinate 4,470,447, forward strand.
CCAACCTGGTGGCCAAGAAGATGAACCTGAAGGTGGAATGGAAGACCCTGGGCTTCGACGCCCTGCTGACCGGCCTGGCGCAGGACCGCTGGGATCTGGCCATCGCCTCGCACGGGGTGACCGAAGAGCGCTCCAAGGCCGTGACCTTCGCCACGCCGCACTACTGCTCCGGCGGCATGGTCATCGCCATGGACCCGGCCATCCGCACGGGCAAGGACCTCGCCGGCAAGGTGGTCGCCGTGCAGACCGGCACGAGCTACCTCGAGAACGTGAAGAAGGTCTCCGGCGTCAAGGACGTGAAGAACTTCCCCACCGACGTGGACGCCCGCAGCGCCCTCACCTCCAAGCGCGTGGACGCCTGGGTGACCGACAAGTTCGTGGCCAAGGAAGTCGCGGCCAAGAACCCCAAGGCGGGCCTGAAGCTCGGCGACATGCTCTTCATCGAGAAGATCGCCCCGGCCGTGGCCAAGGGCAACACGGGCCTGGCCGATGCCTGGAACAAGGCCTTCGGCGAGATCCTGGCCGACGGCAGCTATGCCGCCGTTTCCAAGAAGTACTTCAACGAAGACGTCCGCTGCGCCCCCTGATCCCAGACCGCCGCCCGGCGCCCTGATGCGGCGCCGGTGCCGGCCTTCCGGACGTTTCGCTCCATGTTCACCGCTCTCTGGCCCCGCCACTGGAGCCGCCAGCAACGCAGCAATGCCACGCTGGTCTCTGCCCTGGTGCTGATGGTGCTGGCACTGGCCCTGCTCGGCCATGCCCTCTCCTTCCTCCCCGACCCCATCGGCCCGAATGCCCAGGCCTTCGCCGAAGGTGCGCGCACCACGCTCTGGCTCACGCTCGTGAGCGGGCTGTGCGGCCTGGCCCTCGGCACCGGTGCGGCCCTGGCCCGCACCGCGCGCTGGACGCCGCTGCGCTGGACGGCCCGCTGCTACATCTGGGTCATCCGCGGCACGCCGCTGCTGGTGCAGATCCTGTTCGTCTATTTCGCGCTGCCGGTGCTCGTGCCGGGCCTGAACCTGCCCGACTTCGCCGCTGCCGTGGTGGCGCTGGGCCTGAACGTCGGCGCCTACAACGCCGAAGCCATCCGGGCGGGCCTGCTGGCCGTGCCGCGTGGTCAGACCGAGGCCGCGCGCGCCCTGGGCCTGTCGCGCACCTACGTGTTCTTCGACGTGGTGTTCCCGCAGGCCTTCAAGATCTCGCTGCCGCCGCTCGTGAGCAACTTCGTGGCACTGCTCAAGGATTCCTCGCTGGCCTACGCGATCGGCGTGGTGGAGCTGACCAATGTGGGCAACCGCATCCAGTCGGCCACCTTCCAGCCCATCGCCACGCTCTCCACCGTGGCCGTCACCTACCTGCTGCTCACCACGCTGGTGACGCAGGTGTCCAACGCCATCGAGCACCGTTTCGACGTCGAAGGGCGAGCCCAATGACCCCCGCGCCCCCGACGCCCTACATCGTGGCGGAGAACGTCTGCAAGGCGTTCGGCACCCACCAGGTGCTCAAGAACGTCTCCACCGTGTTCAACACCGGCGAAGTCACCGTGATCATCGGCGCCTCCGGCTCGGGCAAATCGACGCTGCTGCGCGCGATCAACCGGCTGGAGCCGCACGACAGCGGCCGCATCGCCATCGGTGGCACCGAGGTCACCGACGACCCGCGCACCCTGCAGCTGCAGCGCAGCGAGGTCGGCATGGTGTTCCAGCAGTTCAACCTGTTCGGCCACATGAGCGTGCTCGACAACGTGACGCTGGCGCCGCGCCGCATCCGCCGCACGCCGCGCGCCGAAGCCAACACGCAGGCCCTCAGGCTGCTGCAGCGCGTGGGCCTGAAGGACCATGCGCACAAGTACCCCTGGCAGCTCTCGGGCGGGCAGCAGCAGCGCGTGGCCATCGCACGCGCGCTGGCCATGCAGCCCAAGGTCATGCTGTTCGACGAACCCACTTCGGCGCTCGATCCCGAGATGGTCCAGGAGGTGCTGGACGTGATGCGCGAACTCGCGCGCGGCGGCATGACCATGATCGTCGTCACCCACGAGATGGGCTTCGCCCGCGAGGTGGCCGATCGCGTGATGTTCTTCGACCAGGGCTGCATCGTGCACGATGCTCCGCCTGCCGAATTCTTCGGCAACCCGGCCAACGACCGCATCCGCGCTTTCATCGGGCGCATGACCGCTTGAATCGGGGCACCCCCTGAGATGCCTTCGGCGCCCTTCCCTCTGAAGGGGAACGCCGCCGGTGGCCCGACGCGACGGAGCCGGTTCCACCGCGTCTGCCGGCATGGCCGGCTCTGCGGCCCTCCGGCGGGTGGCGCAGCGCCGGTTGCCTGTGCCCTGGAATAACCGATCCACCGGCCTGCCGCGCGCGCAGGCAACGCCTGTCACTTACTGCCCTGCCCCGATGTCCACCGCAGCCCCTTCCTCCCAGCGCCTGGGCCTGGTCGCCCTCCTCGTCGTGACCCTCGTGTGGGGCACGACCTTTCCGTCCATGAAGCTGCTGGCCTCGTCCGGCCTCGACGCGCTGCAGCTCATCTGGGCGCGCTTCGCGATCGCACTCACCGTGCTGGCGCCGTTCTGGTGGAGCATGCGCCGCGCCGAGCGCCGCTGGGGGCTGGTGCTGGGCCTGCTGCTGTTCTTCGCCTTCTGGCTGCAGATCGAGGGGCTGGCGCGCACCAGCAGCAACCGCAACGCCTTCGTCACCGGGCTCAACGTGCTGGTGGTTCCGCTGCTGGCGATGGCCGTGCTGTCGCGGCGGTATGGCTGGCGGCTCTGGGCGGCCTGCGTGCTGGCCCTGGCCGGCATGGCGCTGATGTTCCACGAGGACGAGCCCTGGAACCTGGGCGATACGCTCACGCTGGCCAGCACGCTTTTCTACGCGATCTACATCCTGGCGCTGGAAGAATGCGCGCGGCGCACGGCCGCCCAGCCATTGCGCGCCACACGCATGGCCGCCGCACAGGCCGCCGCGATGCTGGTGGCCTCGACCGCGCTGCTCGGCATGCGCCATGGCGGCGTGGCCTCCACGCTGGACGCCCTGTCCGCGCTGCCCATGCCCTCGGCGGCCGCGCTGGCCTATCTGGGCGTGGTCGCCAGCGTGGTGGTGGTGACCCTGCAGGCCTGGGGCCAGCAGCGCGTGGACGCGATGCGCAGCGCCATCGTGTTCGGGCTTGAGCCGGTGTTCGCCGCCCTCACCGCCTGGTGGCTGATCGGCGAACGCCTGGGCGTGCTGGGCATCGCGGGGGCGGCGCTCATCGTGGCGGCGCTGGTGTTCAGCCAGTGGCAGCCGGGCCCTGCACCGGCAAGCACGGTGGAATGACCGCCAGGAGGCCGGCCACTGCCGCGTGACGGCTCCGCCGGCGCCCGCCCTTCAAGGCTCCACGACCTGCACATCCTCGGCGCGCAGGGGCGTGCCGATGGGCGCAGCGGCCTGGCCCTTGCGCACCGCGTCCATGTCCTGCGCGTTGGGGTACTGGCCGAGCAGCCAGTAGTCGAACACGCGCCGGGCGATGGGCGCGGCATGCGCGGCGCCGAAGCCCGCGTTCTCGACGATCACGGCCAATGCGATGCGGGGCTCCTCGGCCGGAGCGAAGGCCGCGAAGAGCGAGTGGTCGCGCTGGTGCTCTTCCAGCGCACGGGCGTTGTACTTGACGTTCTGGCCCAGCGACACGGCCTGGGCCGTACCCGTCTTGCCCGCCGAGGTGTAGGGCGCACCCGCGAAGACGCGCGTGCCCGTGCCGCCCTTGTTCACGGCCACCAGCGCATTGCGCACCAGGTCCACGTTCTTGCGCGAGAAGCCGAGGCCCACGCCCGGCGGCTGCTCGATCTGCGTGATCTGCCCCGTCACCGTGTCCCGCACGGCCTTCACGAGGTGCGGCGTGTAGCGCGTGCCGCCGTTGGCGAGCGTGGCCTCCGCCACGGCCAGCTGCAGCATCGTGAAATTGTTGTAGCCCTGCCCGATGCCCAGGGACACCGTCTCGCCCGAGTACCAGCGGCGCGTCTCTGGCCGCTTGTAGGTGTTGCGCTTCCATTCGGTGCTGGGCAGCACGCCGCGCACTTCGCCGTTGATGTCGATGCCCGTGGGCTGCCCGAACCCCAGGGGCTTCATGAAATCGTGGATGGCATCCACGCCCATGTCCACCGCCAGCGAATAGAAATACGTGTTGCTGGAGAACTGGATGGCGCGGTGCATGTCCACGCCGCCCAGGCCGCCCTCGTGGCTGCGGAAGGTGTGGCCGCCATAGGTGTAGAAGCCCGGGTCGTTGTAGACCTGCGTGGGCGAGCGCTTGTTCAATTGCAGCGCGCCCAGCGCCATGAAGGGCTTGTAGGTCGATCCCGGCGGATAGGTGCCGCGCAGCGCACGGTTCAGCAGCGGCTTGTCGATCGACTCATTGAGCGCCTGCCAGTTTTCCGAATCGATGCCCTCCACGAACAGGTTCGGGTCGAAGGTGGGTTTGGAGACCAGCGCGAGGATCTCGCCATTGCGCGGATCGATCGCCACCAGTGCGCCGCGGCGCTCGCCGAACATGTCCTCGATGAGCTTCTGCAGCTTGATGTCGATCGACAGCATCACCGTGTTGCCCGGCGTGGCGGGATGGCTCGCGAGGCGCCGCACCGCATGGCCGCCGGCCGAGGTTTCCATGCGCTCCACGCCGGTCAGGCCGTGCAGCGTGTTCTCCTGGCTCTGCTCGATGCCGAGCTTGCCGATATGGTCGGTGCCGCGGTAGTTGGCGGCATCCTCGGAATCCTCGATCCGCTCCTTCTCGCGCTGGTTGATCCGGCCGATGTAGCCGATGGCATGGCTTCCGATGTCGCCCAGCGGGTAGTTGCGAAACAGCCGCGCCTTGATGTCCACGCCCGGGAAGCGGTAGCGTTGCGCGGTGAAGCGCGCCACCTCCTGGTCCGTGAGGCGCGTGCGGATGGGCAGGGACTCGAAGCTCCGCGACTCGTCCATCAGCCGCTTGAAGCGCCGCCGGTCGCGCGCGTGGATCTCCACGACCTTGGACAGCTCGTCGATCGTCTCTTCGAGCGACCCGACCTTGGAGGGCGTGATCTCCAGCGTGTAGGCCGAATAGTTGGTGGCCAGCACCACGCCGTTGCGGTCCTGGATGAGACCGCGGTTGGGAACGATGGGCACCACGGCCGTGCGGTTGCTCTCGGCCTGGTCGGCGAGGTCTTCGTGCCGCACCACCTGCAGCACGAGCAGGCGCGCCACGATGAGGCACATGGCGAGCAGCACCACGAGCCCCACGACGATCACGCGCGTGCGGAAACGCGAGAGATCGGCTTCGGTATTGCGCAACTCGGTCATCGCAACTCGGTCAGTTCGGCAGGGCGGGGAGCAACAGGAACGGCCTCAGAGCGGCCGGTTCTCGTCGCGGTCGGGCGGGCGGCGCTGCGGCGCCAGCAGCACCCAGCTGGCCAGCGGCCACAGCAGCGCCTCGAGCGCCGGAGCGATCAGCCCGTCGAGCCGGGGCAGAATGCCGCCGGACACCATGCGCACGAGCAGTTCGATCACGTGCGCCACCACGAACAGCGGCAGCACCTGCAGCGCCTGCGAGAACGGGCTGAACCACAGGAGGCGCCGGTGCAGATAGATGGCGCCGTACATCATGGCGCAGTAGGCCAGCGCATGCTGGCCCAGCAGCGCCGTCTGGTAGACGTCCATGCACAGGCCCATGCCGAAGGCCACGCCCATGCCGACGCGCTGCGGCTGGTGGACGCCCCAGAACACCAGCAGCACCATGACGAGATCGGGCGTCCACACCACGCGGCCGAGCGGCAGCATGTTGAACGCCAGCGCCAGCAGCAGGCTGAGGGCGATGAAGGCGGGGCGCACGGGCAGCAGCAGCTGCTCGCCACGGGGCATGATCATCGGCGGCTCCCCTTGCGGGTGGGTGCGGCTTCCGCGGGCGGGCGCTCGGGCAGGCCGGGGTCCAGCGGCTGCAGCACCATCACGTGCCGCGCCCCTTGCGCCTGCGCGAGCGGCGCACAGTAGATGCGGGCAAACGCGGAATCGGCGCGGCGCTCCACGCGCACGACGCGCGCCACGGGCAGGCCCGGCGGGTACAACCCGTCAACGCCGCTGGTGGTGAGCAGGTCGCCTTCCTGGACATCGGCATTGCTGGGCATGAAGCGCAGCTCCATGCCGCCGCCATGCGCGATCACCGGGTCGCCATAGGCCACGCCGCGCGCGCCCGTGCGCACATTCATGATGGGGATCGCCTGGTCGCGGTCGATGAGCAGGGTGACCTCGCTCAGGAAGGGATGCACCCGGGTGACCTGCCCGAGCATGCCGGATTCGTCCATGACGGGCGAACCCAGCGCGATGCCGGCCACCTGGCCCTGGTCGATCATCACGCGGCGGGTGTAGGGATCGGCCGCGTCGTAGATCACCTGCGCCGCCTTGGCGGGGGTCTGCAGCCGGTCACGCAACTGCAGCAGCTTGCGCAGCCGCTCGTTCTCCTGGAGCAGCTGGTCGCCCTGGTTGGCACGCTGCGCCATCTCCACCATGCTGCGCCGCGCGGCGTCCACCTCGGCATGGGCAGACTCCTGCGTGCGCAGATAGGCGAGGCCGCCGCCCACGAACTCCACTGGCTGCAACATGACCCATTGCACGGGGTAGAGCGCCACGGCGATGGCCTTGCGCAGGGGCTCGGTCACCTGGAAGCGGGCATCCGCCACCATCAGGAACAACGCCAGCGCGCTGCACAGGGCCAGCCGGGCCCGCGGCGACGGGCCTTGCTTCAGGAAAGACGGCGCGGACCGTTCGAGGGTACCGAGGGGCATGGCGGTAAGGAACTGCCGCTGGAAATCGTCAGGCGGGGCGGCGCGGGCCAGGCCTGGCCGCGCATGCGCCGGACGAACGGGACGCCCGACCCGCGGTCCTGCGGCCCCATCCCACCAGCGCGGTCATGTCATTCGCTCGTGAAAATGCTGCCCTGGCGGTCCATGCGTTCCAGCGCGATGCCGCAGCCGCGCACCACGCAGGTGAGCGGGTCTTCGGCCACCAGCACGGGCAGGCCGGTTTCTTCGGCCAGCAGGCGGTCCAGGTCTCGCAGCAATGCGCCGCCGCCCGTCAGCATCATGCCGCGTTCGGCGATGTCGGCGCCCAGTTCCGGCGGGGTCTGCTCGAGCGCGTTCTTGACGGAGGAGACGATCTGGTTGAGCGGATCGGTCAGGGCTTCCAGTACTTCGTTGCTGGAGATGGTGAAGCTGCGCGGCACGCCCTCGGACAGGTTGCGGCCCTTGACCTCCATCTCGCGCACTTCGGATCCGGGGAATGCCGATCCGATGCTCTTCTTGATGGCCTCGGCCGTGGGTTCGCCGATCAGCATGCCGTAGTTGCGGCGGATGTAGCTGATGATGGCTTCGTCGAACTTGTCGCCGCCCACGCGGACGCTGCCCTTGTAGACCATGCCGCCCAGCGAGATCACGCCGACTTCCGTCGTGCCGCCGCCGATGTCGACCACCATGGAGCCCGAGGCCTCGGACACGGGGAGCCCGGCGCCGATGCCGGCGGCCATGGGCTCTTCGATGAGATAGACAGCGGTGGCGCCGGCGGCCTCGGCCGCGTCCTTGATGGCGCGGCGCTCCACCTGGGTGGAGCCGCAGGGCACGCAGATGATGATGCGCGGGCTCGGCGTGAGCAGGGTGCGCGGATGCACCATCTTGATGAACTGCTTGATCATCTGCTCGGTGATCACGAAATCGGCGATCACCCCGTCCTTCATGGGACGGATGGCTTCGATGTTGCCCGGCACCTTGCCGAGCATGGCCTTGGCTTCGCTGCCGACGGCCTGGATGACTTTCTTGCCGTGGGGACCGCCTTCGTGGCGGATGGCGACGACGGAGGGTTCGTCGAGCACGATGCCCTTGTCGCGGGCGAAGATCAGGGTGTTGGCTGTGCCAAGGTCAATGGCAAGGTCGGTGGAGAAGTACCGACGGAAAGCTCCGAACATTCAAAAATCCTCTCGGGCACGGCATGCACGTCGGCCTGCCATCGCCGGGTGTTTAGGGGGTGTTTATTGGCTTTTTTCGCACAATGACCGGCAGTTGGGAGGGTATTGCGGCAAAGCCGGGATAATACCGCATCCCCTGTGAATAACTTCCGCTCGCCCAGAGCGCGGCGCAGCTTTACATCCCGTTTCCGCACCCGTTTTTCCTATGGCACTGACACCCCAGGATATTGGCCGCATCGCCCATCTGGCGCGGCTCGAATTGAGCCCCGAAGAAAGTGAGCGCATGCTCGCGCAACTGAATGGTTTCTTCGGCATCGTCGAGAAGATGCGGGCTGTGGATACCACGGGCGTACACCCCCTCTCCCACCCCGTCGCGGCCATCCAGGACATCGCCCTGCGGCTGCGCGAGGACGCCGTGGGCGAGCCCGATCGGCGCGAGGCCAACCAGCGCAGCGCCCCGGCGGTGGAAGGGGGCCTGTTCCTGGTTCCCAAGGTGATCGAATAACAAGAATAAACAAACGCAATCCATGACCGAACCTTCTTCCCTGCACACCCTGGGCGTGGCGGAACTGGCCTCCGCGCTGCGCGGCAAGCAAGTCTCCGCCGTCGAGGCCGCCCGCCACTTCCTCTCCCGCATCCGGCAGCACACCGACCTGGGCGCCTTCGTGAGCGTCAATGAAGACGCCACTCTGGCCCAGGCCCGCGCACAGGATGCCGCCATCGCAGCCGGCACGGCCGGCCCGCTGGCCGGCGTGCCGATCGCCCACAAGGACATCTTCGTCACGCGCGACTTCCCCAGCACGGCAGGCTCGAAGATACTGGCCGGCTACCAATCGCCCTTCGACGCCACCGTCGTCTCGCGGCTGGCCGATGCCGGGGCCGTGACGCTCGGCAAGCTCAACTGCGACGAGTTCGCCATGGGCTCGGCCAACGAGAATTCGGCCGTTCCGCCGCTGGAAGCCGGCGCACCGGCCCCAGTGCGCAACCCCTGGGCCACGGACCACGTGCCGGGCGGCTCCTCGGGTGGCAGCGCCGTGGCCGTGGCTGCGCGCCTGGCCCCCGCGGCGACGGGCACCGACACGGGGGGCTCGATCCGCCAGCCCTCGTCGTTCTGCGGCATCACGGGCATCAAGCCCACGTATGGCCGCGCCAGCCGCTACGGCATGATCGCCTTCGCTTCCAGCCTCGACCAGGCCGGCCCGATGGCCCGCTCGGCCGAGGATTGCGCGCTGCTGCTGTCCTCGATCTGCGGACCCGATCCCGACCGCGACTCGACCAGCCTCGACGTGCCCGCCGAAGACTTCTCGGCCCGGCTGAACGATGGCCTGGAAGGCCTGCGCATCGGCATCCCTGCCGAGTTCTTCGGCGAAGGCCTGGCCGACGATGTGCGCGCCGCCGTGGAGGGCGCGCTGAAGGAGTACGAGAAGCTCGGAGCGACGCTGGTGCCGATCCACCTGCCGCGCACCGAACTGTCCATCCCCGTGTACTACATCATCGCGCCGGCCGAGGCCTCCTCCAACCTCAGCCGTTTCGACGGCGTGAAGTTCGGCCACCGCGCGAAGGACTACACCGACCTGCTGGACATGTACAAGAAGACGCGCGCCGAAGGCTTCGGCGACGAGGTCAAGCGCCGCATCATGATCGGCACCTACGTGCTCTCCCACGGCTACTACGACGCGTACTACCTGCAGGCGCAGAAGATCCGCCGCATGATCGCCGACGACTTCCAGCAGGCCTTCAGACAGTGCGACGTGATCGCCGGCCCCGTGGCCCCCACCGTGGCCTGGAAGCTCGGAGAGCACGGCAACGATCCGCTGGCCGACTACCTGGCCGACATCTTCACGCTGCCCGCCTCGCTGGCCGGCCTGCCCGGCATGAGCGTGCCGGCCGGCTTCGGTGCGGGCGGGCTGCCCGTGGGCCTGCAGCTCATCGGCAACTACTTCCAGGAAAGCCGGCTGCTGAATGCCGCGCACCGCCTGCAGCAGGCGACCGATTTCCACCTCCGTGCGCCGGGGGGCATCTGACATGACCGCGAAATTGATCCAGGGCTACGAGGTCGTCATCGGCTTCGAGACGCACACCCAGCTCGCCACGCACAGCAAGATCTTCAGCCGTGCCTCCACCGCCTTCGGCGCCGAGCCCAACACGCAGGCCTGCGCGGTGGACCTCGCGCTGCCGGGCACCCTGCCCGTGATGAACCGAGAGGCGGTCGCCTGCGCCATCCGCCTGGGGCTGGCCCTGGGCTCCACCGTTGCGCCGGAGAGCATCTTCGCGCGCAAGAACTACTTCTATCCCGACCTGCCCAAGGGCTACCAGATCAGCCAGTTCGAGATCCCCGTGGTGCAGGGCGGCGAGGTGTCTTTCTATCTGGGCGAAGAGAAGAAGACCGTGCGCCTGGTGCGGGCCCACCTGGAGGAAGACGCGGGCAAATCGCTGCATGAAGACTTCATCGGCCAGTCCGGCATCGACCTCAACCGCGCGGGCACGCCGCTGCTGGAGATCGTGACCGAGCCCGACATCCGCTCCAGCGACGAGGCCGTGGCCTATGCCCGGGAACTGCACAAGATCGTCACCTGGATCGGCATCTGCGACGGCAACATGCAGGAAGGCTCGTTCCGCTGCGATGCCAACGTTTCCGTGCGCAAGCCGGGCCAGCCGCTGGGCACGCGCCGCGAGATCAAGAACCTGAACAGCTTCAAGTTCATGCAGCAGGCGATCGACTACGAGATCCGCTGGCAGATCGAGCAGATCGAGGACGGCCACGCGATCCAGCAGGCCACCGTGCTCTTCAACCCCGACACGGGCGAGACACGCGCCATGCGCACCAAGGAAGACGCGGCCGATTACCGCTACTTCCCCGATCCGGACCTGCCACCGCTACGGATTTCAGAGCAATGGATCGAGCAGGAACGCCGGCACATGCCCGAATTGCCTCGCGCCATGGCGGCACGCTTCGTCGCTGACTACGGCCTGCCCGAGTACGACGCCACCACGCTCACGCAGAGCAAGGCAATGGCCGCCTACTTCGAAGAAGCCGCCGGCGCCTGCGGGCAGCCGAAGCTGGCCAGCAACTGGATCATGGGCGAGGTCTCGCGGCGCCTGAATGCCGGCGAGATCGCCATCGACGCGGTTCCGGTCAGCGCGGCCCAGCTGGCCTCGCTGATCCGGCGCATCGCGGACGGCACGGTGTCCAACAACGCGGCCCGCCAGGTCTTCGAGGCGCTCTGGAGCGGCGAAGGCTCCGATGTCGATGCCCTCATCGAATCCAAGGGCCTCAAGCAGATGAACGACTCCGGCGCGCTGGAAAAGATCATCGACGAGGTGATCGCCGCCAACCCCGACAACGTCGCCCAGTTCAAGGCCGGCAAGGACAAGGCGTTCAATGCGCTCGTGGGCCAGGCCATGAAGGCCAGCCGTGGCAAGGCGAACCCGCAGCAAGTGAACGATCTGCTGCGCGCGCGGCTCACGGCCTCCTGAGCCCCCCCGGGTGCCCGGTGACCGCCGGCCACGGGGTCCGGCGGTACTGAGAGGCACACAGCCGAGGTCGGCGCAGCGCTCAGGGCGCGGCCGGCACCGGCACGCGCTGCTGCCCGGCCCAGAGCTGGCGCAGCACGGCCAGTTCCGCATCGAAGCGCTGGTGCACCCGGCGCTTTTCCTGTTCCTGCGCGGCGATGAAACGCTGCTGCTCGGCCACCGCATCCTCCTGTTCGGCGATCTGGCGGCGCAGCGCCATGGGCGCCTTGGCCGGATCGCGGCGGTAGAACTCCATCTCGGCATCGAGCCCCTTGCGCTGGCGGCGCAGCTCTGCCACGCGCTTCTCGGCCACGGCGGTCACGTCGTCGACCTGCGCAATGGCCGCGGCGCGCTCGGCATCGTGCGCGGCCTGGTCCGGATAGCGTGCGACCAGCACGCGCTCGCGGCGCCGCTCATCGGCAATGCGGGCGCGCTCCTCGGCGTCCTTGCGGCGCTGGGCTTCCAGGGCGGAGCGTTCCTGGTCGGTGAGCACGGGGCCGACCCGGGCGCGCTCGGTACCCGACGGGCTCAGCACGCGCTGTTCCCGGTCGGAGCATTCGGCGATCGGCCGGTCGGCCGTGAGGCGCCGGCCCTTGGCATCCACGCAGGTATAGATGCCACCGGCGCCGGGCTGCGGCTGAGCGCCCGCGGAAGTCGAGCACAGAGCGGTCAATACCGCCGCTCCGCCGCCCATGCTCCAGATGGCCAGTTTCTTCACCTGAGGGATTCCTTTGTTGTCCCGCTTCCCTGCGCCGCCCGACCGGGGCCGGCGCAGGGATTCAGACGCCGTAGCGCTGGCGGTAGGCCAGCACGCGTTCGTGGTGGGACGCCATCTCGGAGCCTCCACGCTCCTGAAGATACTGCAATAAATCTGCCAGCTTGGCGATGGTGCAGACCTGCATGCCCAGTTGCTCGCGCACGTACTGGACCGCACTGTGGTCGACATCGCGGCCGCCGTCCGTCGCCTTCTCCTGGCGGTCGAGGGCGATGGCCATGGCATGCGGCACCGCACCGGCAGCACGGATGAGCGCAATGGATTCGCGCGCGGCGGTCCCTGCGGACATCACGTCGTCCACGATGAGCACCCGGCCCTGCAGAGGCGCACCCACCAGCGTGCCGCCTTCCCCGTGGTCCTTGGCTTCCTTGCGGTTGTAGGCAAAGGGCACGTTGCGCCCGTGGCGCGCCAGCTCCACCGCCACGGTGGCGGCCAGGGGAATGCCCTTGTAGGCCGGGCCGAAGACCATGTCGAACTCGATCCCGCTCGCCAGCAGGGCTTTTGCATAGAATCCCGCGAGCCGGCCCATCTTGGCGCCGTCGTCGAAGAGCCCCGCATTGAAGAAGTAGGGGCTCATCCGGCCCGCCTTGGTCTTGAATTCGCCGAAGCGCAGCACCCCTGCCTCCACGGCGAAGTGCACGAATTCCTGCGCAAGGTGGTCCGGCGAACCGCCTTCACCCTCCACCACCGCCCCCGCCTGCTGCTGCCGCGTGCCGTCTGCCACCATGGATGTTTCCCTTTTCAAATTGACCAGCCTGAACCTCAACGGCATCCGTTCCGCCACTTCGAAAGGGGTGGAAGCCTGGATCGCCGAAACGCGGCCGGATTGTATTTGCGTGCAGGAAATCAAGGCCCAGTCGGCCGATATGGAAGGCCGCTTCGAGACCCTGGCGGGACTGAAGGGGCACTTCCATTACGCGACCAAGAAAGGCTATTCGGGCGTGGGCATCTACACGCGCCACGAACCCAGCGACGTGCGCGTGGGCTACGGATCGACCGAGTTCGACGCCGAAGGCCGCTACGTGGAGGCCCGCTTCGACACCCCTGCGCGCAAGCTTTCGGTGGTCAGCGCCTATTTCCCGAGCGGCTCGTCCGGGCCGGAGCGCCAGCTGGCCAAGTTCCGCTTCCTGGCCGAGTTCCACGTGCACCTCATGCGCCTGAAGGAAGAGCGCGAATTCATCCTGTGCGGCGACGTGAACATTGCTCACCAGCAGATCGACCTCAAGAACTGGCGCAGCAACCAGAAGAACAGCGGCTTCCTGCCCGAAGAGCGCGAGTGGATGACAAAGTTGTTGCACAAGACCGACCTCGGCGGCGGGCTGGTGGACGTCTACCGACTCCTGCGGCCGGACACCACCGAAGCTGCCTACACGTGGTGGAGCAACCGCGGGCAGGCCTATGCGAACAACGTGGGCTGGCGGCTCGACTACCACCTGGCCACCCCGGCCATCGCCGCGCTGGCGCGCAACGAGCACATCTACAAGGACGTGAAGTTCTCCGACCACGCACCGATCACGGTGGACTACGAACTCGGTTGGTGATCGCCCGGCGGCGAAGAGATCGCAGCCCGCATCGGCGGCGACAGGGTCCTCCGCGGCATCGAACGCATGAACGCCCTTCGGACTGCCCCGCAGTGCGACCGCTCAATCCCAGTCGGGTGCCAGCCCTTCCGGGTCCACCAGCCGTCCGCCGCGGTCCAGCGCTGCGATGCGCTGCATCTGCTCAGGGCGCAGCACCCATTGCGATGCACGCAGGTTGCTCTCCAGGTGCGCGCGCTGGGTGGACGACGGAATCACCGCAAACCCCGACTGCATCGCCCACGCCAGCACCACCTGTGCCGGCGTGGCGCTGCACTCCTGCGCAATGCCCTGGATGACCGGATCCTTCAGCATCTGGCCGTAGCCCAGCGTCATGTACGACGTGGTGTGGATGCCCTGGCTGCGGGCGAAATCCACCACCCTGCGGTTCTGCAGGTAGGGGTGCAGTTCGATCTGGTTCGTGGCGATGGCGCCGGCCCCCACGGCGGCGATGGCTTCCTGGAGCAGCGCGACCGTGAAGTTGGACACGCGGCTCGGACAGCATGCGGGCCTTTTGCCGCAGCGAGGCTGGCCGCCGCTTCCTCGACTTTCTGGCCGACCGCATGGCCCGCAATGCGCTGCGCTGACGGCGCGCGAAGCGCTCGGCCCGTTCCGCGCCCGCTCAGGCGTCGAGCGCGTCTCCCGTCGCGTAGAAGCGCCCGCCCGCGACGTAGTGCAGGCTGCGCCAGCCCGGGTCGGCGGACTCGAAATGCCAGTGGCCATCGCGGAACACGCGGTCGTCGGCCCAGGCACCGACCACTTCGCCGATGAAAAGGTCGTAGGCCTGCTGGTTGTGCGGCTCCGGCACGACGCGGCAGGCCAGCCAGGCGGAGCATCCGGCCACGAAAGGCAGGTCGTGGCCGGGCATGCCGAAGAGCCGGACGCCGGCCTCGGCCAGCTTGCCGGGCTCGTCGCGCTGGCTGCGGTGGCCCACGCGGTGCGTGAGTTCGAGCAGCGCCGCCGTGGGCACCTGGATCACGAAGGTGCCTGCGCCCTCGACGAGTTCGCGGGTGCGGGTGGCCTTGTCCAGCACCACCGTGAGCTTGGGCGGAGCGAAATCCAGCGCACACGCCCAGGCAGCGGCCATCACGTTGTCGGTGCCGCCGTGGCGCGCCGACACCAGCACCGTAGGCCCGTGGTTGAGCAGGCGGTAGGCCTTCTCCAGCGGGACCGGTGCGATGTGTGTTTCCGCCGGGTGGCCCGCTGCGGGCGCCAGCTCGCGCAGGTGGCGCTGCAGTCCGGCGTGCCCGGCCGAAAAAATGCCCTGGACCGCCTGCGCCAGAACGCCCTCGGGATCGGGAGCGCGCAGGTCGAAGCGCGCGGACCATTGCAGGACCGAGCGCGCCTGGCCCGTCAGCGGCAGTAGGCGCAACGTCGCCACATAGCGATCCACCGGCATGGGCGACGCTTCGATGCCGTAGGACAGCACGTAGCCCGCATCGTCCAGCGACAGGAGGCGCTCGCGCACCCGGCTGCCGTCGGGCAGTGCGAGCCAGCGCACGGCCCCGGCCGCATCTTGGGGATGCGCACCCTCGATGCCGCTGCCGGCCAGCTGCGGGTGCCATGCCCCGATCTCGCCGAAGCGCCTCACCACCTGCCACGCGCGATCGGCGCCAGCGTCGATCAGTGCGGAAAACTCCACCTGGGGCATGCCCGGTACCTCCGATGTGTGCGGCCCCTGCAGCGCACGGCAGACGTGGGCCTGGCAGCAGAGGCCGGTATGGATACTGCACAGGCATCCCCCCAGTCGGCCAGCCGCCGTCCCGGGTCCCGTGCGTGCCCCCCGATTCTGGCCCCATGCCCCATCCTCCGGGACATCCAGCCAGAGACCGCATGGAACGTTTCGACACCACCTCGTCCTCACAACCACAAGGCCGAGCCCTTAGACTGGGCCGCATGTTCCTGGACTATGACCCCGACGACCTCGACGTCACCATCTCGGAGTTGCTGGTTGCGACCAGCGACTCTGCCGACCCGGACCTTCCGCCCGCGGTGCCGGCGGTGCTGAAACTGCTGCGCAACCGCCTGGGCATGGATGTGGCCTTCGTTTCCCAGATCGCGGACGGCCGCCGCACCATCAAGGCCGTGGACAGCGCGCCGGACTTCGCGCCGCTGCAGGAAGGCACGTCCGACCCGGTCGAGGAAACCTGGTGCCAGCGGGTCGTCGAGGGCCGTTTGCCGGAGCGCATGGAGAATGCCGCAGCCTACGTGGCCTCCGGGAAGGCGCCGAAACCGGAATTCCCCATCGGCACGCACCTCAGCACGCCGGTGCGCCTACCGGAAGGCACGGTATACGGCACGCTGTGCTGCTTCAGTCGCGGCGTCCGTGCCGACGCCGACATCGACCGGCTGCGGTACACGGCGAACCTGCTCGCTTCCAGGCTCGCCCTGCGCCCGGAAGGCTCCCAGCCGGAGGATTGAACCCTCCGGGGCGAGCGCGCCGCGTTGGTAGCATGGCGCCGCGGGACACCGCCGTCCCGGCGCCCGGCTTTCCAGAACCTTCCATGCTCCACTACCACACCCTCCCCGTCACCGCCTTCCAGCAGAACTGCTCGCTCGTCTGGTGCGACGCCACGCAGGCCGCCGCCGTGATCGACCCGGGCGGCGATCTCGACCGGGTGCTGGCCGAGGTGGAGCGGCGCGGCCTGCGGCTGGAGCAGATCTGGCTCACGCATGCGCACATCGACCACGCGGGCGGGGCGGGAGAGCTGGCCGAGCGGCTGTCGCTGCCGATCACCGGGCCGCACCCGGGCGACCAGTTCTGGATCGACGGGCTCGCGCAGCAGAGCGCGATGTTCGGCTTCCCGCCCGCGCGGCCCTTCACGCCCGCGCGCTGGCTGCACGACGGCGACACGGTGCAGATCGGCGAGGAGACGCTGCAGGTGCGCCACTGCCCCGGCCATACGCCGGGGCACGTGGTGTTCCACGCGCCGCAAATCGGGCGCGCTTTCGTGGGCGACGTGCTCTTCGCGGGCAGCATCGGCCGCACCGACTTCCCGCAGGGCAACCACCAGCAGCTCATCGACAGCATCACCCAGAGGCTCTGGCCCATGGGCGATGCGACGGTGTTCATCCCGGGCCACGGGCCCGAGAGCAGCTTCGCGCGCGAGCGGCAGAGCAATCCCTACGTCGGCGGCACCTGACCCCTGCGCGCTCGGGCGGACGCTCCGCGGCCGGGCATCCGATGCGCCTTGTGGATGCGGTCACTACCGCCGCAGCGGGTGCGCCAAGCAACCGCCACTCCGCCGCTCCGCCGCTCCACCAGATTGCTATTAAATAAATAGCAAACTTCTTAATGAATCCGGCGGCATGGAGGGCTTTTCACTCCCAACCCGGCCATCAGCCGCGCCGGGCCGCCTGGTAGAGCCCCTGCACGCGCGGCACGTTCTGCTCCAGCTCGCGGATGCGCTCCGGGCCGCTCGGGTGGGTGGAGAGGAAGGCCAGGCCGCCCTGCCCGCCCGTGGCCTCGCCCATCTTGCGCCAGAGGGTCACGGCGGATTCGGGGTTGTAGCCGCCGCGCGCGGCCAGCTCCAGCCCGACGAGGTCGGCCTCGGTCTCGTCGCTGCGGCTGAACTTGAGCGAGATGAGCTGCGTGCCGAGGTTGGCGGCCGCGTTGCCCAGGTCACCCAGGCCCAGCAGCTGCGCGCCGAGCGACAGGCCCATGCTCGTGGCCTGCGTCTTGGCCAGGCGCGCGCGGGCGTGTTCGCGCAGCGCATGCGCCATCTCGTGGCCCATGATCATGGCGGACTCGTCGTCGCTCAGCTTGAGCTGGTCGAGGATGCCGGTATAGAAAGCGATCTTGCCGCCGGGCATGCAGAAGGCGTTGATCTGCTTGCTGCCGATCAGGTTCACCTCCCACTTCCATTGCTTCGCGCGGTCGTTCCACTGCGGCGTGAACGGGATCAGGCGCTGGCCGATGGTGCGCAGGCGCTGCAGCTGCGGGTGCCCGTCGCCTGCCAGCGCGCGCTGCGCCTTCGCCTTGGCGAGCATCTGGTCGTATTGCTGGTCGGCCGCGGCTTCGAGTTGCTCGGCCGGCACGAGGCGGCGCATCGACGAGGCGGAGCCCACGTCCACCTGCGCCAGCACGGGGCCCGCGGCCGCGGCGCCGGCCGCCAGGAGGAAGCCGCGACGCGCGTTCCACGGGCCCGAGTGCAGCACCGCGCAGAAACGGCAGCCGGTGCCGGAATCGGGCGCATGGGAGACGGGCGCCGGGGAGGGGGTCGGATGGTCGTTCGGCATGATGGCCGGGAGTCTAGTGCGCCCCCGCACAGCGCGGCTGTAGGCCGGCGCGCAAAAACCGCCCGGTCAGGGGGCACGGGGGGAGCGCGCAGCGCGGATCTCCGCCCACACCACGATCAGCAGCCCGCCCAGCACGCCCGCCAGGCCCCACACCGCCATCATCGACGGCGTCTCGCCCACCACCGCCACGGCGAGCGCGAACGCGGTGACCGGCTCGGCCAGTGCCAGCGTGACCCCGGTGGCGCCGCTGATGTGCCGCAGCGCGTGGGTGAAGAGCAGGTACGCCACCCCCGTGGCCACCAGCCCCAGGTACAGCACGACGCCCCAGGTGCGCGCCGACACCGCCAGCGGCCCCGCCAGCGCGAAGGCGGCAGGCACGGAGATGAGCGCCGCCGTACCGAACACCGCCAGGTTGACGGCCCCCGGCGCCGCGCGCGCCGCCAGGCGCTGGTTGACGAGCGCATAGGCCGCGTACGACAGCCCCGCCAGCAGGCACAGCGCGATGCCGCCCGGCGGCGCCTGCACGCTGGTGCGACCGTCCAGCGCCATCGCCGCGCCGCCCGCCACGCCCAGCAGCGTGCCGGCCCACCAGACTGGCGCGGGCCAGCGCCGCTGAGCCACCGTCTGCAGCAGGCCGGCCCAGATGGGGCCGCTGCCGATCGCGATGGCCGTGCCCAGCGCCACACCGCTCGACTTCACCCCGGCGAAGAAGCTCAGGTTGTAGGCGGCCACGCAGACCCCCGCCAGTGCCACCCAGCGCCAGGGCAGCGCCGCCATGCCGCGCGCGCCGCCGCCCCACAGCAGCAGCGCCGCGAAGAACGCGCTGGCGATCAGCAGCCGCAGCGCGCCCACCCACACCGGCGCCAGCCCCGAAGGCGCCAGGCTCTGCGCCGTGCCCGTGGTGCCCCAGAGCACCGCCGCCAGCAGCACCATGGCGATGCCGCGCGAGGCGCGCAGCAGGCCGGGCGCGTGCGGCGGGGCTGCTGCGGAAGGCGAAGAGGGCACGGACGAAGGAGAAGAAGAGGCGGCAGGGGACGGCATGCCGCCAGCGTGCCACGGCCGGCGCCCCGGAAATGTCGCGCAACGCTCGGGGAGCGCAGCCAGGGGAATGGCCACGGCCGCGCTGCCCCGGCGATACGGGCCGCCATCCTCCCGGCTGCCTCTCGACCCATCGAATGGAATTCACCTTCGCAGACCCCGCCCTGCTGGCCAGTGCCTTCCGCGGCAGGCCTTTGCATTGGGCGATGCAGTGCGGGCGCAGCGAGGGGCGCGGGCCGGCACCCCGCGGCGCGGCCTCACGGCCGTCGCAGCCCCCGTGCGCCGGTGCCGCGCTCGCGGCGCAGCGCGCTCGCCAATGCGCTGCCCGTGGCGTAGCCGCAGGCCAGGGCCACATCGTCCAGCCGCTGCCCGCGCGCCAGGCGCTGCGCGGCGGCATCCAGGCGCAGGCCGCGCAACCAGGCCTGCGGCGTGGTGCCCGCCAATTCCTGCCAGCGCGCATGGAACCGCTGCGGGCTCATGTGGCACAGGGCCGCCATGCGCGCCGTGGGCCACGGCTCGTGCAGCGCCGCCGACACGGCCTGCTGCAGGCGCTCCAGCGGCAGAGCGCGCCGCGCCAGGATGCGCGGCGCCCGGCCCAGCAGGGCGCAGAAATGGGCCGCCACCCGGGCGCCGTCGCCGACGGGCAGGGTCCACACGCCCGGCAGCCCGGGCAAGGCGCCGCCCTCGGATTCCAGCGCCGCCGTGGCCAGCCCCAGGCCGCGCCGCGCCTCGGCCGGCACGGCGAAGCGGCGCAGCCGGTCCAGCCCCGGCTGCGGCGCGGCATCGATCACGCAGAAGCGCGCGCCGGGCAGCGCCAGGTAGCCGTGCACCGCCCCGGCCGGTATCACGATGCCGCAGGCGGCATCCACGAAGGCGGCGCGCCCCTGCACCTCCAGCTCCATGCGGCCCTGCAGGCCGATCAGCACCTGCGCATGGTCGTGCGCGTGCGCGGCGTGCTCGCCGCTGTAGCGGCGAAGGGTGCAGGAAAGCGGAAGGTCGGGGCCGGAGCGCATGGCCCGCATGGTACGGCCGCCGGCCCGGCAGGCCCGGGCGCAGGCGCACGGATAATGCCGCGCAGGCCGCTCCGTGGCCCGGCCCGCGAGGGCATTGCACCTGCCCATCCTCCGCCCATGACCGCCACCCCTTCCGAGCCCTCCGCGCCGCCACCGGGCGCCCCCTCCCCCCGCCGTTCCTGGCGCGCCGCCTGGCGCGTGTACGGGGAGCCCGCCAGCCTGCGCATGCTGGCGCTCGGCTTCTCGGCCGGGCTGCCGCTGCTGCTGGTGCTGGGCACGCTGTCGTTCTGGCTGCGCGAGGCTGGCGTGGACCGCACCACCATCGGGTACCTGAGCTGGGTGGGCCTGGCCTATGCCTTCAAGTGGGTGTGGGCGCCGCTGGTGGACCGCATGCCGCTGCCGCTGCTCACGCGCGCACTGGGGCGGCGGCGCGGCTGGCTGCTGCTGTCGCAGGCGATGGTGATGGGCGGGCTCGCGGGCATGGCCTTCAACGACCCGCGGGTGGACCTCGCGCCCCTGGTGTGGTGCGCGCTGGCGGTGGCCTTCGGGTCGGCCACGCAGGACATCGCGCTCGATGCCTTCCGCATCGAGTCGGCCGACACCGACCGGCAGGCCGCGCTCGCGGCCACCTACCAGACGGGCTACCGCCTCGCGATGATCTGGGCCGGCGCCGGCGTGCTGTGGCTCGCGGCGCGCGCCGAGGTGCCGGGCGCCGAGGGATACCAGGGCGGTGCCTGGCGGTTCGCGTACCTGGCCATGGCGGCATCGATGCTCGTGGGCGTGGTCACCGTGCTGTGCTCGCGCGAGCCCGCGCCGCGCCCGCTGGCGCCGGCGCGCACGCCAGCCGAATGGCTGCGCGGCGCGCTGGTCGATCCGTTCGCCGATTTCATCCGACGCTACGGCGCACAGGCGGCGCTGATCCTGGCGCTGATCGCGGTCTACCGCATCAGCGACGTGGTGATGGGCATCATGGCCAACCCGTTCTACGTGGACATGGGCTACACCAAAGACGAGGTGGCCGCCGTGACCAAGGTGTTCGGCGTCTTCATGACGCTCGCCGGCGCGTTCGTGGGCGGCGTGCTGTCGATGCGGCTGGGCGTGATGCGCGTGCTCATGCTGGGCGCGGTGCTCTCGGCGCTCAGCAACCTGCTGTTCGCGTGGCTGGCGACGCGCGGGCACGACCCGCTGGGCCTGGTGCTGGTGGTGTCGGCCGACAACCTGGCGGGCGGCATCGCCTCGGCGGCCTTCATCGCCTATCTCTCGGGCCTCACCAACGTGCAGTATTCGGCCACGCAGTACGCGCTGTTCAGCTCCATGATGCTGCTGCTGCCCAAGTGGCTGGCGGGCTTTTCCGGGAAATTCGTGGACACCTTCGGCTATGCGGAGTTCTTCGTCGCGACCGCCGTGCTGGGCCTGCCCGTGCTGGTGCTGGTCGCGCTGGCAGCGCGCGCCCACGGCCGCGAGCGGCCCGCTGCGGGCGGCGCACGCTGAACGCGGGCTGTTTACCTAACTTTACGGAGACTTCAACGCCCCGAGATGCACCGCGGCGAGCATGAAGCCTCCGCCCTCCTGCGGAGAAGACACACGCCATGAGTACCGCCCAACTGTTGATGATCGAAGACGACTTCCGCCTCGCGCAGATGGTCATCGAATACCTCGCCCAATCGGGGCTGGAGGTCGCCCACATGGCCGACGGGCAGAGCGGCATGGCGCGGCTGCAGGGCGGCGAAGCCGGCCCCCTGCCGGACCTCGTGATCCTGGACCTGATGCTGCCCGACATGGACGGCCTGGACGTGTGCCGCCGCATCCGTTCGCTGCCCGGGCCCGCCGCGCAGGTGCCGGTGCTGATGCTCACGGCCAAGGGCGACCCCATGGACCGCATCATCGGCCTGGAGATCGGCGCGGACGACTACCTGCCCAAGCCC
Source organism: Acidovorax sp. NCPPB 4044 (assembly GCF_028069655.1). NCBI lineage: Bacteria > Pseudomonadati > Pseudomonadota > Betaproteobacteria > Burkholderiales > Comamonadaceae > Acidovorax > Acidovorax sp. NCPPB 4044. The sequence goes on from NZ_JAMCOS010000001.1 coordinate 4,492,483, forward strand.
TTCGAGCCGCGCGAGCTGCTGGCGCGCATCCGCGCCATCCTGCGCCGCCGCGAAAGCGGTCCGGCCGCGCCTTCGCAGGCGATGCGCTTCGGCACGCTGGAGATCGACCGCGACGCGCGTTCGGTCACCGTGGGCGGCCAGCCCGCCGACCTCACCTCCTACCAGTTCGACCTGCTCGTGGCCCTGGCCGAGCGCGCGGGCCGCGTGCTCACGCGCGACCAGATCATGGAGGCCGTGCGCGGCCGCGAGCTGGAGGCGTTCGACCGCTCCATCGACGTGCACATGGGCCGCATCCGCGCGGCCATCGAGGCCGACCCGAAGAACCCGCGCCGCATCCTCACGGTGCGCGGCGTGGGGTATGTGTTCGCCAAGCAGCAGGACTGACGGTGGTGGGCATCCCCCTGACCGGCTGCGCCGCTTCCCCCTTCTCTCACGCCGCTGCGCGGCGTGGGAAGGGAGACGACGCCGGTGGCCGGGCAGAGCCCGCTCCACGGCGTCCGCTGGCATGGCCTGCTCCGCGGCCATCGGACCGGCGGCCGCCGTGCGCAATTCGCGGGCTGCGCGCATGGCGCAGCGCAATGGACCACCGAGCCGGCGCAAACCGCGCCTGAAATCACCCCATGTCCAATCCCTTTTCCCGCCGCCTCTACCTGCGCATCTGGCTCGCCGTGGTCGGGGGCGTGGCCGTGCTCACGCTCGCGGTGGGTTGGGCCTGGCGCATCGCCTCGGAGCAGAACGCGCTGTCGCAGCCCGCGCCGCCGCCGCGCGAGATCGTGCTGCTCGATCCGGCGGGCCAGCCGGTGCTGCGCGGCCTGGCGATCCGGGTGCCGCCGTCCGAGGGCGGGCCGCCCGAGGGGCTGGAGTTCCGCGTCGAGGCCGAGGGGGCCGAGCTGCCCTACACGCTGCAGTTCTCGCCGCGCATGCGACCGCCCGGGCACGACCGGCGGGGCGGCCCCGAGGCGGCCTTCTGGACGCGGCCGCCGTTCGGCTTCCTGTGGCTGCTGGGGCTGGTGGGCGTGGCGGTGGCCGTGGGCGTGTTCCCCATCATCCGCCGGTTGCTCAAGCGGCTGGAGAACCTGCAGCGCGGCGTGCAGCGCTTCGGCGAGGGCGACCTGTCGGTGCGCGTGGCCGAGCACGGCCTCGACGAGGTGGCCGACCTCTCGCGCCAGTTCAACGCCGCTGCCGCGCGCATCGAGACACTGGTGAAGTCGCACAAATCGCTGCTGGCCAATGCATCGCACGAGCTGCGCTCGCCGCTCACGCGCATCCGCATGGGGCTGGAGCTGATGCAGGGCAGCACGCCCTCCCCCGCCTTCCGCGAAGAGATCCTGCGCAACATCGCCGAGCTGGACCAGCTCGTGGACGAGATCCTGCTCGCGAGCCGGCTGGATGCGCGCGAGGCCGACATGGGCACGGTGGAGGCCGTCGAACTGCTGGGCCTGGCCGCCGAGGAATGCGTGCGCGTGGATGCCGAGCTGGACGCGGGCATGGGCAGCGATGCGCTGGAAGTGCAGGGCGTCGCCAAGCTGCTGCGCCGCGCGCTGCGCAACCTGCTGGAGAACGCGCGCCGCTACAGCCAGGGCGAGATCACCGTGCACCTGCAGCGCGCGGGTGGCCATGCCGAGGTGCGCGTGTGCGACCACGGCCCGGGTGTGCCGCCGGCCCAGCGCGAGCGCATCTTCGAGCCGTTCTACCGCCTGCCGGGCGCGAGCGAGCGGGCGGGCGGCGTGGGCCTGGGCCTCTCGCTGGTGCGCTCCATCGCCGAGCGGCACGGCGGCAGCGTGCGCTGCGAGGACCGGCCCGACGGGCAGAGCGGCGCGTGCTTCGTGCTCTCGCTGCCGCTGGCGGGCGCCCCGGCACCGCAGGCCGGCATCCCCGCGCTGCACGCCCCGCCCATTCCGCCCGTTCCCTGATCGGCCCCCAGCCGAGGACCTGACCTGCCGCAGAGTCCACGGAATCAGGGCCGCACCGGTGCGCCAAGCGGCCAGCGCCAGGCCATGAAGGCGAAGAGCGCGGCCCCCAGCACCAATGCCGATGCGGCGGCCCCCAGGCCGAGCGTGAAGCCCGTCGCCTCGCTGGCCGTGTGGTGCAGCATCCAGGCCACCATCGGCGGGCCGGCGATCTGCCCCACGCCGTAGGCGGCCGTGAGCAGGCCCGGGAAGCTGTCGCTCGCCTGCGGCCAGAGGCGCCGCGCCTCCTGCAGCGCGTAGAAGGTAATGGCGGTGAACGGCAGGCCCAGCACCAGGCTGCCCAACGCGAACCCCGCCGCCCCCGGCCACGCCAGGCCCAGGCCGATGGCGCCCGCCTGCACGAGGTAGGCGGCCAGCAGCAGGTGGCGCCGGTCCCAGCGCGCAGGCGTGCGCGTGGAGAGCCAGGCCCCCAGCGCCACGCCGGCGCCGAAGATCGGCCAGAACAGGTCCACCCAGACCGAGCCGGCCGGCAGCGCCGACCGGGCGATCACGGGCAGGAAGGTGGCGGTGACGATGTAGCCCAGCCCGGCCAGGCCGTACGCCACGGTGAGCAGCACGCGCGCCAGCACTTCGCCCTGCCCGCCGCCCGCCATGGGCGATGCCGCAGCCGCTGCCGCCGCCGTGGGCTGCGCGCCCTGCCGGACGGCCGCCGGGCCGGGCGCCTCCGGCGCACCGTGCACGACCGGCCACGCCGCCGCGCAGAGCACCACGGCCAGCACCCCGAACGCCGCCCAGCCGGCGGCAGCCGGCCAGCCGCCGGCCACCATCGCGCTGGCCGACAACCCCGTGAGCAGGATGCCGAGCCCCGGCCCGCAGAAGATCAGCCCGCCCAGCGCCGGTCTGCCCAGCGCCACGAGGCGCGCCATGCACCAGGCCGAAATGTTGAGGAAGACGAAGGCGCTGGTCACCCCGGCCAGGAACCGCAGCGTCGGCCACGCGCCCGGCACGGGCAGGGCCATCGCCAGCGTCAGCACGCCCGCCGCCGCCAGGCCCGCGCGCGCCATGCGCGCCGCCGGCCAGGCCCGGCCCGCGCGCCGCGCCCACCAGGGCAGCGCCATGCACAGCAGCGCGCCGAGCAGGTAGCCCAGGTAATTGGCCGTGGCGAGCCAGCTGCCGCCCGCGAGCGTGAGCGCGCCGTCCTGCAGCATCATGGGCAGCAGTGGCGTGAAGGCGAAACGGCCGATGCCCATGGCCGCGCCCAGCGCCGCCATGCCGGCCAGCGCCACCGCCAGCGGGCTGTGCGCAGGCGGGGCGTGCGTGGCGCGGAGGTCGGAGGGCGGGAATGAATTCATCTTATTTTGTGATCTAATTTTTATAAATCATCTCACATCGAGATTTCATACCTCCCCATGGACCTCATCGCCCTCGAGATTTTCCGCGCCGTAGCCACCGAAGGCAGCGTCACGCGTGCGGCCGAGCGCCTGGGCCGCGCGCAGTCGAACGTGACTACGCGCGTGCAGCAACTCGAAGAGCAGTTGGGTGCCACGCTGTTCCTGCGGGAGGGGCGCGGCATGGTGCTCACGCCCGAGGGCGAAACCCTGCTGGGCTATGCGCAGCGGCTGCTCGCGCTGGCGGACGAGGCGGCGCAGGCCGTGCACCCGGGCCGGCCCGGCGGCCGGCTGCGGCTGGGCGCCATGGAGAGCACGGCCGCCGCGCGGCTGCCCGGCCCGCTGGCCGCGCTGCATGCGCGCTGGCCCGGGGTGCGCATCGAACTGTGCACCGGCCCCTCGCGCGCCCTGGTGGACCAGGTGCGCACGCACGCACTCGACGCGGCGCTGGTGGCCTGGCCGCCGCCAGGCCTCGATGCGGCCACGGACGCGCTGGAAACCACCCCCGTGGTCACCGAGGCGCTGCAGCTCGCGCTGCCGGCCGCGCACGGCCCGGTGGCCTGCCCGGCCGACCTTGCCGTCGATACCCTGGCCGCCTTCGCGCCCGGGTGCACCTACCGCCGCATGGGGGAGGACTATCTCGCGCGGCGCTCACCGGACGGCACGCCGCCGCAGGTGCTGGAACTCGCCTCCTACCACGCCATCCTGGCGTGCGTGGCTGCGGGCCGCTGCGCGGCCGTGGTGCCGCAGGCGGTGATCGATCTCATGCGCGATCCACCCCCCGTGCGGCTGGTGCCGATGGGCGAGTGCGCCACGCTGCTCGTGCAGCGGCGTGGCTACCGCTCGGCGGCGCTGGACGCACTGCGCGCGGCACTGCGGGGACCGGGCGGCTGAAGGCCTTTCTGGCCGGGAAGGCGCATGGACGCGCTTTCCGCGCAAGCCGCATCTACCTCCAGAGACCGGGCCGTGGCAAGGGACTGTCCATAAACAATCGTTAGGCACCGGTTCCAGAACGGCGTTCGTGGCTTGCGCATGGTTTCCAGCCATCGACCACTGGGCCTGCGGCGCCGTACCCAACTTCGTGCCCCGGGAGTTGTTAAGCGTGTGGTGGGCCGAGTGCTACACGAAGCTGGGTGCGTTCGCGCTCGTTTGCCTTTCCGGTTACACGGTGAATCCATTCGTGCGTAGTTGAGCCGCAGAAGTGAGTTCAATGATCCAAAGCTTTTCTGAGAAAGCGCTGGACGCGAGAGGTGCATTGGCCACCGCACGAGTCTTGCAATTTTTCGATCCTATTCAAGGCAATGAGCATGAGATCCACGCATGGTGGATGGCATATGCCCTCGGCTTCCAGTATTCGGCCACAGACATTCCCCCTGTATTTTTTTCAGGCGAAACCACGTTGATGCTTGGCTGGATGCAGGGGCCATTCGACGCCAGACCCACGTTTTCAGTGAAGGCCTCAGCCTCGGAAATGCTCAGGCGTATTTCGTATGAAGCCGTGCAAAGGTCATCGCTCCGCCAACTTCGGTAAATGCACAAAGTGTTCGTTTGTCCAATGCCGTTCCGTTTACGCCCTACCTAGAGTCTCAATTTTTTCTATAAGGAATCGAAATGGGCAACTCTTGTTGTACGCCTTCTGCATCCAGCAGTGGCCAAATCAGCCGTCAAAATTACACCCCTGCCGAATCCAGCCGGCCCTCGACAGAAGTGCCGCGACGCAGCAGCAGCCATTCCGGTGCGACCTCACTGCCCATCAGTCCTCGGCGCAGCAGCACCAGCAGCGAGGAAGCCGCCGACAATTTCAGTGGCTTGCCGACCGATGTGCAGCACCACATCGGCAGTTTGTTGCCCAGAACGACGCGATCTGCGCTTCGGCAAACGTCGCAAACCATCAACCAGGCGCTCCCGCGTAATGAACGGGATGTGATGCACCCCATCGAAGGGGTCCATGCCTTGCTGGACATGCATCAAGGCACGCCGATTGGTGAAGTGTCTCTGGCAGTGGGCCGCGCCATTCAGGCGGCGCAAAACCTTCAGGATTGGCAAAGCAGAGGCAGGCTGCTGGTAGCAGCACGGCACACGGTTCAGCAGTTCGACGACCATCCCGATCAGGCGCAAATGCTGCAGCAAATCGAAACCGCTGTGCAGGCCAGTGGATTGACTGCAGCGCAATGGAGTCGCACCAATGGAATATTTACCCAAATGCTCCACGCCCGGGGGAATGCCTGATCGCGGGGGTCATCTCCGCGTCTCAAAGGTTTCTTTGCAAACTCCACAGATCAGCATCAACCCCGGCTTGCCCCACACCTGTTTATCGCACGGGCTACCGTATCTGGTGCGGTCGATTCATTGACTGCGGCCGGTTTGAACTCTGCCGCAATCCCTCGCTCGGTGCCGCTGGATTGACCAAGCTGGCCATCACGGCGATCGACAGCGCCGGCACGCTGCCGCCCCTCACCGAAACGGCCAAGTTCATGCCCATGCTCCCCCGGCCCGCATGATCGATGCCTGGGAGCGGTACATCGACGCCTGGCTGGCCGCGGGCCTCGCCCCTCCGCCCTGCTTCGACCGGGTGCGCGACAACTACCAGCCGCCGCCCAACGGCATGGACGGCCTGTTCATGGGCCCGGTGATCACCGCCAACGGCCCCCCGCCGCGCGGCTACCACCTCGAATCCTTCATCCACCACCGCGGGCCGATGCCGCTGGACGCGCACCTGCAGCTCAAGCTCAATTGGCATGCCGGCCTGCTGGAAGAGATCAAGGTGGACAGCCAGGTGGTGCTCGAATGCCTCGACCCGCGCATCGCCTACGGCGCCTCGGTGATCGAGTTCGTGCTGCTGGAGCGATTGTTCCGCTACCCGCTGCAGCCCGACGTGCAGCGCAACTTCGACTCCGGCACGGGCGTGTTCCTGTTCGAGTGGCTCACGGAACACGGCGCCATCACGGTGGACGGTGCCCGCATCACCGCCTTCGACCGCGAGGCCATCTATGGCGCGCTGCGTTCACTGGTGGAAACCATCGAGGCCCTGGAGCGCTGCGCGCGCGGCGAGGACTACAAGGCGCTGGCGCGGCAGTTCGTGCACCGCTACCTGCGCCCGCCCAGCCAGGAAGGCGACCGCTTCGACATCCCGCCGCGCATGCGCGCCGTCCTCGACGCGGCGCACCGGCCCGGGCGCGAGCTGCAGTTCGCGGACCTGGCCTACTGAAACGGACACCGAAACGGACCGCACCCGTTGCACCGGCCCCGCACGCCGGGCGCTGCGCCGGGCGGCGGCCCTGCCTGCGAGGAGAGAGACCATGAGCGACCTGGCCCGGACCGTCCGGCACATCTGGCTGGACGGAGAGATCGTGGCGGGCGACACCGCCCGCCTGCACGTGCTGAGCCACGGGCTGCATTACGCGCAGAGCGTGTTCGAAGGCATCCGCGTCTACCACGGCGAGCCCTTCCGGCTGCGCGAGCACAACCAGCGGCTGATCGATTCGGCCCGGCTGATCGGGTTCGACCTGCCCTTCGGCGCCGACACGCTGGACCGCGCCACCCTGGATCTGCTGCGCTGCGAAGGCGTGCGCACCGGCTACATCCGCCCGGTGGCGTGGCTGGGCAGCGAGACGCTGTCGATGCTGCCCACGGGCGCCACGCCGCATGTGGCGATCGCGGCCTGGGACTGGCCCGACATCTTCGGCCCGCAGGCGCGCCGCGAGGGCATCACGCTTGCGGTGTCGGAGTGGCTGCGCCCGGGCCCGGCCTCCACGCCCGTGCAGGCTAAGTGCGCCGGCAACTACGCACTGGCGGTGCTGAGCCGGCATTCGTCGGAACGCAAGGGGGCCGACGACGCGCTGCTGCTGGACGCGCAGGGCCACGTCGCCGAATCGACCGGCGCCAACCTGTTCATGGTGCGCGGGGGCGTGCTGGTCACACCGCCGCCCGACTACGTGCTCAACGGCATCACGCGGCAGGCCGTGTTCGGCATCGCGCAGGCCTTGGGGCTCCCGGTGGAGGAGCGCACCGTGCCGCTGCAGGAGCTGTGGGCGGCCAACGAGGTGTTCCTGTGCGGCACCGCCTATGAGATCCAGCCCGTGCGCGCCATCGACGCGCACACCTTCGCGGTGGGCGAGGTGTCGCGCGCCGTGTCGGATCGCTACCGGGCCATGGTCGGGGCCTGACCGGGCCGGCCGCCGGGCCCGCCCTCCCCGGTGCGTAGTCGCCCGGACTGGATGACCGGGGGCCCCGCCGACATACTCCGGGGCACCCCCACCCGCTCCAGGAGACGCCCCATGCCCGCCTTGCTGCCATCCACCCTCGGCCTGCGCCTGCCCGTGTTCCAGGGCCCCATGACGGGCGCCGACACACCGGCCCTCGCCGCCGCGGTCTCGGAGGCCGGCGGCCTGGGCATGCTGGGCTGCGGCATGCGCTCGCCCGCCGCCATGGCAGACGCCGCAGCCGAGGTGCGGCGCCGCACCGATCGGCCTTTCGGCATGAACCTCTTCGTGCAGGACACCCCCCGGCCCGACGACGCCACGGTGCAGGCCGCGCTCGCGCGGCTCGCACCGCTCTACGCGCGCTTCGGCCTGGAGCCTGCCGTGCCCGCGCAGTGGTGCGAAGACTTCGCGGCCCAATTCGAGGCGCTGCTGCAGGCCCGCCCGGCCGTGGCGAGCTTCACCTTCGGCATCCTCCCGGCGGCGCAGGTCGAGCGGCTGCATACCGCGGGCTGCACGGTGGTGGGCACGGCCACCACCGTGGCGGAAGCGCGCGCCTGGGAGGCCGTGGGCGCCGATGCGGTCTGCGCCTCGGGGCTCGAGGCCGGCGGCCACCGCGGCACCTTCCTGGGCGGCTTCGACGCCGCGATGGTCGGCACGCTGGCGCTGGTGCCCCAGTGCGTGGACGCCCTCGCCATCCCCGTGGTCGCGGCGGGCGGCATCATGGACGGCCGCGGCATCGCCGCCGCGCTGGCCCTGGGCGCACAGGCGGTGCAGATGGGCACCGCCTTCCTGGTGTGCGACGAATCGGGCATCGCCCCCGCCTACCGCCAGGCCCTGGCCACCGCGCGCGAGACCGACACCCGCACCACGCGCACGATCTCGGGCCGCCCTGCGCGCGGCATCGTCAACGCGATGATGGACACGCTGGCCGCCGACGAAGACGCCGTGCCGGCCTACCCCGTGCAGAACGCGCTCACCGGCGCGCTGCGCAAGGCCGCGGCGGCCCAGGGCGATGCGCAGTACCTCTCGCTCTGGGCCGGCCAGGGCGTCGCGCTCGCCCGGCCCCAGCCCGCCGCCGCGCTCGTCGAGCGCCTGGAAGCCGAATGGCGCGCCGCAGCGGGCCGGGCGGCACGGAACGCGGCAGCGCCCTGACCGGGGCATGCTTCACCCAGGCGCCATCGGATTGCTATGTTTTTAATAGCGAACTATTGAATGAACCCGGCGGCATGATGGTGAAAACGCTGGAAACCTGCTGGCAGGAAGGTCCTGAAGCGACCCTTTGAAACTTACTGAATTTTTAGTATTTACTGAAAATTCAAACATTCAAAGGTACAATTCACCTCCATGACCTATGTCAAACCGCTTCCTCCCCTGAACCGGCAGTTCGTCTCCCATTTCGGCGAAATGGGCAGCCGGTGGGGCATCAACCGCACGGTGGGCCAGATGTATGCGCTCATCTTCCTGTCACCGCGGCCGATCAACGCCGACGAGATCGCCGAAACGCTGGAGTGCTCGCGGTCCAACGTGAGCATGGGGCTGAAGGAGCTGCAGGCCTGGCGCCTCGTGAAGCTCAGCCACCTGCCCGGCGACCGGCGCGAGTACTTCGAGGCGCCCAAGGACGTGTGGGAGATCTTCCGCGTGCTGGCCGAGGAACGCCGCCGTCGCGAGATCGAGCCCACGCTGTCGATGCTGCGCATGGCCCTGCTGGAGCAGCCCGGCTCGGAGGATGAGCGCCACGCGCAGGAACGCATGCGCGAAATGCACGACCTGATCGACCGGCTCATGACGTGGTTCGACGACGTGCAGCGCCTCGCGCCCGAAACCGCGATCCAGCTCATGGGCATGGGCACGGCGGTCACCCGCGTGCTCGAATTCAAGGACCGCCTCACGGGCAAGGGCTCGACAGGCAAGGGCGCGTAGGGCCATGGACACCTTCATGCTGTCGCGGATCCAGTTCGCCGCGAACATCAGCTTCCACATCCTGTTTCCCACCATCACCATCGCGCTGTGCTGGTTCCTGGTGTTCTTCCGGCTGCGCCACGCGGCCACGCGGGGCACGCCTGCGGCCCGCGGCTGGGAGGCGGCGTACTACCTCTGGACCAAGGTGTTCGCGCTCACCTTCGCGCTGGGCGTGGTCTCCGGCATCACCATGAGCTTCCAGTTCGGCACCAACTGGCCGGGCTTCATGGAGCACGTGGGCAACATCGCGGGGCCGCTGCTGGGCTACGAGGTGCTCACCGCGTTCTTCCTGGAGGCCACCTTCCTCGGGATCATGCTGTTCGGCCGGGGCCGCGTCTCCGAGCGGATGCACCTCATCGCCACATTGATGGTGGCCTTCGGCACCACGCTGTCGGCCTTCTGGATCCTGAGCCTGAACTCCTGGATGCAGACGCCCGCCGGCTACGAGATCATCGACGGCACCTTCCATGCAGTGGACTGGCTCGCCATCGTGTTCAACCCCTCGTTTCCCTACCGGCTGGGCCACAAGCTGCTCGCCTCCGCGCTGACGGCGGGCTTCCTGATCGCCGGGGTGAGCGCGTGGCAACTGCTCAAGGGCACGGCCACGGACGGCACGCGCAAGGCACTGCGCACCGCCGTGGCGGCCGTGTCCATTGCGATCCCGCTGCAGATCCTCATGGGCGACATGCACGGCCTCAACACGCTGGAACACCAGCCCGCCAAGATCGCGGCCATCGAAGGGCTGTGGCACACCGAGAAAGGCGCTCCGCTCACGCTGTTCGGCTGGCCCAACGAGAAAGAGGGCCGCACCGACTACGCACTGCAGATCCCCAAGGCCGCCAGCCTGATCCTGGCGCACGACATCGATGCCGAACTCAAGGGCCTGAGCGAGTTTCCGGGCGCCCACCCGCCCGTGGCACCGGTCTTCTGGGCCTTCCGCGTGATGGTGGGCATGGGCGTGTTGATGCTGGCCGTCGCGTGGAGCAGCGCCTTCATGCTGTACCGCCGGCGCAAGCTGGCGTCCGCCGCCCTCCCCCGCCCGCTGCTGTACACCCTGGTGGGCATGGCGTTCTCCGGCTGGGTGGCCACGCTGGCCGGCTGGTACGTGACCGAGATCGGCCGCCAGCCCTACCTGGTCTACGGCCTCTTCAAGACGGCGGACGCGGTGGCCGCGCACCCGCCGGCCATGGTGGCCGGCACGCTGGCCGCCTACCTCACCGTCTACGTGCTGCTGCTCGTCTCGTACGTGGGCGTGATCAAGTACATGGCCGAGCACTCGACCATGCCCGTGCCGGCCGTCGCGCCGCCCCTGCCGCACCCGCCCCACGCCTGAGGACCGCCCCATGGACATGACCTCCCTGGCCCATACCCTGCCCCTCGCCTTCATGGCCATCATGGGCCTGGCCCTGCTGGCCTACGTGGTCCTCGACGGCTACGACCTGGGCGTGGGCATCCTGCTGCCGCTGGCCACCGACGCCGAGAAGGACGTGATGGTCTCCAGCATCGGCCCCTTCTGGGACGCCAACGAAACCTGGCTGGTGCTGGGCGTGGGCGTGCTGCTGATCTGCTTTCCGCTCGCGCACGGCGTGGTGCTGTCGGCCTTGTACCTGCCGGTGGCCGCGATGCTGATCGGGCTGACCGTGCGCGGCGTGGCCTTCGACTTCCGCGTGAAGGCGCGCGACGCGCACAAGGCCGCCTGGAACCGGCTGTTCGCGGCCGGCTCGCTGGTCGCCACGCTGGCGCAGGGCTGGATGCTGGGCGCCTACGTCACCGGCTTCCAGGCCGACACCTGGGCCCGGCTGTTCTGCGCGGGCATTGCGCTCATGCTGCCGGCGGCCTACACCATGCTGGGCGTGGGCTGGCTGCTCATGAAGACCAGCGGCGACCTGCAGCGCAAGGCGGCCCGCTGGGGCCGGGGCGTGCTCTGGCCCATGGCGGGAGCGCTCGCGGGCATCTCGCTGGCCACGCCGCTGGTCAGCCGCACCGTGTTCGACAAGTGGTTCCTGCTGCCCGAGCTGTTCGTGCTGCTGCCGATCCCGCTGGCCTGCGTGGGCGCGTTCCTCGCCATCCGGCACGTGCTGGACACGCCGCGCGCGGTGCAGGCCGGCTATGGCTGGATCGTCTTCGCGGCCACGGTGCTGATCTTCTTGCTAGCCTTCTTCGGGCTCGCCTACAGCCTGTATCCGTACATCGTGATCGACCGCCTGACGGTGTGGCAGGCCGCCAGCGCACCGGAGTCGCTGGCCGTGATCGGGGTCGGCGTGGCGGTCACGCTGCCGGCCATCATCGCGTACACGGTCTTCATGTACCGGGTGTTCTGGGGCAAGGCCCAGCCCCTGGCCTACGGGCTCTGACGCGCGGCGGCGTCAGTCCTTCCAGGGCAGCGACCGCGCCTCGCCCTGGATGACCGGCGCCTGGGCGTTCAGCGTCTCGCCGGCCAGCACGCGCTCGTACATGCGCAGGTAGTCGCGCGCCATGCGCTCGGCGCCGAAGTGGCGCACCACGTGGTCGTGGCAGGCGCGCGGATCGAAGCGGTTGGCGCGCACGGCCTCGGCCAGCGCCGGGGCGTTGTCGGCCAGCACGCCGCAGTCGCCGGGCACCAGCTCGGGCAGCGCACCGTAGGGCGTGGAGAACACGGGGCAGCCGAAATACAGGCTCTCGATCACGGCCAGACCGAAGGGCTCGTGCCAGCGCACCGGGAAGATCAGCCCGCGCGATGCGCCCAGCAGCTCGGTCTTCTGCGTGCCGCCCACCATGCCGAAGAAATGGATGCGCCGCGACAGCGTCCAGCGGAAGCCCCGGCGGAAGTTGATGCGGTCGCCGCCCAGCACGTCCAGCTCCACGCCTGCGAGCCTGGCCACGCGGATCGCGCCGCTCACGTTCTTCACGCGCCACGCGGCCTTGCCGAGGAAGTGGTAGTGGCCGCGCGGCCGCGCGAAATCGACGGCGCCGTAGCCCTCCCAGAGCAGGCCGTTGTGCACGTATTCGGTGGAGCCGTAGCGCTGCGCATGGTCGCGCGAGAGGAACACGGTGTTGCGTGGCAGCGGCTTGGGCTTGCGCGCGTTGCCGTGCTCGGTGACCAGGTAGGGCTTGCCGATCTCGGAGCGCGGGTTGAACTGGAAGTGCGTGATGTCCACGTCGTCCGGGATCTGCGGCTCCCAGGGCGCGTCGGGGCGGATCGGCAGCACGCGCCCGAAGTCGCAGGTGGAGCCCTCGGGGACGAGGTAGCTCACGCGGTGGCCCAGGCGCACGAGCGTCTGGCCCAGGTCCCAGATGACGCGCTCCGTGCCGCCGTAGCCGTAGACGGGAATGGGGGAGTTGTTGACGAGCAGGACGTGCATGGTTCTGTCTTCTGTCAGTGTCGGGAAATCAGGGGGAATCGGGCGGGCCGCTTCAGGCCCGGGCGCGTGCGGAGCGCTCGCGGCCCTGCAGTATGGCAAGCACCGCCATGTTCATGAACAGGTAGAACATCGTCCCGCTGTTGTGGCCCAGGAAGACCTGCGTGGTGCCGAAGCCCGCATACGACAGCGGCACCAGCACGCCCATGATGCGCAGCGCGAGGCCTTCGCAGTCGGGCTGCCCGTCGGGCTGCAGCACGCGGCGGCGCGTGGGCCAGAACAGCGCCAGCGGCACGCCGTAGAAGAGCGCGAGCGCGCAGACGCCCATGAGCCCGCGCTTGGCGAACAGGTCCAGCGCCTCGTTGTGGGCGTGGCTGAACTGCAGCACGTAGGGATGGGCCAGGCCGGCGTCCACGCGTCGCTGCTTCTCGACCTCGTAGCCGTAGCGGCCCCAGCCGAAGAAGGGCCGGTCGGTCCCCATCTGCCAGGCCAGCTTCCAGTGCGCGAGCCGCTGGCCCACCGAGTTGGCCGCGTCGCCGCTCGCCTCGTACTGGGTGACCTCCTGGCGCGCCTGGTTCACGCGCGTGCGCACCTCGTCGGCCTTGAACGACATCAGCGCACCCGCGCCCACGATGATGAGGGCCGCGCCGGCCACCGCCATGCGCCGCTGGCCGCAGCGGGCCTGCAGCCACGCGCACACGGGCAGCGCCAGCGGCAGCACGATCCAGCTGCCGCGCGACTCCGACAGCAGCGCACCCTCCACGCCCATCAGGATCGCCACGGCCCAACCCACGCGCTGCCAGGGGCGCCAGCGCTCCCAGAGCGTGAGCAGCGCGGCCGAGGCCATCAGCGCCAGCAGCAGGCTGATGCCGCCGTACTGGATCGGGTTGGTGTAGCCCGCGGCGCGCGGGAAATACGGCCACGGCGCGCGGTACCAGCCGTGCTCTGCCGAAAGCGTCTGGTAGATGCCGATGCAGCCCGCGCCCACGGCGCCCAGCGCCACGCCGCGCCAGAGCCATTCGGCGCGCGGCGGATAGGCCAGCAGGTAGAACAGGCACGGCAGCGCCAGCAGGTACTTGGAGGAACGGTCGAGCGTGCCCATGCCGATCTCGGCATTGAAATCGAGCGCCCAGACCGCGCCCATGCAGACCATCGAGGCGAACAGCCACCAGGCCTCGCGCCCCGGCGGCCGGCGCATCCACACGCCCGCCGTGAACAGGCTGCACAGCAGCAGCAGGGCGGCGCCCCACGAATAGCCCGATCGCACCCAGAGCGCGATGCCGGGGACCATGAACACCGCGGCGCACGAGAGCCGCGTGAGGAGTTCCGTGCGGGACGGAGGCAGCAGGGATCGGACAACCATCAGCGGCGCACGCTCCCGGAGAGCTGGTCGCGGTCGTACTCCAGCGCGGCGTAGCGGAAGAACGCCTCCAGCGCGACGAACAGGCAGTACAGGAAGCCCGCGCCACCGCAGAGAAAGCCCAGGCGCAGCACGTAGAGCCGCACGAACATGCTCGACCCCGAGGCCAGCCCGCGCAGCACGCCGCCGCGCTTGCCGAGCGCCGCGCGCTTGGCGGCGCCGAGCATGGCGTACTGCGTGAGCTTCTCGAGGCTGCCGCGCACCGTCTCGCGCGAGTGGTGCAGCAGCGGCGCGCGCACCTCGTGGCGCGGCGCCTGCGGCTCGGTGAGCACGGCCTCCTCGTGCACCACGCCGATGTACTCGCGCAGCATGTCGCGGCGGAACAGCCGCTCGATGGCCGAGGTGGTGCGCAGGTGGCGCAGCGGGTGGCCGAACGCCACCATGCGCCAGCGGATCTTCCAGACGGCGCGCGCACCCGAGGCGACGATCGCCTGCAGTTCTTCGCGGAACGCGGGTGTCATCACTTCGTCGGCATCGAGGAAGAAGATGTAGTCGCCCGTGGCGTACGAGAGCAGGCGGTTGCGCTGCACCGCGAAGCCCTGCCAGTCGGGATGCACATGCACCTCGGCGCCCAGGCGGCGGGCTTCCTCCACGGTGTCGTCGGTGCTGCCGCTGTCCACCACCACGATCTGGTCGGCAAAGGCGGCGCTCTCCAGGCAGGCGGCGATGCGGTGGCCCTCGTTGAGGGTGAGCACGGCCACCGTCAGGGTGGGGCGCGGCGCGGCGGAGCCGCTGCCGCCGTGCGGCGGGGGGGAAATCTGCATACCCGGGAACAATCGAAGTGGAGGGAGGTGGTCTGGTTGCCGGGCGGACTGTGCCGCCACCCGGCCGGCACCGCGCAACGCGGTGCGGCTTCGATTGCGAGTGGTATCCGCCGCTCAGTGGCCCGCGTGGACCCGTTCGCCTTCTTTCAGGCGGTACACGGTGCCGCAGTAGGGGCACTTGGCCTCGCCCGTGTGCGCCACGTCCAGATACACCTTCGGGTGGGTGTTCCAGATCTTCATGTCGGCCTTGGGGCTGGGGCAGAAGACGCCGCCCTGCGGGTTCAGGTCCTTGGCGAGCAGTTCGATGGTGGCTTGCGGCATGGTGGGTTTCGCGTTCAAGGGCTGGAAAAGAAAGGGGAGAAAGCGGCTCAGACCAGGGTCAGCCAGTGGGCGTACCGGGGGTCGCGGCCGTTCACGATGTCGAAGAACGCGCTCTGGATCTTCTCGGTGATCGGGCCCCGGCTGCCGGCGCCGATGGCCAGGCGGTCGAGTTCGCGGATGGGCGTGACCTCGGCGGCCGTGCCGGTGAAGAACGCCTCGTCGGCGATGTACACCTCGTCGCGGGTGATGCGCTTTTGCACGAGCTCGAGGCCGAGGTCCTTGCAGATGTGCAGGATGGTGTTGCGCGTGATGCCGTTGAGCGCGCCGGCCGACAGGTCGGGCGTGTAGACCACGCCGTTCTTGACCACGAAGATGTTCTCGCCCGCGCCCTCGGACACGAAGCCCGACGCATCGAGCAGCAGGGCCTCGTCGTAGCCGTCGTCCGTGGCCTCCATGTTGGCCAGGATGGAGTTGGTGTAGTTGCTCACCGCCTTGGCCTGCGTCATCGTGATGTTGACGTGGTGGCGCGTGTAGCTGCTGGTCTTCACGCGGATGCCGCGCTGCAGGCCTTCCTCGCCCAGGTAGGCGCCCCAGGCCCAGGCCGCGACCATGAGGTGGATCTGGTTGCCCTTGGGCGACACGCCCAGCTTCTGCGAACCGATCCAGGTGAGGGGGCGCAGGTAGCACGAGGCGAGGCCGTTCTCGCGCACCACGGCGCGCTGGGCCTCGTTCACGTCGTCCTGCGTGAACGGGATCTGCATGCGCAGGATCTTGGCGCTGTTGAAGAGCCGCTCGGTGTGCTCCTGCAGCCGGAAGATCGCGGTGCCCTGCGGGGTCTGGTAGGCGCGCACGCCCTCGAAGGCGCCGCAGCCGTAGTGCAGCGTGTGGGTGAGCACGTGGATCTTGGCGTCGCGCCAGTCGACCATCTGACCATCGATCCAGATCTTGCCGTCACGGTCGGCCATGGAGGGAACTACGGGGCTCATGGGAATCCTTTTCGAGGGGGCGGCGGCGGCGCCAAGCGCCGCGAAACCCGCGATTTTACGGGGCGGCCGGCCCCGGGGCGGGCGGCAGCGCGGCCGGCGCGGCTTCGGCGGGCTCCGGCACGTCCGGCGCGGGGCGCACCAGCGCCCACGCAACCAGCCGTCCGCCGCGGAACTCGCAGGTCACGTGGGAGCCCGTGCCGTCCGTCCAGCGGTAGCGTTCGGGCTCCTCGCCCTCGGCCGAGAGCAGCTCGCCCAACGCACGGGTCATGGCCACCACGTGCATCAGGTTCACGCCCTTGCGCAGGCGGGCGTTCAGCATGACGGCGCTGCCCACGTGGCCGATGGGCCGGTCCGCCGCCTTGCGCATCACGTTCATGAGCCGCGTGAAATGCAGCAGCGCCCACATGAGGAGCCCGCCCCCCACGGCCAGGATGCCCTGCCAGCCATAGCCGCGGTAGGCCGCGATGATCAACAGGGCGATGAGGACGGGAACGAAGAGTCTGCGCAGGTTCATGGGGGCCGATTGTCGTCGCCCGGCGGCGCGGCCGGCCTGTGGATCGTGCGTACCGGCAGGCGGCGCCGAAGGGTCAGGTCAGGCCTCGCACAATTTCCATGGCCTCCTCCACGCGCTCGACGGCGTGGATCGAGAGGCCCTCGATGGGTTTCTTCGGCGCATTGGCCTTGGGCACGACCGCCACGGTGAAGCCGAGCTTGGCGGCTTCCTTCAGGCGCTCCTGCCCCCGCGGCGCCGGCCGCACTTCGCCGGCCAGGCCCACCTCGCCGAACGCGATGAAACCCTTGGGCAGCGGCTTGCCGCGCAGGCTGCTCGTGATGGCCAGCATCACCGCCAGGTCGGCCGCGGGCTCGCTGATGCGCACGCCGCCCACGGCGTTCACGAACACGTCCTGGTCCATGCAGGCCACGCCCGCATGCCGGTGCAGCACGGCCAGCAGCATCGCGAGCCGGTCGCGGTCCAGGCCCACGGACAGGCGCCGCGGGCTGGGGCCGCCCTCGTCCACCAGCGCCTGGATCTCCACCAGCATGGGCCGCGTGCCCTCCAGCGTGACCAGCACGCACGAGCCCGGCACCGGCTCGCTGTGCTGCGACAGGAAGATCGCGCTCGGGTTGGCCACGCCCTTGAGCCCCTTCTCGGTCATGGCGAACACGCCGATCTCGTTGACCGCGCCGAAGCGGTTCTTGATGGCGCGCACGAGTCGGAAGCTCGAATGCGTGTCGCCCTCGAAATACAGCACCGTGTCCACCATGTGCTCCAGCACGCGCGGCCCGGCGAGCGCGCCCTCCTTGGTGACGTGGCCCACGAGCACCATCGCCACGCCCGTGGACTTGGCCGCGCGCGTGAGGTGGGCCGCGCACTCGCGCACCTGGGCCACCGAGCCCGGCGCGCTGGTGAGTTGGTCGGAATAGACGGTCTGGATCGAATCGATCACCGCCACCGCGGGCTGCGTGGCCTCGACCGTGGCGAGGATCTTCTCCAGCTGGATCTCGGCCAGCACATTGACCTGGCTGTGGTCGAGCCCCAGCCGGCGCGAGCGCAGCGCCACCTGCGCGCCGCTTTCCTCGCCCGTGACGTAGAGCGTGGGCAGGCCCATGCGCTGCAGCGCATCGAGCGCCTGCAGCAGCAGCGTCGATTTTCCGATGCCCGGATCGCCACCGATGAGCACCACGCCGCCCTCCACGATGCCGCCGCCGAGCACGCGGTCGAGCTCCTCGATGCCGCTCGCGGTGCGCGCCACGTCCGCCGCCTCGATGGCGGCGAGCGGCGTGACGGCCTGCGCCTGCGCGAGGCCGGAATATTGCGGCGTGCTCAGGCGGTTCTTGCCCGGGCCGGCCTCGGGCACCGACTCCACCAGCGTGTTCCAGGCCCCGCAGGCGGGGCATTTGCCGAGCCAGCGCGGGCTGGTGCCTCCGCATGCGGAACAGGTGAAAACGGTCTTGTCTTTGGCCATGGGAAAGCGATCCGCGGGAAGGGAAGGAAAAAGGAGAGAAGGTAGCGCACGGGCGCCGCGCGGAATCGTGGGGCCCGCGCCGGTCGGCCGATGGAGATGGGGACGAACGCCCCGGTTTTCCATGCGTTGCCCCTCGAACGGGCGGCAAAGGCCGGCAACGGTAAGCAAATGCGTCGTCAACCCTATCCTACTCCGCGGCCCGTGCGCGGTTCCTAGGATGGTGCTCCCCGGCGGCATCGCGCCGTCTTTCCTGAACGGAGAAAAAACCCATGTCCCAGAACAACGCACCCACCGCTTCGCACACTGCATCGCCCTCGCGCGGCTCCCGCCGCTGGCTGGTCGCCGCCCCGATCGCGCTGGCCTCCGTGCTGGCTCTGTCGGCCTGCGACCGCAACAAGGAAAGCAATGTGAACACCGCCCCGGCCAGCACGCCCGCTCCGACCACGGCGCCCGCGGCCTCCGACACCATGGGCACCGGCACGGGCGGCAGCAGCATGGGCTCGGGCAGCAGCACCGGCACCACCGGCAGCGGCACGACCGGCTCCGACGCCGCGACGGGCGCCGCCTCCACCCCGCCGCCCGCCGGTGGCGCGACCTTCGGCGGCACGGCGCCCGTGCCGGCCGCACCGGCCTCCGCCGCGTCGGACGCTGCCAGCGCCGCGCGCTGATCCAGCCGCCCACGGGCCCATTCGCCCGTCCCGGGCGGCTGCGGCCGCCCCCGCAGCACAATAGCCCTTCCCGGCCCCGAGCACGCCCCCATGGCGCCTGCGCGGGGCCTTTCTTCGTGTGCACGGGCCCGCGGCCCGGAGAAGGAGGCAGGAGACGATGAAGGTTGCGATCTATGGCGCGGGCGCCATCGGCGGCTGGATGGGCATGGCGCTGTCGCGCGCCGGGGCCCGGGTGTCCTTCGTGGCGCGCGGCGCCACGCTGCAGGCGCTGCGCAGCGACGGCCTGCGCTGCATCCGGCCGGACGGCACGCTGGAGCACGCCCGTGTGGCCGCGGAGGAAGACCCCGCGGCGCTCGGCGCGCAGGACGCCGTCGTGCTGGCCGTGAAAGCCCCCGCCCTGCCCGATGTCGCGGCGCGCATCGCACCGCTGCTCGGGCCGCAGACCGTGGTGCTGACCGCCATGAACGGCGTGCCCTGGTGGTTCCTGGAGGGCTGCGCCGGCCCCGCCCGCGGCCAGGCGCTGCAGGCCGTGGACCCGGACGGCGCCCTGGCGCGCGCCATTCCCGCCGCCCGCGTGGTCGGCGGCGTGGTGCACGCGAGTTGCTCCCTCGATGCGCCGGGCGTGGTGCGGCAGCATTTCGGCAACCGGCTGATCCTGGGCGAGGCGACCGGCGCGCCCACCGCGCGCCTGCAGTCGATCGCGGACGCGCTCGCGCGCGGCGGCATCGACGTGGAGCGATCCGCCCGCATCCAGCAGGACATCTGGTTCAAGCTCTGGGGCAACCTCACCATGAACCCGATCAGCGCGCTCACCGGCGCCACCACCGACCGCATCCTGGACGATGACCTCGTGCGCGCGTTCGTCTCCGACGTGATGCGCGAGGCCCGCACCATCGGCGAGCGGCTGGGCCTGCCGATCGACCAGCAGCCCGAAGACCGCCATGCCGTCACGCGCAAGCTCGGCGCGTTCAAGACCTCGATGCTGCAGGACGCCGAAGCCGGCAAGCCGATGGAGATCGACGCGCTGGTGGGCGCCGTGCATGAACTCGGCCGGCTCACGCAGACGCCCGCGCCGGCCACCGGCGCGCTGTTCGGACTCGTGCGGCTCATGGGCCGCACACGCGGGCTCTACGGGGCCCCGGCACCTCGATCACTATAAAAACAATAGCAAACTATTCAATGAAAACGGCGGCATGAAGCCAAAAAGGCTTCGAATGGCCGCTCCCTCCACGTTCCCCGCGCCGGTCTATCCATCCGCCCGGCCTTCCATCGCCTCGACCTCCGAAAGGGACCTTCCATGACCGTGCCTTCCTCGCCTTCCGCCCTCACGCTCTATTACGCCCGCGGCACCTGCGCCCTGGCGGTGCGCATCGCCCTGGAGGAGGCCGGTGCCGACTACACGCTCGCGCGGCTGGATTTCGCGGCCCAGCAGCAGCACTCGCCCGAATACCTGGCGCTCAACCCCAAGGGCCGCGTTCCCGCGCTGGTGACCGAGACCGGCGTGCTCACCGAAACACCCGCGCTGCTGGCCTACGTGGCGCAGCGCTTCGCGCAGGCGCGGCTCGCGCCCGTGGCGCCGCACGCCTTCGCGCGCATGCAGGAGTTCCACAGCTACCTGGCCTCCACCGTGCACGTGGCCCATGCGCATGGCCGGCGCGGCGCCCGCTGGGCGGACGAGCCCGAGGCCATCGCCGCTATGCAGCGCAAGGTCGCCCCCAACATGGTGGAATGCTTCGAGCTGATCGAGCGCCACTACCTGCAGGGCACCTGGGTGCTGGGCGAGGACTACTCGGTGAGCGACGCCTACCTGTTCTCGGTGGCCGGCTGGCTGCAGAGCGACGGCGTGGACATCGCGCAGTTCCCGAAGGTGCAGGCCCACCACCGGCGCATGGCCGAGCGCCCGGCCGTGCAGGCGGCGATGAAAGACTGAGCGCCCCCCGGCCGGGGCGGCCGGTCAGTTCACCTTGAGCACGCGCCAGTCGATGCGGTTGTCGGCGCGGTGCGGCAGGTCCACCTTCTGCGTGGAGGCCCAGGGGATGATCTGGTTGTAGAGCGGGATGTGCGAGACCAGCTCGTGGTCCTTCAGCAGCGCCTGCTCGATGAGGCCGTTGCGCGTGGCGGCGTCGGTCTCCTTCTTGATGCGCTCGATCAGCGCGTCCTGCTGCGGATCGGAGAAGCGGCCCAGGTTGAAGTTGCCGTCGCCGCCCGCGCCCGGCGAGCGGATCAGCGACTGCAGCGAGTAGAACGCGTCGAAGGTCGGCACGCCCCAGCCCAGCAGGTAGATGCTGGCCTCGTTGCGCTGGATCATCGGGAAATACGTGGCGAAGGGCTGGGTGCGCAGCTTGGCGCGCACGCCCACCTTGGCCCACTGCGCGGTGATGGCCTGGCAGAGCTGCTCGTCGTTCGTGTAGCGGCCCGCGCTGCACGCGAAATCGACCTCGAAGCCCTGCGGGTAGCCGGCATCGGCCAGCAGCTTCTGCGCGGCGGCGGGGTCGTAGGGCCAGCGCGCGTCGGCCTTGGGCGTCCAGCCGTTCACCTGCCGAGCGATGAGCGCGCCCGTGGGCTGCGCGAGCCCGCGCAGCGTCACGCGCTGGATGGTGGCGATGTCGATCGACTGGTAGAGCGCGCGGCGCACGCGCACGTCCTTGAGCGGGTTCTTGCCCTTCACGTTCGAGCCCTGCAGCTCGTCGCGGAACTGGTCCAGCCCCAGGAACAGCGTGCGGTTCTCGGGGCCTTCCAGCACCTTGAAGCCGCCGGTCTGGCGCACGCGGGCGATGTCCTGCGGGCTCGGGTCGAGCACGAAATCCACCTCGCCCGAGAGCAGCGCCGCGGTGCGCGTGGCATCGGACTTGATGGGCGTGTAGACCACGTCGGTCACGTTGCCCGCGAACTTGCCCTTGCCCCACCAGTGCGGGTTGGCCGCCAGCACCGTGCGCTGGTCGGGCGACCACGACTTGAGCACGAACGGGCCCGTGCCGAGCGCGTTGCGGTGCGTGTAGGGCTCGTCGGTGGTCTTGATGTCCTTCGGGGTGGTGGCGTTGTTCTTCTCGGCCCAGGGCTTGCTCAGGATGCGCAGCTCGGTGAGCTGGTTCACCAGCACGGGGTTGGGCACGTCCGAGAAGATGTCGATCGTCTGCGCGTCCACCACCTGCACGCGGTCGATGCCCTGCGCGTACACGGCGTAGTTGGAGGTCTTGGCCTTCGCGCGCTCCAGCGAGAACTTCACGTCCTCGGCCGTGAGCGGCGAGCCGTCGCTGAACTGCACCCCGCGCCGCAGCGTGATGCGCAGCTGCGTGGGGCTGACCTGCTTCCAGGCGGTGGCCAGCTGCGGCTCGGGCTTGAAGGTCTTGCTGTTGTATTCGACCAGCGTCTCGTACACGGCCGAATGCAGCACGTTGTTCGGGCCCACGTTGTGCGCGTGCACGTCCCAGGTGGACACGTCGGCCGAGCGGGCGAAGCGGAAGGTGGCGGCCTGCGCGGCCAGCGGAAGGGCCACGGCAAGCGCGGTGGCCAGGAGGGTGCGTGCGAATCGCATGGTGTGTCGTCGTCCCGGATGTGAAAGGCTGCAGCGCAGCGCGAGCCGGCCACTATGCCCACCCGCCCGGCCGCAGCGAACGACTTTGTGGTTGTATCGATATGCGCGTGCCCGGCGCCGCCCTTCGCAAAAGCAGAGGCCGGCGCAGGCCCGGCGGTTCAGTGGCCGCCGCGCGTGAGCATGCGCACGGCCGCGGGCAGCGAGCCCGCGTCGGGCAGGAAGCGGTCGATGGCGGCGCCGAGCACGATGGCGCACAGCAGCGCGCCGAGCAGCGGCTTCCAGGTGAGGCGCACGGCGGCCGTGAGCCAGCCCGCGCGCTCCACGCCCATCGCAGCCCGCGCGGTGGCGTAGGAGAACGCCAGTTCCACCGCCACGGCCAGCAGCACGTCGAAGCCGAAGTACAGCAGCGCGAGCGCCCCCGCGCCGAACAGCACGGCCGCGCCGATGAGGAAGATGGCCACCACGGGCACGACCACCACCGCGCCCTCGTCGGCGTCGGCCGCCGCGCCGAGCGCGCCGCCGGCCATGTCGCCCAGGGAATCGCCCAGCGAGCCGCCCACGGCGTCGCCGAAATGCCCGTCGGCCCCGGCCCCGGCGAAGTCGCCGCCGCCCGCGCGCGGCAGCGGAGGCGTGCGCCCGCCGGCGCCGCGCAGCGCACGCGCGGCGAGGTCGCCGGCGTCATGGATGAGCTCGGCCGCGTCGAGCGCGTCTCCGGCGCCCGGGCCATCGGCGCCGTCTTCATCGCGGTCCCGCGCACGGCGCTCGGGCAGCTGCACGAGGCGGGCGGCCCAGAGGCGCAGCACCACCAGGTAGGCCGCGTAGCCAGCCCCGAGCGTGACGAGGTAGCGCACGGCAAGCGAGTCCACGCCCAGCACCATCTGCGTGTGCGAGACCGCCCACATGAAGGCCATCATGAAGGCGCCGATGCACCAGCCGTGCACCCGCAGCCGGTAGCGGCTCTGCAGCGATTCCTGCAGCGCGCGGCCGGGCGTGCGCACGCGGCGCCAGCTCGATCCCCCGGCGCGCTGGCCGGGCCGGGCCTTGCCGCCGCGCATCAGTCCACCACCACCGGCACGCGCGGCGCCAGCGCGCACATGAGTTCGTAGCCCACCGTGCCGGCGGCCCGCGCGACCTCGTCGATCGGCAGCACGGCGCCACCGGGCGCGCGGCCCCAGAGCGTGGCCTCGCTGCCCACGCCCGCCAGCACGCCGGCGTCCTGCAGCGGCGACAGGTCGACGGTGACCATGTCCATGCTCACGCGGCCCACGAGGCGCGTGCGCACGCCGTCCACCAGCACCGGCGTGCCGTTGGGGGCATGGCGCGGGTAGCCGTCGGCGTAGCCGCAGGCCACGACGCCGATGCGCATCGGCCGGTCGGCCGTGAAGGAGGATCCGTAGCCCACCGTGTCGCCCGCCTCCAGCTGCTGCGTGCCGATGATGCGCGCCGACAGCGTCATGGCGGGGACCAGGCCCCAGTGCGCCGCCGTGTGCTCGGGGAAATCGGGCGCGCTGCCGTAGAGCACGATGCCCGCGCGCACCCAGTCGCCGCGCACCTGCGCATCGCCGGCATGCCGCAGCGTGGCGGCGCTGTTGCTGACCGTGCGCTCGCCCGGCAGGTCCTGCGTGGCCGTGGCGAAGGCATCGACCTGGTGGGCGATGCCGCGCGGGCCGTCGGCGTCGCTGAAGTGGGTCATGAACGAGATCTCGTCCACCTGCGGCAGCGCGTTGAGCCGCGCCCAGGCCGCGCGGTAGCGCGCGGGCGGGAAGCCCAGCCGGTTCATGCCGGAGTTCATCTTGAGGAAGACGCGGTGCGGCGCATGCGTCTTGTGGGCCGAGAGCCAGTCGATCTGCTCGTCGCAGTGCACCGTGTGCCACAGCGACAGGCGCGAGCACAGCTCCAGGTCGCGCGGCTCGAACACGCCCTCCAGCAGCAGGATGGGCCCGCGCCAGCCCAGCCGGCGCACGCGCTCGGCCTCGGCCAGGTCCAGCAGCGCGAAGCCGTCGGCGCCGCGCAGGCCCTCGAACACGCGCTCGATGCCATGGCCGTAGGCGTTCGCCTTGACCACCGCCCACGCGCGGGCATCGGGCGCGCCGGCACGGGCGCGGGCCAGGTTTCGCTGCAGTGCAGCAGTGTGGATGGTGGCTTGTATGGGGCGCGGCATGGGGGCGGAGCTGCAGGGCGAAAAGGGGGGAATTCTGGCATCGGGCCGTCGGGAGCGCGTGATATAACCGCCAGTCACTTGCAGCCGGTTCCGAGATTTAACAGGGCATCAGTTGTTCTGATGCACCCCACAGCCATTCGATGAAGCGCGGTTTCTACACCATCATGTCGGCGCAGTTTTTCAGCTCGCTGGCCGACAACGCACTCTTCGTGGCGGCCGTCGAACTGCTGCGCACCAGCGGATCCCCGGAATGGCAGCGGGCCGCGCTGGTCCCGATGTTCGCCCTCTTCTACGTCGTGCTGGCGCCCTTCGTGGGCGCTTTCGCCGATGCGCTGCCCAAAGGCAAGGTCATGTTCGTGAGCAACGCGATCAAGGTCGTGGGCTGCCTCATGATGCTGTTCGGGTCGCACCCGCTCATCGCCTACGCGGTGGTGGGCCTCGGGGCCGCGGCCTATTCGCCGGCCAAGTACGGCATCCTCACGGAGCTGCTGCCCGCATCGCAGCTGGTCAAGGCCAACGGCTGGATCGAGGGGCTCACGATCGCATCGATCATCCTGGGCGTGCTGCTGGGCGGCCAGCTCGTGGGGCCCAACATCTCGGCATGGCTGCTGTCGGTGGACCTTCCCCTCATCGACACCGGCGTGGACACGGCGGCCGAGGCGGCCATCGCCACGCTCATCGCGATCTACATGGCGGCCGCCTGGTTCAACACGCGCATCCCGCACACCGGCGTGGAGATGCGCGCGATGCCCGCCAACCCGCTCGCGCTGCTGCCCGATTTCTGGGCCTGCAACAACCGCCTCTGGCGCGACAAGCTCGGCCAGATCTCGCTGGCCACCACCACGCTGTTCTGGGGCGCGGGCGGCAACCTCAAGTTCATCGTGCTGGCCTGGGCCGCGGCGGCGCTCACCTACAACACCACGCAGGCCTCGGCGCTCACGGGCGTGGTGGCCATCGGCACGGCCGTGGGCGCGGTGGTGGCCTCCATGCGCATGCGGCTGGACATGGCCACCAAGGTCATCCCGCTGGGCATCGCCATGGGCGTGCTGCTGATCCTGATGGTGTTCATCAAGAGCATCTGGATCGCCATCCCCTTCCTGATCCTGCTGGGCGGGCTGGGCGGCTACCTGGTCGTGCCCATGAACGCGCTGCTGCAGCACCGCGGGCACAACCTCATGGGCGCGGGCCGCTCCATCGCCGTGCAGAACTTCAACGAGCAGGCCGCCATCCTGGGCCTGGGCGCGTTCTACAGCCTCTCGCTGAAGATGGGGCTGTCGGTGTTCGGCGCCATCACCGCCTTCGGCCTCGTGGTGGCCGGCGTGATGTGGGCGATCCGCCGCTGGCACCAGCACAACTGCGTGCGCTACCGCGACGAGGTCGAGCACCTGCTGCACATCGCGCGGCACGACCACCACCACTGACGGCGGCGCCCCCGCCGCCGCCCGCGCCGGATCCCGACCGGCATCTGCTATTACTTCAATAGCAAAAGATCCAGCAGAATCGCCGGCATGGACCGGATTTCGCCATGACCTCGCCGCTGCCCATCCTCGCCCTGCTGTTCAACGCCTTCGTGTGGGGCCTCGCGTGGTGGCCGTTCCGCCTGATGCACGGCGCGGGCCTGCACCCGCTGTGGGCGACGGCGGTGATGTATTGCGGCGTGCTGCTCGCGCTGCTGGCGCTGCGGCCCGGCATCTGGGCGCAGGTGCGCGCGCACCCGCAGCTCTGGCTGCTGGCCCTGAGTTCGGGGCTGAACAACGTGGCCTTCAACTGGGCGGTCACCGTGGGCGACGTGGTGCGCGTGATCCTTCTCTTCTACCTCATGCCCGCCTGGGCGGTGCTGCTGGCCTGGAAGGTGCTGGGCGAGCGGCCCACGGGCCATGCGGTGGCGCGGCTGGCGCTGGCCTTCGCGGGCGTGGTGCTGGTGATCTGGCCCGAGGGCGCCTCGGCGCAGGCCCTGCTGCACGGGCTGTCGATGGCCGACGGGCTGGCGCTGCTGGGCGGCTTCATGTTCGCGCTCACCAACGTCACGCTGCGCCGCCTGCACGCGGTGCCGGGGCAGGCGCGCATGTTCTCGATGTTCGGCGGCTGCCTGCTGATGGCGCTGGCGGTGGGCGCGATCGGCCTGCAGGCGGGCGTGGTGGAACCCTTCCCCGCACCCAACGCCACCTGGGTGGCGACGGCGGTGCTGCTGGCGGGCGTGCTGCTGCTGGGCAACTGGGCGCTGCAGTTCGGCGCCTCCCGGCTCGCCGCGGGCACGACGGCCGTGGTGATGCTGTCGGAGGTGGTGTTCGCCAGCGTCTCGTCGGTGCTGCTGTCGGCCGCCACGCTGCAGCCGCGCACGCTGCTGGGCGGCGGGATGATCGTGCTGGCGGCGCTGCTGGCCTCGCTGCAGCGGCGCTGACGGCGCGGGCCGGCCTGCGCGCGCCGGCCGCCGCGCCCCCCACGGCCGAGCCGGCGTGCAGATGAAAAACAACGGTCGGCGCCCGTGACCCCGCCTCCGCGCGGCTTTTGGGGCTGCGGGCGTTCCGCAGCATGGATTCCGGTGAACCCCGCCCTCCGCGCGGTACGGTTGTCGCCACCATCGCTCCCCAGCGCGTCGCGGCTGCCGCACCGGTGCCCCGCGCGTTCCGAGGAGCCGACCGGATGACCCCCACGACACGCCGTTTCTTCGCCCGCGCAGGCGCCCTGGCCCTGGCCGCCGCCTGCCTGGCCCCGTCCATCGCGGCCGCGCAGGTGGCCTGGACGCTGGCCTCCGGCTATCCGGCCGACCTGTTCCACACGGTGAACCTGCGCCAGTTCGCCGACGACGTGAAGGCCCGCACGCGCGGCGCCCTGGCCATCGACCTGCGCGCCGACAACAGCGCCGCCAGGCTCCCGGAGATCGCGGCCAAGGTGCGCTCGGGCGAGATCGCCGCGGGCGAGGTGCTGCTCAGCTCGCTGGCCGGCGAGGCCAAGATCGCCGGCGCCGACGCCATCCCCTTCATCGTGAACAGCTACGAGGACGCGCAGCGCTTCTGGACTGCGCAGCGCCCGGTCCTGCAGGAGGCCCTCGACCGGCAGGGGCTGGTGGTGCTGTACGCCGTGCCGTGGCCCGCGCAGGGACTGTTCACCGCGCGGCCCATCCGCGCCATGGCCGATCTGCGTGGCGCCAAGATGCGCACCTACAACCCCAGCACCGTGCGCATCGCCCAGCTGGTGGGCGCTGCGCCGGTGGACGTGCCCGCCCAGGGCATCCACCAGGCGTTCGTGGAACGCCGCGTGGACACGATGTTCACCTCGCCCGCCACGGGCGTGGACGGCAAGGTCTGGGAAACGCCGGTCAAGTATTTCTACAACGTGCGCGGCTGGTATCCCAAGAACCTCGTCGTCGCCAACAAGGCGAAGTGGATGGCCCTGCCGGAGGCCACGCGCCAGGCCGTGCAGGCCGCCGCCGCCGAGGCGCAGAAGCGCGGCTGGGCCGCGAGCGATGCGGCGGCGTCCGCGTCGGTGGCCGAACTCGCGCGCAACGGCATCAAGGTGGAGACCCCCGAGCCGGAACTGCGGCGCGAACTGCGCCGCCTGGGCGAGCACTTCGCGGTCGAATACCTGCGCGAGACCGGCGCCGAGGGCAACCGGGTGTTGATCCCCTACTTTGCTGGCGACAATGCGGCCACCGCAGCGGCGAAGTCTCCCTGACCGCGCCGGCCTGCGGTGCCCTCCGGAGGAGCCCGCCATGACCCGCGCCCATGACTTCGAAGCCCTGCAGATGGACGGCCAGACCGTGCCGCTGCGCCAGTACGAGGGCCGCGTGCTCCTCATCGTCAACACCGCCAGCGCCTGCGGCTTCACGCCGCAGTTCGCGGGGCTGCAGGAGCTGCACCAGCGCTATGCCGCGCAGGGGCTGGTGGTGCTGGGCTTCCCCTGCAACCAGTTCGGGCGGCAGGACTCCGGCACCAACGAGGAGATCGCCACCTTCTGCCAGCGCAATTACGGCGTGGACTTCCCGATGATGGCCAGGATCGACGTGAACGGTGCCGACGCGCCGCCGCTCTACCGCTGGCTCACGGCCGAAGCCCCCGGCCTGCTGGGCACCAAGGCGATCAAGTGGAACTTCACCAAGTTCCTCGTGGGCCGCGATGGCCAGGTGGTGCGCCGCTACGCGCCCACCGACAAGCCCGGATCGCTGGCCAGCGACATCGAGGCCGCGCTCGCGCAGCCCGCGCCCTGAAGCGCACCCGGCAGGCAGTCGGCCGGCCGGCCGGCCGGTCAGTCCGACAGCTCGCGCTGCGGCCGCCCGGAGATCTCGAAATGCCGCGAGAACCCGAGCGGGCGCGACACGCCGCGCGCCTCGGGCAGCAGCGGCACGCGCAGGCGCGGGCGCGGCAGCACCTTGAGCCGCCAGTCCGTGCCGCCGATGAACCGGAAGCGCACCGTGTCCGTGCCCTCGACGCCCAGCAGCAGGAAGCTGCCGGTCGAATACATGCTGCCGAGCGTGGCGGTGTCCAGCAGCTCGAACGTGTGGCTGAAGAGGTGGATGCCGAGGAATTCCTCGCACGGCACGTCGTCGGTGGTGAACAGCAGGTAGCCGCTGGCGCAGCGGAAGGCGGCCTCCAGCACGGCGCCTTCCACGGTGCGGTCCACGGGCCGGCCGGCCAGCACGATCTCGCTCAGGGGCTTGTGGCGGTCGTCCGCCTCCCGCAGGATCTGGAGGGAAATCTCTTCGGCGGAAAGAACATCCATGGCGCCGCGTGCCCCTACCAGAGCAGGTCCGTGCCGAAGGCGGCCAGCGCGCCGCCCACGAACGCGCCCACGGCCACGCAGACCGGCGCACCGGGCCCGCAGGCCAGCCCCGCGAGCGCACCGCCCGCGATGCCGCCGCCGATGCCCGCGCCCGTGACGGCCACCTCCCTGCCGGCGGCGGCCACCTTGTCCTGGGCGGTGGCGACGTTGTAGACCGACAGCGCGAGCGACAGCACGATCAGCCCGCGCCCCGCACGCGAGAGGCCGCGCATCGCCTGCGTGACCCGTGGATTGGACTTGCCCGCCGACTTCACGATCTCGCCGTACACCGCGTTCTGCTGGGCTGCGGAGAGCCGGTCGAACTGCGCCCCCGGGCCGTGCAACTGCTGCACCTTGCGCGCGATGAGTTCGTTGAGCGTCTTGCCCTCGGCCTTGAGCTGCTGCGCCATCGCACGGCCGAACGGCGTGCTGCGGCCGCGGACCATCTCCATGATGGCGTTGCGCGTGTCCTGCGCCTGCTGCGCGGCCTGCGCCCAGCTGATGCGCCCGGCGCCGGCCTGCGCGCGCAGTTCATTGGCCATGGCATCGATCTGCCGCGTGTACGACAGCCGCGCGTTCGCGTCGAGGGTCATGTGCGCGCCCGCATTGGCCATCTCCACCTTGAGCAGCCAGATGGCGGTCTCGAACGCGGAGCGGTCCTTGTCGGCGGCGGTGCCTGCGGTGCCCGCGGTGGGCGTGCTGGTGGCCATGTCGTCTCCTTTTTTTGGTGTTTCCTCCCGGACAGGGGCCGCATTGCCTGCGCAACCTGCCTGCCCGCTCGGCTACGGCGACCGTACCAGCGGCCCACCCGATCGTTCCGCAACCGGCGGTCAAAGAAGTGACTTTTGGTATCGACTGGGGACGAGGGTCTTCTTTCCCCTCCCGCGGCGGGGTTGGCGGATGCCCGCAGGCGTGTTCCATTAGCTCTTTTTCTTTTGACGTTTGGTTTCATCTCTGAAGGATCGCGATGCCCCGCACATCTCCCCGCCCACCGCTCCTGAACGCCTGCGTCCTGGCGGCCGCGCTGGCCGCCGCTGCGGCCCCGGTGCACGCGCAGGTGGCCCCCTCGGCAGAGCCCGTGCCGGGCATGTGGGCCTTCGAAGGCGAACTCACCGGACAGCCCGGCCGCAGCCTGCAGATCGACACCCAGCTGGGCCGGGGCATGGTCGTGTCCTACCTGGGTTACCGCGCCGACGGCTCGGCGCTGTTCCTGCAGGCGAGCGGCTACCGCGCGGCCGGCGACAACGGCTTCACAGGCGAATTGCGCGAGTTCCGCAACGGCCCGGTGATCGGCGGGGGCGCCGGCAGCGGCGAGGTCGCGGGCAGCGCAGGCCCGCTGCGCCTGGCCTTCGACACGCCGACCTCCGGCACGGTGACGCTGCCGGGCGAGGCGCCGCGGCGCATCGTGCGTTTCGCCTATGGCGCGCAACGGCTGTCCCGCGTCGCCAGCCTCGACCAGGACATGCAGTTGACGGTGCATTCCACGGCGGTCCGCCCGGAAACGGCGATGTACAAAATGCGCTTCGCCAACGGGACCTTCCAGCTGTCGCAGACCGGCACGGACAGCGGCAGCCTCTGCACCTACTCGGGCCCTTACCGGTTGCAAGGCGAGAGCATCGTCTCGGAAGGCACGCGCATCTGCACGGATGCCTCCGGCACCCAGCAACGCAGCCCCTACCTGTCGGGGCAATTCCGGTTCGACAACGAGAACTTCCTCTCCGGGTCAGTGCGCATCGATGGCCACGATGTCTTCTTCACGGGCCCTTGCAAAGCCTGGGCCCAGATTGGCAACAGTCCCATAGCGCCCTGCTCCCTCGCATCGTACGGCGCCGAGGCGCTGCAGCCGGGCATGTGGAGCTTCGACGGCGAGCTGGGCGGACGGCCCGGCCGCAGCCTGCAGATCGACCGGCTGGACAACAGCGGCATGCTGATCCTGTCCTACCTCGGCTACCGCAACGACGGCTCCTCGGTGTTCCTGCAGGGTGCCACCCACTTCGGCGGCCTTCTGCGGTTCAACACCTATTCCTTTCCCCTCAAGGAGTTCCGTGGCGGCCCCGTGATCGGAGGCCCCGTGACCCCCGGCGAGGAAGCGGCCACCGTCGGGGACATGCAACTGGCTTTCGACAGCCCCACCAGCGGCACCATCACCCTGCCCGGCGAGGCGCCCCGCCGCATTTCGCGCTACCGCTATGAAGACCACACCGTGCGTTTCGACAAAGCGTTCGAGGGCTACGGCTATCCGTTCGCACAAGCTCCCGGCAACCCGATCTCCATCGACCTGGTCGCGCGCGACGGTGTGTTCCGCATGGACAGCTACGAGACGCCCACCTATCGCAGATGCCAGTACCGAGGCAGCTACCAGCTGACTGGCGAAGGGCTGGCGACGGAAGGCACCCGCTCCTGCGCAGTCTTCGGCGGCGCCACGACGACGAGCTACAGCGGCCGGTTGGCGGTGGACGAGAACGGCCTGCTGCGTGCCCGCATGACCGAAGACGGCGGCCGCTCCCCCGTGCTGATCACGGCAGGCTGCAGCAACGGCCGCCTCTGCACCCGCGAGGAACTGCAGCGGCCGCGCTGAAGAAGCCGCGTCAACCCGCGCCGCGGACCTGCCGCAGCAGGTCCGGCAGCGTGCGCCCGGGCTCCAGCACGAAGCGCTCGTCCAGCACCTCCAGCGCCGCGATGCGGTCGACGCGGAAGCCCCGGAAGTCTTCGCGCAGCTCGCACCACGCGGCCACGGTCCACACCTTGCCCCAGAAGAAGCAGCCCAGCGGGCGGATGCGCCGCACGCTGGCGCGGCCCCGCTCGTCGGCGTAGTCGATGCGCGCGATGCACCGGGCGTGCACGGCGCCCCGCAGCGGCGCGAGCAGCGCCTGGGTGCGCTCGTCCATGCCCGGGCCCGGCGCGTAGAGGGCCTGCGCTTCGGCCGCTGCCCGCGCGGTGGGCGGCAGCACCGACAGGATCTTGCCGAGCGCACCCTCCACCTGCAGCGCGAGCGCCGGATCGAGCCAGGCATGCGCGAGCCGCGCGGCCACCACGAGCGCATCGGCCTCGCCCTGGCTGAACATGAGCGGCGGCAGCTCGAAGCCCGCGCCCAGCCGGTAGCCCACGCCGGCCTCGCCCTCGATGGGCACGCCCTGGCGCTGCAGGTCGGCCACGTCGCGGTAGACGGTGCGCACCGACACCTCCAGCCGCGCCGCCAGGAATTCGGCGGTGGACAGCCGCCACCCGCGGATGAGCTGCACGGTCTGGAACAGGCGGTCGGCGCGGCGCATGGAAAGGGCAGTGGGTTCCGGCAGAAAACCGACGGATGTCGCCGGTTTCATTCAATAGTTAGCTATTATTTTTATAGCATTCATGCTCACCGGCTCAACGCCCGGCAGCGTGCAGCCCGATGGTATTGCCCTCGGTGTCGCGCAGGTGGGCGATGAAGCCGATGCCGTGCGGCAGCTCGATGCAGGCATCGATCACCTCGCCGCCGGCCGGGGCGACGCGGGCCACGGCAGCACCCAGCCCGGGCTCGCAGTCGAGGTAGATGCGCACGCCGCCATCGCCGGCCGCGCGGCGCGTGGGGCCGGCCGCCAGGCAGCCGCCGGTGCTCCCGTCGCCCCGGGCGAAGACGGCCATCGGGTCGCCGCCGAAATCCTCGCGGCGCATCGGGCGGCCGAGCACGCGCTCGTAGAAGGCCTGCGCGCGGCCGAGGTCGGCGCACGGGATCTCGAACCAGTTGATGGCGCGCACCGCGGCAGCGGCGGTGGCTGCAGCGGTGTCGGGGGCGTGGGAGGTGGCTGGGGTCATGGAATGCTCCTGGGTTGCGAAGGACTCCATGGTGCGGGGCCCCTGCTGACAGCGTGGTGTCAGCAGGGTGGGTGCCGCAGCCCGCGGCGCAGCGCCCGCCGTGCGTCAGGCGGCCGGGGGCGGCGTGCCGGTGGAATCCGCGGCAGCGGCTTCGGGTTCCGCTGCTGCTGCGGCGTCGGCGTGCGGCACGGGCGCCTGGGCGCGGGCTTCGGCGGCGCGGCGCAACTGGCGCGCGCGTTGCAGCGAGCGCTCCACGGCGCGCACGTCCATGCCGTACATGTCGGCGAACGGCGCCACGTCCGCGTTGCCGCTGGCCTCGAAGGCGCGCAGCAGGGCCTCGGCCTTCGCGTCGCGCTCGGCGACTTCGGCAAGCGCCTCGTCCAGCAGGGCGTTGGCCTTCTCGTCGCGGCCGCGCACGAGCGCGTCGTAGCCCGCGCGGTCCAGGCCCGAGGCCTCGAAGGCCTGTGCGATGCGGCGGCGCAGCTTGGCCTGCAGGTCCTCGCCGTCGCGCGGCTTGCGGCGGCGGAACACTTCCATCAGCGCGTGGTGCACGTGCTCGGGCGCCATGGCTTCGACGGCCTGGCCGGAGAGGTCGTGGCGCGGGCGGCCCTCGGCCACGGCCTGCAGGTAGCGCGTGGAGCGCGTGTGCAGGCCCAGCGCCACCTTCAGCGCGTCGCGCTCGAACACGCCGGGATGCGCATCCTGCAGGTCCTGGAAGATGCCGCGCTTGAGCGGCAGGAATTGCGCGCCGAAGTGCCGGGGATACAGCGCTGCGAGCTGCTCCAGCACGGGATGGACGCGGCGCCCACCGGGTGCGGCGGCAGCGGCGGCGGCCGGCGCGGTGCCATCGGCAGCGGGGCCTTCCGCGCCCTGGCGCTGGGGCCGGCCACCGCGGCCACGGCGGCCTGCACGGCGGCGATCGGCCGGGGCGGCGCTGCCATCCTGCGAAGGAGCGGCGGCCTCGGGGGCCGGCGCTGCGGCTGCGGCGGTGGCCGCATCGTCGGGGGTGGAAGCCCCGGGGGCCTCGGAATCGGGTGCGTTCACGGTATCGTTCATGGCAGGGGAAAAGCCCGGTGGCACAGTCGCGCCGACGGCCCGCGGGGCACGGCGGCGGCAGGAAGAAAACCCGCCATCATGCCAGCGTCCGCGCCGGCCGGTCCGCGCGGCAGTGCGCGGCAGCGGGTCGGAGGCCGCGCAACGGGCCGGATGAAAGACCGGCGCACCGCGTCAGCCGAGGAAGGCCAGCACCTGCCGGCCCAGCGTTTCCACGCGCGCGGGATCGCCGCGCAGCCAGCGCGAGACGGCGTGGTCGCAGCCCGGCAGGACGATCTTGCGCAGGCGCCCGGCCGCGGCGCGCTCGATCGCTTCCACGGCTTCGTACGGGATCACGCTGCTGTGCGGCACGCCGTCCCGCAGCACGGTGCCCGCAGAGCGGCCGTCCGGCTGGCCGTGGTCGCCCGCGCGCAGGCCGTCGTATTCGCCGATCACGAGGAGCACCTCGCCGTCCCAGCCAGCCAGGAAGCCGAGCGAGGACGCATCCAGGAAGCCGAAGGGCTGCGAAATGGCGGCCGTGAAGGCCGGCCCGAACGGCTGCGCGTGCGCGGCCTCCGGGTAGAGCGCCGGGCAGACCAGGATCAGCTTGCGCACCGCGCCCGCGCTGCCTTCGGCCAGCTTGAGCGCCAGTGCCCCGCCGAGGCTCTGGCCCATCACCACCGCCGCCGCGGGCCGCATCGCCGCGTGGAAGCGCCGGGCCTCCTGCAGGTTGCGCGCGAGCGAGGTCTGGCCGAGCGCCAGCGGCGACGCGGGGCCGTGGCCCGAGAGGTTGCACGCCAGGCTGCCCACGCCGTGCCGCTGCAGCCAGAACAGCAGCGGATTGAGCCGCGTGTAGTCGGAGCGCGCACCATGCAGCGCGAACACCGGGCCTGCCGCGGCGCCGCCCGGCACGCCCTGCGCGGGGAGCACGCGGGCTTCGAGCGCATAGGCGCCGGGGCCTTCGCCGAAGCTTTCCTCGAAGTAGCCCGCAGGCCCGGGCACGGGTTCGGCGCAGGCCCAGGCCGCCTCGTGCCGCGGGTGCGGCGCCAGGGGCCGGTGCACCATTTCCATGGCCGTCATGCGGCGCGCAGCGCGCCCGCGATGGCTTCGCGCAGCGGATTGCCGGGCATGCTGAGCAGCTTGGCGGCGAGCGCGCAGCACACGACCACGATCATGGGCTTGACGAGCCGCGGGCCCACTTTCACCGCGCAGCGCGCGCCCAGTTGCGCGCCGGCGAAGGCCGCGCATGCCATCGCGATCGCGAGCGGCCAGAGGATCGCCCCCTTGGCGATGAACACCAGCAGCGATCCCACGTTGCACGAGGCATTGCCGAGCTTGGTGAAGCTCACCGCCTGCATCGTGCGCAGGCCGCACAGCAGCACCAGGGCCACCATGAAGAACGAGCCCACGCCGGGGCCGAACACGCCGTCGTAGAACCCCAGCAGCGGCGCTACCGTCGCCGAGAACAGGAACAGCGAGAGCCGCGCCTTGCGCTGCCCCTGGTCCAGCTTCGGTGCGAAGGCGAAGTACGACGCCACCAGCAGCAGCAGCACGGGCACGCTGGCCTCCAGCCAGCGCTTGCTGAAGAAGCTGACCAGCAGCGCGCCGCACACGCCGCCGCCCATCGCGAACGGGATGAGGTACTTACCCTCGCTCCAGTCGATGAGCCCCTTGCGCGCGAAGGTGGCGGTGGCCGACAGGGTGGCCGAGGCCGCCTGCAGCTTGTTGGTGGCGATGGCGCTCACGGGCTCCACGCCCGCCAGGAACAGCGCGGGCAGCGTGATGAGGCCGCCGCCGCCCGCGATCGCGTCGAAGAAACCGGCGAAGAACGCCACCGCGGCCAGGGCCGCAATCGTTTCGATGTCCATGGATTCGGTCTGCGCGGGCGGCGGATCAGCCCTGCACGATCAGCGGCGAATCGCTGAGCGTGATGGCCGTGGCGGCCCGCGAATAGCCGAAGACGCGCACCAGCAGGCGGCGGTTGTCGCGCACGGTGTCGCGGCAGTGCAGCGCACGCGTGTTGTTGATCACGATGGCCGACTCCTGCGAGAGCACGCACTGCAGCGGCCGGGCCTCGTCCACGGCCTGGCAGAAGGCCGCGAAGGCCTGCTTGACCAGCTCGGAGGCGCCCTCGTCCACCGTGAAGCGGTAGGAGTTGAAGCGCGCCGCGAAGCCCACGCGCGGATCGAAGTCGAGGATGGACACGCCGCGCCCGTCCTCGCCCTGCCCGGCGTTGAACGAATCGCTGCGGCTGAAATTGAAGCTCGGCGAGGTGAGGCACAGCGTGTGCGTAGGGCCGATGCGCTCCAGGATGTCGGGCAGCGGGATGACCGAGGTGGGCTCGCCGCCGGGGTTCCACATCGCGCTCAGGATCAGTGCCGAGGGCGACGGCGAATGGCCGTTGCGGTGGCCCACCGCGCACCAGTACGGCGCCTCGGTGTGCGGGCCCAGCGACAGCCCCGAATGGGAGCTGAGTTCGGCCTGCCCGGTCTCGCCGGCGAGCTTTTCCTGCCCGCCGCCCTTGAAGTTGCCCACCAGCCGCACGAGCTTGGCGGCGTTGTCGATGTCGTAGGCGAAGGCGCGGTGCTCCACCACCTTCAGCAGGATCTGGTTGCGCGCGCCCAGCCGCAGGATGGCCGGGTCGTTCTCCAGGGCCTCGGGCGCCGGCAGCGCGGCGGGCAGCGGCCGACTGTCCACCACGGCCATGCCCTCGAACACCAGGGCCGACATCGCGCCGCCGGCATAGAGCTCCGCCGTGCGCTGCTGCTCGGTGCTGAAGCTGGAGCGCAGCTCGGTGGCCGCATGGGCCGCCAGGATGCGCGCCTGCGGGGACTGCACCCCGCCCAGTGCCGCGATCTCGGCGGCCAGGCGGTCCAGCAGGCCGGACTGGCCCGGCGTGAACCGCAGGGTCCCCACCTCCTGCCGAGGTGCGGACAGGGACCGCTGCGGTGCCGGCTGCTGCGGTGATGGAGTGCGTTGCTGTTGTTCTTCGTTATGGACGGACGTATGCATTTTTTATGGATTTCCTAGTAGAAACCCGCTCCCAGGCGGGCCGGGGGCGAATCTAGCAGCGAACCTTTGGGCGAATTCCAGGTTGGAATAAGCAAAAGGAAACCCGTCCATAACGAAAAAAATGACGGTGCGGCGGCATGCCCTTGCCCGGGCCGCGGCCGCCCCTGCGCCCCGCGCCGTCAGGCAGCGCCGGGCCGCAGGGCTTCGTCCAGCACTTCGATCCAGTGGCGCACGGGCGTCGCCGTGCCGCTCTGCAGGTGCGTGATGCAGCCGATGTTGGCCGAGAGGATGGCCGCGGGCGGCTCCTCCGCGCAGGCCTCGTCCAGGGCGCCGAGCTTGCGGTCGCGCAACTGGCCCGCGATCTCCGGCTGCAGCAGCGAATACGTGCCCGCCGAGCCGCAGCACAGGTGCGACTCGGTGCGCGCCACGCGCAGGCGAAAGCCCAGGCGCGCCAAGTGCGTCTCCACGCCGCCGCGCAGCTTCTGCCCGTGCTGCAGCGTGCAGGGCGGGTGGTAGGCCAGCAGCGACTGGGGCGCGTCGATGCGGCCCGCCAGGCGCTCGGCCAGCGCGGGCAGCATGTCGGGCAGCAGCTCGGAGAGGTCGCGCGCCAGGGCGCTCACGCGCGCGGCACGCCCGGCATACGCGGCATCGCCCTGCAGCAGGTGGCCGTACTCCTTCACGGTGACGCCGCAGCCCGAGGCGTTGACGACGATGGCCTCCACCCCGCCCGCTTCCACGTGCGGCCACCAGGCGTCGATGTTGGCGCGCATCTGCGCCCGGCCGCCCTCCTGGTCGTTGAGGTGGAACTTCACCGCGCCGCAGCAGCCCTCGCCGGCGGCGATCACGGTCTGGATGCCGGCCGCATCGAGCACGCGCGCGGTGGCGCGGTTCACGTTGGGCAGCATCGCCGGCTGCACGCAGCCCGCGAGCATCAGCACCTTGCGCGCATGCCCGCGCACCGGCCAGGCGCCGGCTTCCTGCGGGCGCGGCACCTTGGCGCGCACGGCGGCCGGCAGCAGGCCGCGCACGGCCTGGCCCGCCTTGAGCGCGGGCGCGAACAGCGGCGAGGGCACGCCCTCCTTGAGCGCCCAGCGCCGCGCGCGCTCGGGCAGCGGGCGCGGCACCTTCTCTTCCACGATGCGCCGGCCGATGTCCACCAGGCGGCCGTACTGCACGCCGCTCGGGCAGGTGGTCTCGCAGTTGCGGCAGGTCAGGCAGCGGTCCAGGTGCAGCTGCGTCTTGCGCGTGGGTGCATCGCCTTCGAGCACCTGCTTGATGAGGTAGATGCGGCCGCGCGGGCCGTCCAGCTCGTCGCCCAGCAGCTGGTAGGTGGGACAGGTGGCGGTGCAGAAGCCGCAATGCACGCACTTGCGCAGGATGGACTCGGCCTCGCGGCCTTCGGGCGTGTCCTGGAATTCGGGGGCGAGTCGGGTTTGCATGGGGCGGTGTCTCGTGGGGTTTTCAGTGGGGCTCGGGCGTGCGGTGCGGTGCCGCGCCCTGCCGGCGCGCGCGCCACAGCGCGGCCAGGCGTTCGAAATCCGCGGCGAGCGGCGGCAGCGACAGCCCCAGCAGCACCGATGCGAGCGGCAGCACCCAGATGAAGCCCACGTGCTTGAAGCCCGCCGCGCCCACGATGCCGCCGGCCGTGAACATGCCCAGCAGGCTGGCGAACAGCACGAGCCGCGCCCGGTTGGAATGCACGTGCGCCTCGGGCGGGGTGCCGCGGCGGTTCCAGTAGAGCATCTTGCCCATCTCGATGCCCAGGTCGGTGGCCACGCCGGTCATGTGCGTGGTGCGGATCTGGGCCGACGACATCTTGGTGACCACCGCGTTCTGCAGCCCCATGAGGAAGGCCAGCAGCAGCACCGTGAGCGGCACCGAGAACGGCGTGGGCCAGCCGAGCGTGATCGCGCCCAGCAGCCCGAAGAGCAGCAGCAGCACGGCCTCCAGCAGCAGCGGCAGCGCGAAGCCGCTGCGCAGCCGGTGGTGGCGCGCCCAGTTGACCATGATGGCCGTGGTGCCGGCGCCCGACATGAAGGCCCACAGCGTGCCCACGGCGCCCAGCACCAGCGCCATGTTGCCGAGCACGAGGTTGTCGGCCACGGTGGAGAGAAAGCCCGTCATGTGCGAGGTGTAGCTGTGCACCACCAGGAAGCCGCCCGCGTTCACCGCGCCGGCATTGAAGGCCAGCAGCAGGCCCAGCAGCCGGTTGGTGGAGGGCGTGCGGTGCCGCCCCGTGAGATGCCGCAGCAGCCGCATGCCGTGGTCGCCCGCCCTACCCGGCCAGGCCGGCCAGGCGCCCGGGATTGAAGATGCCGGCCGGGTCGAACGTCGCCCGCAGGCGGGCATGGATGCGCTCGCGCACGGCCTCCGGGCCGGCATCGGCGCCGGCATCGGCGCCGGGACCGGCCACGGCCCCTGGTGCGGCATCCTGCCGATGATTTTGGCCTGGTGTCGCCGTATCCATTGGATTGTTTGCTATGAAAACAGTAGCATTTCCACCAACAGCCCGCGCGGCATCCCGCAGGGCTGGCCCCCATGCGGCGGGCGCCTGCAGCCACCGCAGGCCCCCGTGCCACTCGACCAGGGGCGTCCCGGCTCCGGCGGGCAGCGCCAGGGCCGGCGCGGCCGGCGGCACCGACAGGCGCCAGAGCGCGCAGTCCGCGGGCCGGGCCGCGAACCACGGCAGCACCTGCTCGCGGCAGGCGGCCCATTCGGCCTGTGCGGCGGCCTGCGGCAGCCGCTCGCCCCCCAGCGCGCGGCAGGCCGATTCCACGGCCGCCGTGGCCCCGCGCAGGCGCAGGTGCAGCACGCCGCCACCACCGGGAGTTGCGGCCTCCCAGCGGCTGGCGTTCAGCGGCAGGGGCTGCCCGCCCCAGGCCTGCAGCCGGCGCAGGGCCTCGGCCTGCGGCAGCTCGAAGCGCAGCGTGGCCTCGGCCGGAGGAATGGGCAGCACCTTGAGGCTCACCTCGGTGACCAGCCCGAGCGTTCCCCAGGCCCCCACCATGAGGCGCGAGACGTCGTAGCCCGCCACGTTCTTCATCACCTGCCCGCCGAAGCGCAGGCACTCGGCGCGGCCGTTGACGATCTCCACGCCCAGCACGAAATCGCGCACCGCACCGGCACTCGCCCGTGCCGGGCCCGACAGCCCCGCGGCCACCATGCCGCCCACCGTGGCGCCGTCGCCGAAGTGCGGCGGCTCGAACGGCAGGCATTGGCCGCGGCTGGCGAGCAGCGCTTCCAGCTCGGCCAGCGGCGTGCCGGCGCGCACGGTGACGACCAGCTCGCTGGGCTCGTAATCGACCACGCCGGCCAGCGCGCGCGTGTCGAGCACTTCGCCGGGCAGCGCCGCGCCGCCGTGGAAATCCTTGGTGCCGCCGCCGCGGATGCGCAGCGGCCGCTGCGTGGCGGCACTGTCGCGCACGCGCTCGATGGTCTGGCGAAGGGCGGAATCCATGGGGCCATCCTACCGGCAGGCCCCGCGCCAAGCGGCGGGTGCCGCCGTGAATTTTTTGAACGGCACGCGTGAACGCTGCATGGCGGGCGCGGCGGCCCGGTCAATCCAGCCCGGCCGGCAGCGCCGCCTCCTCGTACCAGGCCACCGGCAGGCCGGGCGCGGGCGCCGGCCTGCCGGCGCGCAGCAGGAAGCCGGTCCAGGGCAGGTGGGCGATCTCCTCGGCAGGCCGGCCCTGGCGCGCGGAGGTCACGAACAGCTCGCGGCCGGCAACGCCGCCCAGGCAGGGCATGGTGGGGCACAGCACGGGCACCGGCACCTCGGCGGCGATCTCGCCCGAGGGCGCCAGCCGCAGCAGGCGCGAGCCCTCGTACATGGCGGTCCAGTAATGGCCTTCGGTGTCCACGGCGGAGCCATCGGGGCGGCCGGCGTACCCGGGATCGCCGGGCTGCCACCCGGACGGCTTCGGCGGAAAGGAATGGAAGACGCGCGGCTCGCCGACGGGCTCGCCCTGGGCATCGCAGTCCCACGCGCGCACGGTGTGCGTCGGCGTGTCGGCCCAGTAGAGCCTGCGGCCATCGGGCGACCAGGCGAGGCCGTTGGCCGTCTTCACGCCGCCGAGCATGCGGCGCACCACGGGAGCGCTCGCGCTGCCGCGCCCGTCGATGCAGTAGAGCGCGCCGACCGCCTCGCGCGGCTGGCCCGGCGGCGGCTCGTGCAGGGTGCCCACCCAGAACCGGCCCAGCGCGTCGCACCTGCCATCGTTGGCGCGCTCGGTGGCGGGGTCGTAGGGCAGCGTGGCGACGGGCACCAGCGTGCCGCCCCACTCCCGTGCGCGGTAGATGCCGTCGCGCAGCGCGATCACCAGGCCGCTGGCCACGCCGGCGGTGCGTGCCGGCGCGATGCAGCCCGGCTCGCTGGGCATGGCCCAGTGGTCGATGCGGCCGGTGTCGGGCTCCCAGCGGGCCAGGGCACGGCCGGCGATGTCCACCCAGTAGAGGCGCGTCTCCAGCGGGTGCCAGAACGGCGACTCGCCCAGCGCATCGGGCTCCAGGCTGCCTGTGCGCCAGTCCATGTCCAGGGGCATGCGGTGTCCTCTCCTCGTGCGGCCCGCAGGCGCGACCGCCGCGCCTGCCTGACAAGCCAGCGCCGATTATTCGGCCATGCGCCCGCCGGGGCAAAAAATAACCCCCTCGCCGGGTGCGGAGCCCGGCCGCACGCAGGCCCGCGCAGGCAAAAAAAAGCCCGCCTTGCGGGCGGGCCGAATGTCCATGGGAGTAACTCGATCGTTGTGCCGGGTCCGGGGGGCGCCACCAGCCGCCGCCCCGGTCCGGATGGATGCGGCTCAGCGGTTGTAGGCCGTCTCGCCGTGCGATGTGATGTCCAGGCCTTCGCGCTCGGCTTCCTCGCTGACGCGCAGGCCCACGAGCAGGTCGGCGATCTTGTAGGCGATGAAGGCCACCACGGCGGACCAGACGAGCGTGATCGCCACGCTCTTGACCTGGATCCAGACCTGCGCGCCCATCGAGAACGTGTCGGGGGTCAGGCCGCCCGTGCCGCCCAGGCCCTGCGATGCGAACACACCGGTCAGGATGGCACCCAGGATGCCGCCCACGCCGTGCACGCCGAACACGTCGAACGCATCGTCGGCGCCCAGCATCTTCTTGAGCCCGCCCACGCCCCAGAGGCAGACCACGCCGGCGATCAGGCCGAGCACGATGGCGCCCATCGGGCCCACGAAGCCGGCAGCCGGCGTGACGGCCACGAGGCCGGCGACAGCGCCCGAAGCGGCGCCCAGCATCGAGGCCTTGCCCTTGTGCAGCGATTCGCCCGCGAGCCAGCTCAGCGTGGCGGCGGCGGTGGCGAGCACGGTGTTCACGAAGGCCAGGCCCGCGGCGCCGTTGGCGGCACCGGCGGAGCCGGCGTTGAAGCCGAACCAGCCCACCCACAGCAGCGAGGCGCCCACCATGGTCAGCGTCAGGCTGTGGGGCGTGAGCGCTTCCTTGCCGAAGCCGATGCGCTTGCCCACCATGTAGGCCCCCACGAGGCCGGCGATACCGGCGTTGATGTGCACCACGGTGCCGCCCGCGAAATCGAGCGCGCCGTCCTTGCCCAGCAGGCCGCCGCCCCACACCATGTGCGCGATCGGGATGTAGCTGAAGGTGAACCACAGCACCGAGAAGATCAGCACGGCGGAGAACTTGATGCGCTCGGCGAACGAGCCCACGATCAGCGCCACGGTGATGGCGGCGAAGGTGGCCTGGAACGACACGAACACGTATTCGGGGATCGTCGGGAGGGCGCCGGAGAGCGTGTCCGGCGCGATGCCCTTGAGGAAGATCTTGTCGAAGGTGCCGAAGAACGAGCCGTCACCGCCGAACGTCAGGCTGTAGCCATAGATGGCCCACAGCAGCGAGATCAGCGAGAAGACCACGAACACCTGCACGAGCACCGACAGCATGTTCTTGGAGCGGGCGAGGCCGCCGTAGAACAGGGCCAGGCCCGGGATGGTCATGAGGATCACGAGCAGCGTGGAGGTCAGCATCCACGCGGTGTCGCCGGAGTCGAGCTTGGG
Organism: Acidovorax sp. NCPPB 4044; assembly: GCF_028069655.1. Classification (NCBI taxonomy): domain Bacteria; kingdom Pseudomonadati; phylum Pseudomonadota; class Betaproteobacteria; order Burkholderiales; family Comamonadaceae; genus Acidovorax; species Acidovorax sp. NCPPB 4044. The sequence goes on from NZ_JAMCOS010000001.1 coordinate 4,535,728, forward strand.
CGCCGGCGCGGCGGCGGGCGCGGCTGGCTCGGAGGCGGCGGCGGCCGCAGGCGCTGCGGCGGCCACGGGGGCAGGGGCCGCCGCAGCGGGTGCCTCGGGTGCCGGCGCCGTGGCGGCGGCCGGTTCGGAAGCCGCGGGCGCCTGGGCCAGCGCGGCGGTGCCGGTGGCCAGCAGGCTCATCCCCAGCAGGAAGGAAGCAAGCAGTTTTTTCATGGTTGTGTCTCTCGGAATGCGTTGATCCGTTGGGCTGCTCGAAGCCGCTCCCTCAGAGGGCTTCCTTGCCGGTTTCGCCGGTGCGGATGCGCACCACCTGCTCCAGGTGTCCGACGAAGATCTTGCCGTCGCCGATCTTGCCGGTGCGGGCGGCGCCTTCGATGGCTTCGATGACGCGCTCGACCAGGTCGTCGGAGACAGCGGCCTCGATCTTCACCTTGGGCAGGAAATCGACGACGTACTCGGCGCCGCGGTACAGCTCGGTATGGCCCTTCTGGCGCCCGAAGCCCTTGACCTCGGTCACTGTGATGCCCTGCACACCGATGTCCGACAGGGCTTCGCGCACCTCGTCGAGCTTGAAGGGTTTGATGATGGCTGTCACCATTTTCATGTTCGGATCTCCGTAGTGGGCGCCCCTCGGCCCCCGTTGCTGTTGTGGTGGTTCAAAGGGTTTTGGTGAGCGTGACGATCAGCCGGTTCTTGTTCACCGGGCCGAAGAATTCCTTCTTGTTGGCGCCCGTCACGGCGGCCGTCAGCGAGAGGCCCGAACCGAAGTCGTAGGCGCCGCCCACGCTGTAATCGACATAGTTGGGCACGCCCAGGTCCTTGATGTCGCTCGCGAAGCGCGTGAAGCCCACCGAGGCCTTGAGCGTGGTGTTGGGCGCCACTTCCTGCGCGAACGCCACGTTCAGGTAGCCCGTGTTGCGACCGCGGTTGCCGGAGGTCTTGGCGCCTGCCCAGCCGAAGTAATCCTTGGAGACGGTGTGCGAGTACTTCGCCGTCACCGGGCCGAGCGTGGCGGCGCCATACAGCTCGGTGGTGTTGCCGGTGGTGTTGCCCGGGTAGACGTAGGTCAGCGCGCCCACGTCCAGGTCCATGCCGCCGGCCTTGAATTTGTAGCCGCCGTAGAAATCCATCTCGACCGAATTGCCGGGCAGCCAGTCCACGGTGGAGTTCCAGTTGCCCAGGTAGAAGCCGCTGTCGCCGAAGCTGTAATCGATGCCACCCTGCACGGCGGGCTTGAACGCCCGCACCTTGCTCGTGTCCTGGTCCTGGCCACGGAACTTGTAATTGCTGGTCAGGCTGATGTTGCCCGTGAGTTGGGCGCTGGCCCAGAGAGGGGTGGCAGCCAGCAGGCCGAGGCACAGGGACTTCAGAGCACGGTTCATGGGGAATTCCTCCAGAAGAAACCAACGATGCGGGGTGGGTTTGCCCTAGCGCAAAGCAGGGAACGTGCCATGCCTGCCCAGGCTTACGACGGGAATGCTCCGAGTGGGTGCACAGGGCGTGACCGTCCCCAGACAAACGTAACAAACCTCACGCGCTGGCACCGGAATGCACCTGCATGGTGCAAAAGCGGGAATCCCCTGAATGCAACGCGACAGAGCGCACCCAAGTGGGGAAACTGTCGCATCTGGGCAGGCCTCAATTGTTCGTTTAATATTTAAGTTCATGTTTCGCGAACATTCCAAAAAAAATGAACAAGACTGACCTGATCGTGCAGGCCCTGGGGGCAGTAGCGCCTTTTCTACAAGGTCATCTGGTGGACACCGCGGCAAACGCATTCCCTGCCGATGCGGTCATCGTGCTGGGTCGTCCGGGCCACCCCGAGGCCCACTTCCGGGCGTATGCCCGCCGCGCCGAACGCCGAAGCGATCTGGCGTGGCATGCCAACGAATCGGAACCGAGCGCCCCAGGCGGAGAAGCCCCCCTGCTAATCGCGCCCTATGTCTCCGCACAATTGGCCCTGGAGTGCCAACAGCGCGGAATCAACTTCCTGGACACCGCAGGCAACGCGCACATCGACCTACCGGGTTTGTACGTCCACGTCATGGGCAGGCCGCGCCCTCGCGCTCTGCGGTATCCGGCGGCCCGGTCTGCCTTGCGCAAGGCCAGCACGATGCGGGTGATCTTTGCGCTGATGGCAGACCCGGATCTGGTGCGCCAGCCTGTGCGCAGCATTGCGGAAGCAGCCGGGGTGGCGCTGGGATCGGCATCCGCGGCAATCGACGAATTGAAGGCGCTGGGCTTTCTCGCCGGAGGATCCCGCGACCGGAGGATCGCAGACCGCGATCTGCTGTCGGCCGAGTGGGCCCGGCAGTATCCGATCTCGCTGCGGGACAAGCTCAGACCCCAGCGGTATGCGCCCGTGCAAGCCGACTGGCAGCAAAGCCTCCGGCTCAATGGCACGGAAGCCGTCTGGGGCGGGGAAATGGCTGCGGCGGCCGTGACGGGGCATCTTGCCCCGGTGGAAGGGTGCATCTACAGTTGGTTGGAACGCGGGGCCCTGCTGGTCAGGCACCGGCTCCGCCCGGATCCTGCAGGATCCATCGAAGTGCTCGACGCCTTCTGGCGTCCCTCCGCGGATACGGCGGCCTCCGCAATCGCACCTCTTTTGCTGGTCTATGCCGATCTCGTCGCCAGCAACGACGGCCGCAACCTGGAGGTGGCGCGCCTGCTGGAGAAACGGTGGAAGGATGCTTGAGCTGCTGCCGCAGTGCCCGGTGGAGCCGGCCCTGCACGACATCCTCGTCCACACCCGAAACGCCACCGCATCGCTCGGAATCCGCATGTTCGTCGGCGGTGCAACGGCCCGCGACCTCCTGCTCGTGCATGTACATGGACAGCAGGCCATGCGTGCCACGCGCGATGTGGATATCGGCCTGTACGTCGAGCGTTGGGAACAGTTCGAGGCCTTGAAAGCCCTCTTGGTCGAGGCGGGCCGTTTCTTCGAGGCGCAGGGCCAGCCCCATCGGCTGCATTACCGCCAGCCTGGCGGGATTCCGCTGGATCTAATCCCTTTCGGCCCGATCGCTGGTACCGGTCGAACGATTGCCTGGCCACCGGGGCATGACGTGGTGCTCGATGTTGCAGGGTTCGAAGAAGGGCTGGCGTCGGCCCATCGGATGGACCTGGGGCATGCGCTGAAAATCCTCGTGTGCTCCTTGCCGTCGCTCTCGGTCCTCAAATTGATGGCCTGGCGCGACCGCGGCCGGAGCAACAACAAGGACGCCACCGACTTCCTGGCACTCACCCGAAGCTATGCCGCAGCCGGCAACATGGATCGCCTTTACGCTGGCGACGGTATCGCCCTCCTTCATGCGGCGAATTACGACCCGGACCTTGCAGGAGCCGCACTGCTGGGCCAGGACGCCGCGGTGCACTGCCTGCCGGCGACCAGGCAGCAGATTGCGGACCTGTTGGCAGATGCCGCGTGGCGCCAACGGCTGATCGACCAAGTGGCGCGAGCCGAATCCCGGGTCGGAGATGATGGCGGAATGCGGCAGACCGATGCCTTCATTTCCGGATACCACGAGGGATTCCTGAGCGCGATGGCACGCGCGCCCGCGCATGCTCCAGGGTCCGGGTGACAACGGCTCCGGCGCAGACAACCACATTCCAACGGAACAAGGGAGGGATTCCATGAGTCTTGCATTGGTGCAAAGCCGCGCACTGCTGGGCCTGCAGGCGCCGGCCGTCACGGTGGAGGTGCATCTGGCCAACGGGCTGCCGAGCTTCACGCTCGTGGGCCTGGCGGATGTGGAGGTGAAGGAGGCGCGCGAGCGCGTGCGTTCGGCGCTGCTGAACGCCGGCCTGGAATTCCCGCACAACAAGAAAATCATCGTCAACCTGGCGCCGGCCGACCTGCCCAAGGATTCGGGCCGTTTCGACCTGCCCATCGCGCTGGGCATCCTCGCGGCGAGCGGGCAGATCGACGCGGCGCGGCTGGCGGGCTACGAGTTCGCGGGCGAGCTGTCGCTGTCGGGCGGGCTGCGGCCCGTGCGCGGTGCGCTGGCCACCACGCTCGCGCTGCGGTCGGCCGGTGAGTCCACCCGCATGGTGCTGCCGCCGGGCAGCGCCGAAGAGGCCGCGCTGGTGCCCGGCACCGAGGTCTACCGCGCCCGGCACCTGCTGGATGTGGTGGCGCGCTTCCTGCCACCGCAGTCCCCGGGGGCGCAGGGCGACGGGGCCGGTGCGGATGCCGGCGATGGCTGGTGCCGTGTGCAGGCCGCGCCGCCGGCAGCCAGCGCGCCAGCCGACGACCTGGCGGACGTGAAGGGCCAGGCGGCCGCGAAGCGCGCGCTGGAGATCGCCGCCGCGGGTGGCCATGGCCTGCTGATGGTGGGGCCGCCCGGCTCCGGCAAATCGATGCTCGCGCACCGCTTTGCAGGCCTGCTGCCGGCCATGTCGGTGGACGAGGCGCTGGAGAGCGCGGCGGTGGCCAGCCTGGCCGGGCGGTTCACGCCGGCATCGTGGGCCGTGCGACCCACGAGCAGCCCGCACCACACGTGCAGCGCGGTGGCACTGGTCGGAGGCGGTTCTCCTCCGCGGCCTGGGGAGATTTCGCTCGCCCACCACGGCGTGCTTTTTCTGGACGAATTCCCTGAATACGCCCGCAGCGCGCTGGAGGCGCTGCGCGAGCCGCTGGAGACGGGGCGCATCGCCATCGCGCGGGCCGCCCGGCGCGCGGACTTCCCGGCGCGCTTCCAGCTCCTGGCGGCGATGAACCCCTGCCCCTGCGGCCACCTGGGCTCCCACCAGCGCGCCTGCCGCTGCTCGCCCGACCAGGTGGCCCGCTACCAGGGCAAGCTGAGCGGCCCGCTGCTGGACCGCATCGACCTGCACGTGGAGGTGCCTGCCCTGCCGGCCGATGAACTGCTGGCCACCACGCCCGGCGAATCCTCGGCGGCCGTGCGCGAGCGCGTCGCCGCCGCCCGCGAACGGGCCGTGGCGCGCCAGGGCAAGCCCAACCACGCGCTGCAGGGCCGCGAGATCGACGAGCAGTCGGGCCTGGACGAAGCGGCCGCCCGGTACCTGCAGGCCGCGGCCACGCGCCTGGGCTGGTCGGCGCGCAGCACGCACCGGGCCCTCAAGGTGGCCCGCACCATCGCCGACCTGGCGGGCGAGGAGCGCATCGGGCCGGCGCAGGTGGCGGAGGCGGTGCAGTACCGGCGGGTGCTGCGCAGCGCCGCCTGACAGGCCGCTAACGCTCGCCTTCGCGCCCCGCCCCGCCGCCCGGCGCGATCCCGTGCCGCTGCAGCTTGTCGTAGACCGTCTTGCGCGGCATCTTGAGGAGTTCGGCGGCGCGGGCCACGTTGCCCTGCGTGAGGCCCAGCGTGTCGCGCAGCAGCTTGCGTTCGAAGGCATCCACGCGGGCGGCGAGCGAGGGGGCAGAATCCGGGCCGCCGTCCACGGGCTCGACGGGCAGGCCCAGGCACAGGCGCTCCGCGGCGTTGCGCAACTCGCGCACGTTGCCCGGCCAGTCGTGGGCCAGCCAGGCCGCCAGGTCGCGGTCGTTCCATGCGGGCTCCGGCCGCCCGTGGCGCGCGGCGGCCTGCGCAAGGAAGTGGGCCATGAGCAGGGGGATGTCCTGCGGCCGCTCGCGCAGCGGCGGCAGGTCGATGGTGGCCACGTGCAGGCGGTAGTAGAGGTCGGCGCGGAACTGGCCGCGCGCCACCCACTGCTTCAGGTCGGCCTTGGCCGCGGCCACGAAACGGCAGGTGATGGGCACGCTCTGGTTGCTGCCCAGGCGTTCGATCTCGCGCTCCTGCAGCACGCGCAGCAGCCGCAACTGCAGGGCCTGCGGCATGGATTCGATCTCGTCGAGCAGCAGCGTGCCTTCGTTGGCATATTCGATCTTGCCGATGCGCCGCCGCGTGGCGCCCGTGAAGGCGCCGGGCTCGTGGCCGAAGAGTTCGCTCTCGATGATGGTCTCGGGCAGTGCGCCGCAGTTGATGGCCACGAAGGGCCCGGTGCGGCCGCTGGCCGCATGCAGCGCGCGGGCCACCACTTCCTTGCCGGCGCCGGTCTCGCCGTGCAGCAGCACGTCCACGCCCAGCGGTGCGAGCGCCGCCACGCGCCGCCGCACTTCGGCCATGCCCGGCGATTGCCCCACCAGGCCGGCCAGCGGATCGCCCGCCTCGGCCGCGCCGCGCGCGCGCAGCCGCTGCAATTCGTCGGACAGGGCCCGGCGCTCCAGCGCGCGGCGCACGGTGATGAGCAGGCGTTCGGACGAGAAAGGCTTTTCGATGAAGTCGTACGCCCCGTCGCGCATGGCCTCCACCGCCATCGCCACATCGCCATGCCCGGTGACCAGCACCACGGGCAGCGCGGCATCCCGCTGCCGCAGCAGGCGCAGCAGCTCCATGCCGTCCACGCCGGGCATCTGGATGTCGGTCACCACGGCGGCGGGCGGGTCCGCGGCATAGGCGTCCAGCGCGGCCTGCGCGTGGGGGAAGGGGCGCACGGTAATGTGGGCCAGTTCGAGGGCCTGGCCGTAGGCGCGGCGTACCAGCGCGTCGTCCTCGATCAGGTAGACGGGGCGCGTGCCCGGGCCAGGGCCATCGGCATCGAAGGTCGCGGGGTCGGTCATCGGCAGGAATCCTCGGGCATGGAACGGGGTGTCAGGTGTCGGGGTGGGCCAGCGGCAGGGCGACAGTGAACTCGGCGCCCCCCTGCGGCAGGTCGGCGGCAGCCAGCGTGCCGCCCATGCCCTCGACGATGATGCGCGAGACGGCCAGCCCCAGCCCCAGCCCCTCGCCCGCCTTGGTGGTGAAGAACGGCTCGAACAGCCGCTCGCGGGCCTCGGGTGCGATGCCGCCGCCGGTGTCGGACACGCGCAGCCGCACCGTGCCGCCGCTCCCGTCCCCGTCCACCGCGCAGGCGAAGCGCACTTCGCGCACCGGCCGGTCCTGCACCGCGTCCAGGCCATTGCGCAGCAGGTTCACCAGCACCTGCTCCAGGCGCGTGGCGTCGGCGCGCACGCACAGGCCGGGGCTGAATTCCTGCACGTCGATGCGTGCGCGCACGGCGGTGCAGCGCGGCGCGAGCAGCATGAGGGCGTGGTCCAGCGCATCGCGCACGCTGCAGGCCCGCGCCACGGGCGCTTCCTTGCGCACGAAGCTCTTGAGCTGGCGCACGATGCGCCCCATGCGGGCCGCGAGCTGGCCGATCAGCTGCAGGTTCTCGGCGACATCCTCGCGGCGGCCCTGGCGGTCGAGCGCGATGGCATTGTCCGAGAGGGTCTGGAGCGCGGCCAGGGGCTGGTTCAGTTCGTGGCTCATGCCGGCCGCCATCTGCCCGAGCACGGCGAGCTTGCCGGCCTGCACGGCCGCGTCGCGCGTGCCGCGCAGGATGTGCTCGGCATGCTGCAGGTCGCGCACCCGGCCCTGCAGCGCGGTGTTGGCCTCGGTCAGGTCGGCGGTGCGCCGCGCGATCTGCGACTCCAGCATGCCGTGGGCCGCCTGCAGGCGCGCGGCGCTGGCGCGGCGCTCGGCCTGGCCCTGCTGGTCCAGCCGCTGGTAGAGCGCCAGGCCCAGCAGCAGCGCGGCGCAGAGCCCGCCCGCCAGGCCGGCCACCAGGGCTTCCTGGCGTGCCGGGTTCTGGTCCACCAGCAGCAGCATCTGCCAGCCCAGCGGCCCGACATCGCGCGCGGCGAGCAGGAAATCGCGCTCCTGCCCCGCGCGCCGCAGCCGCACCGCCGTGCCGTCGGCCGGCCGGGTGCCTCGGCCATGGTCCAGCGGCAGCAGCGCGTGGCTGCCGTACTGCTGCGCGCCTTCCAGCCGCGCGCGCACGCCGGGGCCGAGCGGCGCGAGCGTGCGGTAGCGCCAATCCGCTTCGGTGCTGAGGAAGACCACGCCCTCGCGGTCGGCCAGCAGCACGGTGTCGCCGCCCGCGGAGAGCGCCGCCTCGAACGCATCGAGCGACATCTTGACCGCCACGACGCCCTGCGCGGGCGCCCCGGCGGGCAGCGGCGCCGCGATGAAGTAGCCGGGTTTGCCGGTGGTGGCCCCCACACCGTAGAACCGGCCGGTCTGCCCCGCCATGGCGGATTCGAAGTACGGGCGGAACCGGTAGTTCTGGCCAACGAAGCTGGTGCCCAGCTCCCAGTTGCTGGCCGCGATGGTGAGGCCCCGGGTGTCCATCAGGTAAGCCGCTTCCACGTCGGCCAGGGCCGCGGCCTGCCCCAGGAAGGCGTTGGCGGCGCGCAGGTTCGCGGCATCCGGCCGGCGCAGCGCGGCGCCCACGCCGCCGTCGAGCGCCAGCAGCGCGGGCAGCGCTTCGTTGCGGTGCAGGAGCGATTCGAGGCTCTGGGCGGCGAAGGCCAGCCGCTGGGTGGCGGCGCGCTGCTGGCCGGCGAGCTGGGCCTCCAGCGACCAGCGGTAGGCCAGCGCCCCCGCGCACACGCAGGCGAGCACCGCCAGGCCGGGAATCAGAAGAGAGCGGTCGGGTTTCACGCGGAACGGGGAAGGAGCAGCAGGGGCGCATCCGGCCGGCGGAGCAGGCCGTGCCGGGCCGCCGGATGGCGGTCGAGCGCGCATTGTCGCGGGCGGGGCGCCGCGCCGGGCGGAGGCTATCACCGTTGACAGGCCCGCCTGTCCGGAAATCCGCACAGGCGGGCGGGCTCCGTGCGGAAAACCGCCGCGCACCGCCGGCCGCGGCATCCGCCCCTCGCACGCCGCGCGCCCACCCGCCCCAGCGGCGGCGCGCCCCGCGGGCTCATCCGGTGCCAGGGAGCGCGGCGTGGCACGCAAGCTGCAAAGCATCCGGGCCGCCGCGGCTCGCCTTCGGGCCCCCGGCCTGCGGCGCCAGCGCATTGATGCACACCCCCAAGGAGACATTCGACATGACGACGACCCCTGCCACCCAACTCTGCAGCGCCGTACTGGCCGCCGCCGGCCTGCTGGCCGGCGCAGCCCCCGCGCTGGCCCAGGACTACCCCACCAAGCCCGTGCGCCTGATCGTTCCCTTCGCGCCGGGCGGCACGACCGACATCGTGGCGCGCGTGGTCTCGCAATCGCTCTCCACCACGCTGGGCCAGTCGGTGGTGGTGGACAACAAGGCGGGCGCCGGCGGCGTCGTCGGCGCGACCGAGATCGCCCGCGCGGCACCGGACGGCTACACGCTGGGCGTGGCGACGGTCTCCTCGGTGGCGTCCGCGCCGGCCATCAACCCGGCCGTGAAGTACGACCCGCTGACCGATTTCACGTCGATCGTGAACATGGCGGCCACGCCCAACGTGCTGGCGGTGCACCCGAGCTTCGCGGCCAAGGATTTCAAGTCGTTCATGGCCGAGGTCAAGGCCAAGCCCGGCAAGTACGCGTTCGCCACGTCCGGCACGGGCGGCATCGGCCACCTGCAGATGGAGCTGTTCAAGTCGCTGTCGGGGCTGGAGCTGGAGCACATCGGCTACAAGGGCGCGGGCCCGGCGCTCAACGACGCGGTGTCCGGCCAGGTGCCGATGATCTTCGACAACCTGCCCTCCGCCCTGCCCTTCATCAAGGAAAAACGCCTGATCGCCATCGCCGTGGCGGCGCCGCAGCGCCTGCCGTCGATGCCCGACGTGCCCACGTTCAAGGAAGTCGGCTTCGAGCCCGTCAACCGCATGGCGTTCTACGGCATCCACGGCCCCAAGAACCTGCCGCGCAACGTGGTGGACAAGATCTCGCAGGCCGTGAAGAAGACGCTCGAAGACCCGGCCGTGCGCCAGCGCATCGAGGACACGGGTTCGCTGGTCGTGGGCAACACGCCGGCGGAATTCACGGCGCAGACCAAGGCCGAGTACGAGCTGTACAAGGGCGTGGTCGCCAAGCAGAAGCTGAAGCTGGACTGAAGCCGGGGTGCGGGTTGGCAGGGATGTAAGGCTTTTGCGCCCGCCGGTAACATCGGGTTACGAGCCCACTTCCGCTTTCCACGCACCAGGCACTCCACCATGACCGCATCCAGATTCTTCACGCTCGTCCTCGCGGCGGGGCTGGCGGCCACCAGCGCATCGGCCCAGTTGCTCATCGGGCAGACGGCGGGCTTCTCCGGCCCCGTGGCCGCGGGCGTCCAGGAAGTGACCAAGGGCGCCAAGCTCTACATTGACGAGGTGAACGAAACCGGCGGCGTGGGTGGCCAGAAGGTCGAGCTGGTGTCGCTGGACGACCGGTTCGACCCGAAGGCCTCGGCCGAGAACGCGCGCAAGCTCATCGAGGAGACGGGCGTGCTCGCGATGTTCCTGACGCGCGGCACGCCGCACACCGAGGCGGTGCTGCCGCTGCTCGACAAGCACGGCGTGCCGCTCGTCGGCCCGTCCACCGGCGCCATGGTGCTGCACCAACCCGTGCGCAGGCATGTGTTCAACGTGCGCGCTTCCTACCAGCGCGAGGCCGAGCGGGCCATGGCGCACCTCGCGGGCATCGGCATGAACCGCATCGCCCTGCTCACCGTGGACGACAGCTTCGGCAACGACGCGCTGCAGGGCGCGCTGCGCGGCCTCAAGGCCGCCAGGCTGGAGCCGGCCGTGCAGACCACCTTCGCCCGCGACAAGCCGGATTTCAGCCGCATCGCACCCGAGGTGGCCAAGGCACAGGCCCAGGGCGTGCTGATCGTGGGCACGGCGCTGGCCGTGGCCGACGGCATCGCGGCGATCCGCGCCGCGGGCTCCAAGGCGCAGCTGGTGACGCTCTCGAACAATGCGACCGCGGGGTTCATCTCGGGCCTGGGCGCCAACGCCGCGGGGACCATCGTGACGCAGGTCTTCCCAAACGAGCGCTCCGTGGCCGTGCCGATGGTGAAGGAGGCGCAGGCCCTGGCCAAGAAGCGCGACGTGGCCGGCGGCCTCAGCGGCGCCATGCTGGAAGGCTATGCCTCGGCGAAGGTGCTGGTGGAGGGCTTGCGCCGCGCCGGCCCCAAGCCCACGCGCGCCACGCTGCAGGCCTCGCTGGAGGGCCTGCGCAAATTCGACCTGGGCGGCCTGGAAGTGGGCTACACCCCCACGGACCACAGCGGCTTGGACTTCATCGACCTGTCGATCGTCGGCGCGGACGGCCGCTTCCGCCGGTAGGCACCTGTCCCTGCGCGGGCCACGCTGCCGCCAGAGCGGCCGTGGCCCGCGCTTTTTTCTTCGTTTCGCCCGCTGGGCCGGGCCGGTGCCGCCGGCGCCGCCCTCAAGCTGGCCCGCGCGGTGCCGATAAGCCTCCACGGCGTGCAGGCGCCGCGCCCCGCGGCCTTTTTTCCACGGCCGAGCCGCAGACGCAGCGCCGGCGCCGGACGCCCGTTCCGGCGCGGTGCGGCGCGCGGCGGCGGCAGTTCCTCTTTCGATCTCCAAGACACACACCATGCGAAATTTATCTATCGGCGCGCGCCTCGGCGGCGGTTTTGCCCTGGTCCTGGTCCTCATGGCCCTGATGACCGCCTTCGGCCTCTGGCGGCTGCAGACCGTCGCGCAGGCCACGCACGAGATGACGCAGCAGCCGCTGGCCAACGAACGCATGATCAGCGACTGGTACCGCTACGTGGACAGCGCCGCGCGCCGCACCACCGCCATCGTGAAGAGCACCGACCCGTCGCTGGCGGCGTTCTTCGCCGAAGACTCGGCCATGACCACGCGCGAATCCGCCAAGCTGGTCGAGAAGATCGAGCCGCTGCTCGACAGCCCCGCCGAGAAGGCGGTCTGGGCCGACATCTCCAAGGCGCGCGCTGCCTACCTCGCCTCGCGCGACCAGGCCGTGAAGGCCAAGGCCGCCGGCCAGGCCGAAGAAGCCGAGCGCATCCTGAACCAGGTCTACCTGCCGGCCACGAAGGACTACGTCGCGCTCATCCAGAAGCTGCTGGACCTGCAGCGCTCGGACATCGACGCCACGGCCGGCAACATCCAGGGCATCTATGCGCAGAGCCGCCTGCTGCTGCTGGTGTTCGGGCTGCTCGCGCTCGCGCTGGGCGCGGCCTGCGCGCTGTGGCTCACGCGCGGCATCGTGCGGCCGCTCTCCGAGGCGGTGCGCGTGGCGCGGGCCGTGGCGGCCAGCGACCTGACGAGCCACGTCACCGTGGAAGCCACCGACGAGACGGGCCAGTTGCTGCAGGCGCTCAAGGACATGAACGAGAGCCTCGCGCAGGTGGTGGGGCGCGTGCGCTCGGGCACCGACAGCATCGCCACCGCCTCCAACGAGATCGACGCGGGCAACCAGGACCTGTCGTCGCGCACCGAAGAGCAGGCCAGCTCGCTGCAGCAGACGGCCGCATCGATGGAGGAGCTGACCAGCACCGTGCGGCAGAACGCCGACAACGCGCGCCAGGCCAACCAGCTCGCGTCGTCCGCCTCGGAGACCGCCACCAAGGGCGGGCAGGTGGTGGCCGGCGTGGTGGACACGATGGGCGCCATCCATGAGAGCAGCCGCAAGATCAGCGACATCATCGGCGTGATCGACGGCATCGCCTTCCAGACCAACATCCTGGCGCTGAACGCCGCCGTGGAAGCCGCGCGCGCGGGCGAGCAGGGCCGCGGCTTCGCCGTGGTGGCGAGCGAAGTGCGCGCCCTGGCGGGCCGCAGCGCGGCCGCCGCCAAGGACATCAAGGGCCTCATCGGCGACTCGGTGTCCAAGGTGTCGGAGGGCACGCAGCAGGTGGCCGAGGCCGGCCGCACGATGGACGAGATCGTGCAGAGCGTGCAGCGCGTGAGCGACCTCGTGGCCGAGATCAGCGCTGCGAGCGAAGAGCAGAGCCGCGGCATCGACCAGGTGCACCAGGCCGTCTCGCAGATGGACCAGGTGACCCAGCAGAACGCCGCGCTGGTCGAGGAAGCCACCGCCGCCACGGGCTCGCTGAAAGCGCAGGCCTCGCAGCTCGCGCAGGCGGTGAGCGTGTTCCGCATCCCGGCGGGCGTGCAGGCCGCCGGTGCGGTGGCCGCCGCGGCACCCATCGCCCGCCCGGCGCCCGCGCCCGCGTTCCGCGCGCCGGCCGTGCAGGCGCCGCGCCCGGCCGTTGCCGCGGCACCGCGCGCCGCCGCAGCCGCGCCCCTGCCCGCCCGGGCGCCGGCCGCCCCGGCCCTGCCGCGCGCTCCGGCAGCGCCATCGGCATCGGCCAGCGCATCCCGGCCCGCCGCGGCGCCGCCCGCCGCGCGCGGTGGCGACGACGACTGGGAAACGTTCTGAAAGCGCTGACTCCCCTTGGCCCCAGCCAGGAGGCCAGCGCTGCCGATGACCCTGCTGGAACACCTGCAAGGCATCCCCGATCCCTGCGTTCAGCGCACCCAGCTAGAAGGCCAATTCGTCGACTGCGATGGCGGCCTTGCCCGGCCCCTTGGGCGTCACCAGGCCCTCTGCCACATTTGCTATTTAATTAATAGCAAACTATTGAATGGATCCGGCGGCATGGCGGCAAAAACCTTCGGATCGGTGCCCTGCCCTCACAGGAACATGCCGCCCGACGCCTCGATGCGCTGCGCGTTGATCCAGCGGCTGGCCGGCAGCAGCAGCGAGGCGACCACGCCGCCGATGTCGTCCGGCCGGCCCACGCGACCGAGCGCGGTCTGGGAGGCGACGAAGGCATTGAGCTGTGCGTTGTCGCGCACCGCGCCGCCGCCGAAATCGGTCTCGATGGCGCCCGGCGCGACCACGTTCACCGCGATGCCGCGCGGCCCGAGTTCCTTGGCCAGGTAGCGGCTCAGCACTTCCACGGCGCCCTTCATCGCCGCATAGGCCGCGTAGCCGGGCAGCGAGAACCGGGCCAGGCCCGAGGACACGTTCACGATGCGGCCGCCGTCATTCATCAGCGGCAGCAGCGCCTGCGTGAGGAAGAACACGCCCTTGAAGTGCACGTTCACGAGGTCGTCGAACTGCGCCTCGGTGGTTTCCGCGAACGGCGCGTGCACGCCCATGCCCGCGTTGTTGACCAGGAAGTCGAAGCGCTCGCGCTGCCAGTGCCGGGCGAGCACGCCGCGCACCGCCCCGGCGAAGTCCGCGAAGCCGGCGCTGTGGCCCACGTCCAGCGGCAGGGCCACGGCGCGGCGGCCGAGCGCTTCGATGGCGGCCACCACGGCCTGGGCCTCGTCGGCGCGGCTGCGGTAGGTGAGCACCACGTCGATGCCCTGCGCCGCGATCTGCAGCGCCGCGTCGCGCCCGAGGCCGCGGCTGCCGCCGGTGACGAGGTCGATGGGGGTGGAAGCCGTGGAAGCGGAGGGCAAGGAGGAAGCGGTCATGGCCGGCCTTTCAAAGGGAGGAACAGGAATGGCGCCAGTCTATTGATCGACCTTCTTGCGATAAATCGGCAAAAATCGATCTCTTTGTTCAACCAGAAAGAACAATGGATCCCTTCCAGCGCATGCAGGTCTTCACGCGCGTGGCCGAGCTGGCCAGCTTCACCCAGGCCGCGCAGGCGCTGGCGCTGCCCAAGGCCAGTGTGTCCATGGCCGTGCAGTCCCTGGAGTCGGAACTCGGCACGCGGCTGCTGCACCGCACCACCCGGCGCGTGCAGCTCACGCAGGACGGGCAGGCCTACTATGAGCGCTGCAAGGACCTGCTGGCGGACGTGGACGAGTTGCAGTCGATGTTCCAGCACGCCGACGGAGCCAGTCTGCGCGGGCGCGTGCGCATCGACATGTCCACCGGCATGGCGCGCAACGTGGTCGTGCCGCGCCTGCCCGAACTGCTGGCGCGGCACCCCGCGCTGGAACTGGAGCTGAGCAGCACCGAGCGCCGCGTCGACGTGGTGCGCGAGGGCTTCGACTGCGTGCTGCGCACGGGGGCGGTGGTGGACAGCAGCCTCGTCGCACGGCCGCTGGGCGATGCGCGGCTTGCCAACTGCGTGAGCCCCGCCTACCTGCGCCGGCACGGCGCGCCGCAGTCGCTCGCCGACCTCGCCGGGCACCGGCTGGTGCACTTCGTCAACACGCTGGGCGCGCGCTCCACGGGCTTCGAGGCCGTGGTCGATGGCGCCCTGGTGCTCACGCCGATGCAGGGCGCCATCACCGTGAACAACGCCGAGGCCTACATGGCCAGCTGCCTGGCGGGGCTGGGCATCATCCAGGTGCCGCGCCTGGGCGTGGTGGACCTCCTGGCGCGCGGCGAACTGCTGGAGGTGCTGCCCGCGCTGTCCGCGCCGCCGATGCCGCTCACGCTGATGTATGCCAACCGCCGCAACCTGCCGCGGCGCGTGCGGACCGTGATGGACTGGCTGGCCGAGGTAGTGGTGGAACACTGCAGGGAGCAGGACATGCCGGCGGTATCGCCGGCGCAGTCCGCCCCCGGCCCGTCACGGCTTCCACCATGAGAGGCCGGACGGAGCCCCTTCGATCTCCACGACCGAGTGGGAGGACGACCGGGCGGGCGACGCCTCCTGGCTCTCGGCCCGTGCCGAGGCTTCGGGCAACGGGACGGGCGGCTCGGGCTCCAGGGCAGCCGTCTCCACCGGACCGAGGCGGCGTGAGTCGTTGCCGCGCGTTTCCGATGGCCCGCCTGCCAGCTGCTGCAAGTTCATCGCTTCCTGCTTCGCCAGGACTTTCTCCCGCTGGGCGGCTTTTTCCTTCTGGTCCTCCTTCGCCTTCTGCTTGCGCTCGGTGTAGAGCTGTCTCAGTTCCTGGGCAGGCATGAAGTCATGGTGGGTCGGGAGGGGGGGCGGGAGTGCCGCGATGTCCACCGCCGCAAGCAGCATCCCGACGTCCTTCACACCGTCCACATACTGCAGCTCATGCAGCTTGGCCAGCTCCTGGTTCGGCCCGTGGTCCGGGGAGGCTTGTGGCGAATCGGACAGATCGGGCAGGTCCGCGAGCGGCTGGCCCCGCAGCCGGGCGAACCCTGCGCCCGGTGGTGACTCCGATGGCCCGGCCGTGGGCCGGAAGCACGAGGTGGCGCTGCGGGTGAGCGCGCGGGCCGTGTCGGCCGACGGCACCAGGGCGCGGAAAGAGCCCGCGAAGCGGTTGGAGATGCTGCGGCCCACGGCCTTGCCGTGCGGGTCCGGTGTCGGACGGGATTGCGCTCGATCGCCTGCCGGGGCATCCGCAGGGGCCCTGGACGCGTTGGACAGCAGCGACCTGATGGAGCCGGTCATGCGCTCCGAGAACGTGCGGCGCACGGCCCTGCCGGAATCGGAAGGGGCGGAGGGGTTGGAAGGGGCAGAGGAGGCGGACGGGCGGTCGCGCTCCAGGGAAGGATGCAAGGCGGCGCGGCGCTGGTCTGCGCCCGAAACGTGGGTCACGGCATGGACTCCGGGGCGGGGGGGTCTCCAGCTTGCCAGCCCCGGTGCACGCGCCGGCCCGCCTTGCGAAGCGCTGCGCCTGCCAGCGAAGTCCCGCGCGCCGTCCGGACTGCGCGCGCCAGCGGCTAGACCCCGAGGAACGACGCGCGCAATGCGGCGTCCGCCGCGAACTGCGCCATCGGCCACTGCCCGCGCACTGCGCCGCGCTCCAGCACGCAGGCCCGGTCGGCCACCGCCTCGGCGAACGGCAGGTTCTGCTCCGACAGCAGGATGCCCACGCCCTGGGCCTTGAGCCGCAGGATGGCGCCGGTCATCTGTTCGACGACCACGGGCGCCACGCCTTCGGAGGGTTCGTCCAGCAGCACCACGAGCGGCTGGCCCATGAGCGTGCGCGCCACGGTGAGCATCTGCTGCTCGCCCCCGCTCATGCGCCCGCCCGGGCGCCGCGGCATCTCACCCAGGTTGGGGAAGAGCGCGAACAGCGCCTCGGGCGTCCACACGGGCGCGGCGCTGCCGTCGGGCCAGCGGCGCGGCGGCTGCCGGCCCACGTCCAGGTTCTCCAGCACCGTGAGGTCGGTGAAGATGCGGCGGTCCTCCGGCACGTAGCCCAGGCCCGCGCGCGCGATGCGGTGGGGCTGCAGGCCCGACACATCGCGGCCCAGCAGGCGCACCGCGCCCTCGCGCCGCGCGATCAGCCCCGCGATCGCCTTGAGCGTGGTGGACTTGCCCGCGCCGTTGCGCCCCATCAGGGCCACCACCTCGCCGCGGCCCACCTCCAGGGACACGCCATCCAGGATCTGCGCGGCGCCGTACCAGGCACGCAGCCCGTCCACCTGCAGCAGCGGCGGCAGGCCCGGTACGGCGCTCATGGCGCGGCCTCCGCCACGGCGGCGCGGCCCGGCCCGATGCGGCCGGTGCCCAGGTAGGCCGCCTGCACGCGCGCATCGGCCTGGATCGCTGCGGGAGCACCCTCGGCCAGCAGGCGGCCGCGCACGAGCACCAGCACCCGGTCGGCATGGCGGAAGACGACATCCATGCTGTGCTCGGTGAACAGCACGCCCATGCGCCGTTCGGTGGCCAGCGCGCGCGTGAGCGCCATGAGCGACTGCCGCTCGGCCGGCGCCATGCCGGCCGTGGGCTCGTCCATCAGCAGCAGTTGC
Source organism: Acidovorax sp. NCPPB 4044 (assembly GCF_028069655.1). Taxonomy (NCBI): domain Bacteria; kingdom Pseudomonadati; phylum Pseudomonadota; class Betaproteobacteria; order Burkholderiales; family Comamonadaceae; genus Acidovorax; species Acidovorax sp. NCPPB 4044. The sequence continues at coordinate 4,553,055 of NZ_JAMCOS010000001.1, forward strand.
GGGCCGTGGGCGAGGGCCATCGCCAGCTCCACGCGCTTCACGTCGCCGTAGGCCAGTTCGCGGCAGGGCCGGTGGGCCTGCGCGCGCAGGTCCAGGCGCTCCAGCAGGGCGAGCGCGTCGTCCGGCCGGTGGTCGGTGGCGCGGCGCCAGAAGCGGAACACCCGGCCATCGGCCGCGAGCAGGGCCATCTGCACGTTCTGCAGCACGGTGAGCGAGGCGAAGGTCTCGGCGATCTGGAACGTGCGCCCCACGCCGCGGCGCCAGATGGCGCGCGGCGGCAGGCCGGTGATGTCGCGCCCCGCCAGGCGCGCCGTGCCCGCATCGGGCGCGAGCTGGCCGCCCACCATGTTGAAGGTGGTGGACTTGCCCGCGCCGTTGGGCCCGATGAGCGCGAGCAGCTCGCCCGGCGCCACCGAAAACCCCACGCCGTCCACCGCCTGCACGCCCCCGAAGGCCTTGGCGAGGCCCCGCACCTCGAGCAGGCTCATGGCGCGGCCTTCCCGTGCCGCGGCAGCGCGCCCGCGATCCCCCTCGGAAACAGCAGCACCAGCGCCAGCAGGGTGCCGCCGAGCACGGCGCGCCAGTAATCCGTCTCGCGCGCGAGCGTGTCGTGCAGCCCCGTGAACACGGCCGCCCCCACGAGCGGCCCGGCCAGCGACTGCACGCCGCCCAGCAGCACCATCACGAGGCCGTCCACCGACCGCCCGACCGAGAGTGCCTCGGGCGAGACGCCGCCCTTGGAGAGCGCGTACAGCGCGCCGGCCAGCCCGGCGGCCATGCCCATTGCGACGAAGGCCGCCCACTGCAGGCGCCGCACGTCGATGCCGATCGCATCGGCCCGCAGCGCCGAATCGCGCGCGGCGCGCAGCGCCATGCCGAAGGGCGCATGCAGCAGGCGCCGCAGCCACCACACGCCGCCCGCCACGCAGGCCAGCGTGAGCAAGTAGAACGCCGGCCCGCGGGCCAGCCACCCCTCGGGCCACACGCCCGTGATGCCGTTGCTGCCTCCGGTGACGGCGTCCCACTGGAAGGCGACGGCCCAGGAAATCTGCGCGAACGCGAGCGTGAGCATGGCCAGGTACACGCCCGAGAGCCGCACGCAGAACCAGCCGTAGACCACGGCGAAGAGCCCCGCCGCCACGGGCGCCAGTGGCAACGCGGCCGCCGCCGGCAGGCCCGCCGCGCGCACCAGCAGCGCCACGGCATACGCGCCGATCCCGAAATACGCCGCGTGGCCGAACGAATGCAGCCCCGCCGGCCCCATGAGCGCGTGCAGGCTGGCGGCGAAGAGCGCGGCCACGAGCACGTCCTGCGCGAGCACCGTGGCGTAGGGCCAGGCGCTGGCGGCGAGCGGCAGCAACGCCAGCGCGGCGACCAGCACCGCCCAGCCCGCCCTGGCGGCACCGCGGGCGGATGCCGCCGGCGGCGCCTCCCCGCCCGCGCCGCCCGCCGCGCGCTGCGGCACCTGCGGCCGCCCCAGCAACCCCCAGGGCCGCCAGACCAGCACCGCCGCCATCACGAGGAATTCGACCACCAGCGTCAGCCTGGAGAACGACACGGCCATGCCCGCGATCTCCACCACGCCGAGCCAGATGCAGACCGCCTTGAGCTGCGCGACGAGCAGCGCGGCCACGAAGGCGCCGGGCAGCGAGCCCATGCCGCCCACGACCACCACCACGAAGGCCGAGCCGATGGTGTTCAGGTCCATCTCCAGGTTCGCGGGCTCGCGCGGCAGCTGCAGCGCGCCGCCCAGCCCGGCCAGCAGCGCGCCGAGCGCGAACACCGAGGTGAACAGCCAGGCCTGGTTCACGCCCAGGGCGCCCACCATCTCGCGGTCCTGCGTGGCCGCGCGCAGCAGCGTGCCCCAGCGCGTGCGGTGCAGCAGCAGCCACAGCAGCGCCAGCACCACCGGCCCCACGGCGATCAGGAACAGGTCGTACGCGGGAAAGCGCCGGCCCAGCAGGCCGACCGCGCCCTCCAGCCCCGGCGCGCGCGGGCCCAACAGCTCCTCGGGCCCGAAGGCCCAGAGCACGGCGTCCTTGATGACCAGCACCAGCGCGAAGGTGGCCAGCAGCTGGAACAGCTCCGGCGCGCGGTAGATGCGGCGCAGCACCGCCATCTCGACCGCCGCGCCCAGCAGCCCGACGGCCAGCGGCGCGAGCAGCAGCGCCGGCCAGAAGCCGAGGGTGCCGCCCAGGCGCTCCACCAGCGCATAGGCGGCGTAGAGGCCGAGCATCGTGAACGAGCCGTGCGCGAAATTGACGATGCGCGTCACGCCGAAGATGAGCGACAGCCCGGCCGCCACGAGGAACAGCGTGGAGGCGCCCGCCAGGCCGTTCAGCAGCTGGAGCGCGAGGCCGGAGAGGTCCATGCGGCGCGGGCGCGGTGCGCGGTCAGTCCGCGGCCTTGCGCAGCGCCTTGACCTCGGCGTCGGAGGGCTGGAACTTCGCCCCGTCCTGGTAGCGGAAGTCCACCATCACGCCCTTGCCGCCCTGGTTCTTCGTGCGGCCCACGTAGGCGCCCATGGTGGACTGGTGGTCCTGCGCGCGGTAGGTGATGGGGCCGAACGGCGTGGCGACCTCCAGCCCGCGGAAGGCGGCGATGAGCTTTTCGGTGTCGGCCGAGCCGCCCGTCTTGCGCAGCCCCGCCGCGATGGACAGGATGGCGTTGTAGCCCACGATCGAGCCGGCGCGCGGCGTGTCCTTGAAGCGTGCCTGGTAGGCGTCCAGGAAGGCCTTGTGCTCGGGCGTGGCGATGCCGTACCAGGGGTAGCCGGTGACGATCCAGCCGTCCGGTGCATCGCCCTTGAGCGGATCGAGGTACTCGGGCTCGCCCGAGAGCAGGCTCACCACGCCGCGCCCCTCGAAGAGCCCGCGCGTCTGGCCCTCGCGCACGAAACGCGCGAGGTCGGCCGCGAACAGCACGTTGAAGATCGCATCGGGCTTCGCGTCCGCCAGGGCCTGCACCACGCTGCCGGCGTCCACCTTGCCGAGCGGCACGGCCTGCTCGGCCACGAACTCCACGCCGGGCTGCGCGGCGGCCAGCAGCTTCTTGAAGGTGGCCACGGCCGACTGGCCGTATTCGTAGTTGGGGTACACGACGGCCCAGCGCTTCTTCTTGAGCGCCGCCGCCTCGGGCACCAGCATCGCCACCTGCATGTAGGTGGAGGGGCGCAGGCGGAAGGTGTAGCGGTTGCCGTTCTCCCAGACGATCTTGTCGGTGAGCGGCTCGGCCGCCAGGAAGAACACCTTGCGCTGGCGCGCGAAGTCGGTGAGCGCCAGCCCCACGTGCGAGAGGAAGCTGCCGGTGAGCACCTGCACCCGCTCGCGCGCGAGCAGTTCCTCGGCCGCGCGCACGGCGTCGCCGGGGTTGCCGTTGTCGTCGCGCGTGACCAGTTCGAGCTTCGCGCCGCCGATGCCGCCGGCCGCGTTGACCTGGCCGACGGCCAGCTCCATGCCCTTGCGGTAGGGCTCCAGGAAGGCCGGCTGGGCCTTGTAGCTGTTGATCTCGCCGATCTTGATCGTGCCCTGGGCATGGGCCAGGGAGGCGGCGAGGCCGAGGGCGGCCAGGAGGAAGCGGGCGGGTCGGAGCATGGGCAAACCTGATTTCCGAATGACGTTCTGCGGGCTTGAAATGTACCTGCCGTCCGGGTTTGTCCGACAATGCAGGGGTTTGCCCGCTTGGCAGGGGGCAGCCAGGGTGCCCACGAGGCAGTCCGCACGAGCCACCGGCCCTGCCCTTGAAGGCCACGCGCCCCTCCCGTTTTTCACTTCTCTCCTGCCATCCATCCATGAGTGCATTCAACGAAGAGCGAGTCCTCACCGTCCACCACTGGACCGACCGCCTGTTCTCCTTCACCACCACGCGCGACACCTCGCTGCGGTTCTCCAACGGCCACTTCACGATGATCGGCCTGCGGGTGGACGGCAAGCCGCTGCTGCGGGCCTACAGCATCGCCAGCGCCAACTACGAAGAACACCTGGAGTTCCTCTCCATCAAGGTGCCCGACGGCCCGCTCACCTCGCGCCTGCAGAACATCCAGGTGGGCGACAGCATCGTCGTGGGCCGCAAGCCCACGGGCACGCTGCTCATCGACTACCTGCTGCCGGCCAAACGCCTCTACCTGATCTCCACCGGCACGGGCCTGGCGCCCTTCCTCTCGGTGATCCGCGACCCCGACACCTACGAGAAGTTCGAGGAAGTGGTGCTGGTGCACGGCGTGCGCCAGGTGAACGAGCTGGCCTACCACGACTTCATCACACAGGAGCTGCCCCGGCACGAGTTCCTGGGCGAGACCGTGTCCCAACAGCTCAAGTACTACCCCACGGTCACGCGCGAGCCCTTCCGCAACCAGGGCCGCATCAACGACCTCATCGAAAGCGGCAAGCTGTTCACCGACCTGGGCGTGCCCCCGCTCGACCCGCTGGTGGACCGCGTGATGCTCTGCGGCAGCCCCGAGATGCTGGCCTCGCTCAAGGCCATCCTCGAAAAGCGCGATTTCGAAGAGGGCAACACCACCAAGCCCGGCGACTTCGTGATCGAGCGCGCCTTCGTCGAGAAGTGACGCGCCCCCGGCGGGCAGCGGCCAGGAAGGCCCGCCTGCCAGCCCGGAGAGGCCTTGGAGTCTTTTCGCCTCCATGCCGCCGGATTTATTGAATAGTTTGCTACATATTCAATAGCAAAACCCTGGGACGCAGCCCTGATGGAACGAAAACGGGCGGCCCGCAGGCCGCCCGTCAGGGTGGGAGACGCCGTGGCGGTGCGGCCGGCAGGGCCGCCGCGCGCGCCGGGTGCCGTCAATAGCCGTTGTCGACCACGCGCACCGACTGCGGCGCCTGGGCATAGCCACCGCCATAGCCGCCGCCGTAGTTGCCGTTGTCCACGCGGAAGCTGCGGCCTTCCACCCGCACCGCCGTGCCTTCGGCCACCGGCTGCGAACGCGTGAAGGTGCGCACCGCGCCGTCGTCCATGCGCACGCGGATCTGGTAGGCCGTGGTCGTGCGGGTGCGTTGCTCCACGGTGTGGCCCAGATAGCCGCCGCCCACGGCGCCCAGCACCGTGGCCGCCGTGCGGCCCGAACCCTTGCCCACCTGGTTGCCCAGCACGCCGCCGAGCACGCCACCGGCCACCGCGCCGATGCCCGTGGCCGGCGCGGCCTGCTGGACCGCCTGCACGGATTCCACGCGGCCGCAGGTGGCGCACACGGGCGCCGCGGCGCGCTGCATGGCAACCGGCTGGCCCTGCGAGCCCGGGTAGTACGACGAAGAGGAAGAAGGAGCCCCCTGCGATGGGGCGCGCTGGGCGATGTTCTGCACCGGCGCCGCAGCGCGCGGAGCGGCGTTGGCCACCGGGGCCTGCGTGCCTTGCGGCGCGAAAGCCGAGCCGGGCGTGCCGGCCAGTGGCTGGGTGGCGGCATCGGGCGCCGCTGCCGTGGCGGCCGCTTCGGGCGACGAGCCCCGGTGCTGGACCGCCAGCGTGGCCCCGAGGGCGAGCACGCTGACACCCAGCGCGCCGATCGCAGCCCAGAGCCATTTCACCGAGGCGCCGCCAGCGGCAGGGCCCGAATCGGAGTTGGAGCGGACAACGAGAGTCATGGTGTTCCCTTTCTATGGGTGTTATGCCCGCAGGGTACACGCGGCCCCGGTTCACATAACGGCCGGTTCTGTAAACACCGTAAAAAGCTGTAGAGCTGCCCGAATCCGTCCGACAGGCATGCGCGCAGATGGCCGTCAACCGGCGAAGGGGGCCCTCGGCACAGTCGGCGCCATGGGCACCCCAGCGGCCGCGGCCGCACAGATCCGCATCGGCGTTTCGGGCTGGCGCTACGCACCGTGGCGGGGTGTTTTCTACCCGGACGGCCTGGTCCAGGCCCAGGAACTGGCCTTCGCGTCGCGGCAATTCCCGGTGATCGAACTCAACGGGTCGTTCTATTCGCTGCAGCGGCCCTCCAGCTATGCCGCCTGGGCGGACGGCACGCCCGAAGGCTTCGTCTTCACGGTGAAGGCGCCGCGCTTCATCACCCACATCCTGCGGCTGCGCGAGCCCCGCGCGGCCATCGCCAACTTCCTGGCCTCGGGGCTGTTCGCGCTGGGGCCGAAGCTCGGGCCCATCCTGTGGCAACTGCCGCCGAGCCTGCCTTTCGATGCAAGGCTGCTGGGCGACTTCCTGGCGCTGCTGCCCCACGACACCACGCAGGGCGCGGCGCTGGCGCACGAGCGCGAGCCGCGCATGCGCGGCCGCGAATGGCTCGCACCGCCGCCGCGGCCCTGGCGCATCCGCCATGCGCTCGAAGTCCGGCACGAGAGCTTCGCCTGCCCCGAATGCATCGGCTTGCTGCGCCGCCACGGCGTGGCGCTGGTGGTGGCCGACACCGCGGGCCGCTGGCCCGAACTGGGCGACGTGACGGCCGATTTCGTCTACCTGCGGTTGCACGGCGCGCAGCAGCTGTACGCGAGCGGCTACAGCGCCGCGCAGATCGGCACCTGGGCCGAGCGCATCGGCGCGTGGCACCGCGGCCGTGCAGCGCGCGGCATGGCGCTGGCCGGGCTCGCCGCACAGGCGCCCGCAGCGCCCCCGGGCGGCCGCGACGTGTTCTGCTTCTTCGACAACACCGAGAAGCTGCACGCGCCCGGGAACGCCCACCACCTCGCCCGGGCCCTGCGTCTGGACCCGGCGACGCTGCGCCCCGCCGTCCGCTAGCGGGCCGGCGCCGGTGCGGGCGCCGGCGGCACGGCCTGCGCGTGCTCGGCGTCCAGCCGCCGGCCGAGGTGCTCGGCACGCGCTTCCTGCAGCGCACGCGCGCAGGCGGCGGAAAACAGCAGCACGGCCGAGGAGAAGTAGATCCACATGAGCAGCACCACCAGCGACCCGGCGGCGCCATAGGCCGACACGACGGCCGCCGTGGCGAGGTAGAACGCCAGCAGCTGCTTGCCCACGGTGAACAGGATCGCACCCACCACGGCGCCGAACAGCAGGCAGGCCATCGGCGGCTTGGGGCCCGAGCCGATGCGCATCAGGCCCACGAACAGCAGCACCGCGATGCCGAAGGCCACCAGCTCGTTCACCAACTGCAGCAGCGGCCCCGAGGCCACCGGCAGGCGCGCGCTGGCCCAGGTGGCCACCACGTGGATGGCGGTCGAGACGACCAGCGAGATCAACAGCAGGAAGCCGATGGCCAGCACATAGGCCAGGCCGCGCAGCCGCAGCGACGCCATGCGCCACCAGGCCTTGTTCTCCGGCGCGGGCGGGTGGCCCGAGGTCCAGAGCCGCTCCAGCGCCGACTGCAGCTCCACGAACACCCCGGTCGCGCCCGAAAGCAGCAGCACGAAGCCGGCGATGGAGGCGATCCGCCCTTCGGACGGCTCGCGCGCGCTCGACAGCGCGAGCTTCACCACCTCGGCGCCGCGCTCGCCCATCACGGCCTGCACCTGCGCGATGAGGTTGGTCTGCAGGTACGACTTGTCGATCCACCAGCCCATCACGCCCACCAGCAGCAGCAGCAGCGGCGCGAGGCTCAGCATGCCGTAGAACGACATGGCCGCGCTCATGCGCAGGCCATCGGCATCGAGCCAGAGGTTGACGGCGCGCACCAGCGGCATGACGGGCTGGACCAGGCGCTTGGCGCGGTCCAGCCAGGGGGTGAGGAACGAAGACGGCATCGGCCCATTGCAGCGCAAAGATGAGTCCGCGGGTGTCGGCGCACTTCGCCATTCGCCGATCGGCCCGGCCATGCGCCGCCACGGTGCGGCTGCGGCCGAGTCAGGGTCGTGTGGTCCTGTCCGACGCGGCCCCGCGCAAGGCCCGCAGACCATTGCATTCGGGTGCCGAAAGCAGGCATCATGGACCCGCTCCTCTGGCAAGGCACCGGCTGACGGGCGCCGCCATTGCCGGAAATAAAAGAACAGCCCGCCCGAAGCCTGGGAAAAGAGCACGCATGAAGAGGGATTTCCTGCCATCCGCATCGACGAGCCGGTTTCTGGTCGCGCTCGTGCTGACCTTGACGGCGGCCCAGTTGGTGGCCTTCGTTTTCCTGCACTTCTCCAACCGGAAGATCGCGATGGAAAGCGTGGACGCCGCACTGGAGGCCGGCGCACAGACCTTCGACTACACCGCCGCCACGCGCCGCGAGTTCCGCCGCGCGACCTCGGAGCTGATCGCCAAGGACTACGGCCTGCAGAACACCGTCTTCACCGAGACCAACCGGGCCACCGTCGAATCGGCGCTGTTCAACCAGCTCGCGCGGTCCGGGGCCGAGCTGATCGTGCTGACCGACCTGGACAACAAGGTGACCGCGCGGGCCTCCGTGACCGGCTTCCTCAACGAGCGCGACGAGGCGCTGGACGAGCAGTTGGGCAAGCTGGTGGCCGGCATCCAGGAGAACGGGCGCAACATGCGCACCCTGCTGGGAGGCGACGGGCGCCTGGTGCTCCACAGCTGGGTCAAGGTGACGATGCGTGCGCCCGTGCCCGTCGCGCACGTCTACCTGGCCTACCGCATCACGCCGGCGGGCGTGGCGCAGTTCACGCGCATGACGCAGCTCCAGATGGCTTTCGTCTCGCGCAGCGACGAGCACGACTACACCGTCCACGCGAGCACGCTGCCATCCACCATTCCCCTGGCCGACATCGAGCTCAACGAGAGGACGCGCACCCCCTTCTCCGCCGCGGACGCCGAGGGTGCGGGCTACCGCGTGAAAGTCATCACGCTGGACGATTCGGCCGGCTACCCGATCTCCGCCATCGTGGCCAAGCCCTTCGCGCCGGTGTTCTCGCCGTTCCTCAAGCTGGAAGGCCTGTTCGCCTTCAGCGTGCTCTTCAGTTCGTGCATCTCGGTTGTGGCGGTCAAGGTGGTGGCCAGCCGCGTGGTGTCGCCGCTGGAGGACGTGGCGCAGAAGGACCCGCTCACCCGCCTGGCCAACCGCCGCGCCTTCGAGACGCAGCTGCTGCGCGCCGAGCAGGACGAGAAGAAATCGCGCGCGGGCTACGCCGTCATGCTCATGGACCTGGACAAGTTCAAGTTCGTGAACGACGAATACGGGCACGAGTCGGGCGATGTGGTGCTCAAGGAGGTGGCCGCGCGCATCCGCAAGATCATCCGGGCGTCCGACACGCTCGCGCGGCTGGGCGGCGACGAGTTCGCGATCCTGGTGCGCTCGGACGACGAGCAGACCCTCACCGGGATCGCCTCGGCCATCGTCGACGTGGTGCGGCAGCCCATCGCGCTGCAGCAGGACGTGTCGGTGCAGGTGGGCACCAGCATCGGCATCGCGTTCTCGCCCGCGCACTCGCGGCACGGCGCCGAGGTGATGCACCGCGCCGACCTGGCGATGTACGCGGCCAAGCGGCGCGGCGGCGGCTTCGCCATCGCGGAGCGGGGGACGCCGGCCCACGCGTGACCGGCGGTGCGGCGCCGGAGGCCGCAGGCGGCGAAAGTCTTTGGGCCCCGGGGCCCTCATGCCGCCGTATCCATTCATTTCTTTGCTATTTTTTCAATAGCCCCCTCGCAGGTGCGGCAGGCAGAGGATTGCGGCAGCGCCTGCCCCCCCCGCGCCGGGCGTCAGCCGGCCTGGCCCATGGCCGGGTCGGACACCGAGTCCTTGCCGGTTTCGATGCGGCCGGCGAACCGACGCACGAAGGCGGGCGCGGCGCTGCAGCGCACGGCGAAGTCGTACCAGTTGCCGCTCTCGCCCAGGGGCCAGGCCAGTTCGCCCACCGCGCCGGGCTCGACACTGCGGGCCCACGGGCCGTCCGTGCGGTAGGCCTGCGACTCCACCGAGAAGGTCAGGGTGCTGCCGGTGCGGTTGTGCAGCTTCACGCGCACCTGCGGCGGATCGCACAGCTCGTAGCAGACCTGGATCTCGGGGCCGCCGCTCGCCGGCTGCTGTGCCAGGTCCCCGGCGAAGCTGCGGTGGTAGCCGTTCGGGCCGAGCACCCAGAGGTCGTACACGCCGCCGTCGGCGGCCGTGTTCCAGACGCCGCTGAGGCCCTTGCCGGGCTCCACGACGTAGCGGCGCGGAATCGCGTCGAGGTGCTTCCTGTCGTACACGTGGAACACCGCCGCCGCGGCGCCCGCCTTCCCGGTGTGGGAGAACAGCAGCGTGACCGTGCCGGCGCCGGTGCTGGCCTGCGCGGAGGTGTGCAGCTCGTAGGGCAGCGCGCGCGAGGGCCGCACGCCGGGGGCCTGCTGCGGCAGGGCGGCGTCGATGCCGGCCGTGGGCTGGGGCAGCCTGGCGGCCTGGCCTTGCGCGGCCACCCGCGCATCCACCGCCGCCTTGCTCGTGCGCCCCGAGAGCGTGGGCAGGGCTTCCGTGTTGGGGTTCACGAAATTGAAGCAGCTGGTCAGGTCGCCGCAGACCGCGCGGCGGTAGGGGCTGATCTGCGGCTCGGCGACGCCGAAGCGCTTTTCGAGAAACATCAGCGTGGAGGTGTGGTCGAACACCTGGGAATTGACCCAGCCCCCACGGCTCCAGGGAGACACCACCCACATGGGCACCCGGGGGCCCGGGCCGTAGGGCTTGCCGTCCGCCGGTGGCTGGCTCGGCGTGGCGGGCTGGAAGTCGTGGTATTCCACGGCCACGTCGGCGGCGGCCAGCGTGCAGGCCCCGGCCAGGCTGCCGTCCGGATTGCGCGAAGGCGCCGCGGGCGACGGCAGGTGGTCGAAGAAGCCGTCGTTCTCGTCGAAGTTGATGAGCAGTACGGTCTTGCTCCAGACCTCGGGGTGGGCCGTGAGCGCGTCCAGCACCTCCTGCACGTACCAGCCGCCCTGCGCCGGGCTGGACGGGCCGGGGTGCTCGCTGTAGACCGAGGGCGGGATGATCCACGACACCGCCGGCAGCGTGCCCTGGCGGATGTCCTCGCGGAAGGTCTCCAGGAAGCCCTGCGGCATGGTGTTGCCGAAGCCCTTGGCGAGCGGGCTCAGCGGGTCGTCGATCTTCGCGTCGTAGAACGGCCCGGCCAGATCGACCGGCTGCGTGATGTCGGTCCTGGCCACATAGACCGGCTTGCGGTCGGCGGGCATCTTCTCGATCTCGGCGCGCCAGTGGCGAAAGCCCATCATCTCGTTGCAGCCGAAGTTGTCGATCAGGCTCTGGTAGACCTTCCACTGCACGCCGGCCTTTTGCAGGCGGTCGGCATAGGTCGTCCAGGTCCAGCCGTCGGTGGACGCGCCGATGTCGTTGCCGCCGTTGAACTGGTTGTTCAGCCCCGCGACGCGGACCCGCGCACCGTCGATGGGGCTGGTGCCGTTCGGGCCGTTGGTGCCCGTCCAGTAGAAGAGCCGGTTGGCGATGGTGCCGGTGTGCATGCCGCAGTGGTAGTGGTCGCACAGCGTGAAGGCATCGGCCAGCGCGCGCTGGAAAGGCACCTCGGCGGTCTCGTAGTAGCCCATCGACAGCGGCAGCTTGGCGTCGGGCCACCGGTTCATGCGGCCATGGTCCCAGGCGGCCTGCGAGTCGACCCAGGTGTGCGGCGTGCTGCCGGCCCGCTGCGCGTTGCCCCGGGCCTCGTCCAGGCGGTAGGGCACGTACGTGACCGGCGGCGAGGCCTTGGTGTAGGTCTGGTAGAAGGCGTTGCGCCCGCCGGGCGTGGGGATGGCAAAACGGTCGCCGAAGCCGCGCACGCCCTTGAACGTGCCGAAATAGCTGTCGAACGAGCGGTTTTCCATCATCAGCAGGACGACGTGCTGCACGTCCTGGAGGGTGCCGGTCGCGTTGTGCGCCTCGATGGCCAGCGCCCGCCGGATGGCCGGCGGGAACGCCGTCAGCGTGGCGGATGCCGCGCCCACGCCGAGCGCGGTCGCGAGGAAATTGCGTTTGGAGGGATCGACGGTCATTTGGAGGAGTCTTTGTTGTTGCCGTGGGAAGAAGGTCAGGCACGGGGGCGTGCAAGCCGCGCAAGAACGTGAGGGACGCGGCAGATGGTCATGGCCCTCACAGGCGCACCGGAACTCCGCGGCACACGGCCCCGTTCAGGGCTTAGGCGCGCAGTGCGTGTCGGGGCTGCCGCAGGTGGCGACGCCCGAGGCGCCGGAGCCGGAACCGCCGCAGCCGGTCAGCAGGAAACCGAGAGCGAACGCGCAGGCGGCCAGCAGCAGCGTACGGCCATGAGAGGACTGCAGCATGGGCCGAGGAGACATGGTCATGGCGTGGGGAGAAGAATGAGGAGGCTTTGCATTCTTCTCGCCGACTATTGCGCGAGGGTGACGTGCGGGTAACACGAAAGTAACTTGCCTGCAGGTTGCGGAGGCATCCCTGCGATGCCAGGGTTAAGGGGCAAGGCGCATATCCCGGTGATCTGGACTGCGTGCTCTCCGCACCGGAGCGCCGCTTCAGTTCCGGCCAGTGCGCATATCCCAGTGATCTAGACTTGCTGCTCTGCGCCCCCAGGCGGATGCGGGGTTCCGGCCAGTGCGCATATCCCAGTGGTCTAGACTCCTCGGCTGGCTTGTCCTTGCCGCACACCAGTTCCGGCCAGTGCGCATATCCCAGTGATCTAGACTGCGACCATTCCGCGGCCACTGGCCCGCCCAGTTCCGGCCAGTGCGCATATCCCAGTGATCTAGACTCATCGTGAGGTTGAACACGCAATCGCTCCCGTTCCGGCCAGTGCGCATATCCCAGTGATCTAGACTAGCGTCGTCGATGTAGGCGTCGACGATCATGTTCCGGCCAGTGCGCATATCCCAGTGATCTAGACTAATCGACGTGGACAGGCACACCGGATGCAGGTTCCGGCCAGTGCGCATATCCCAGTGATCTAGACTTGCTTTGGAGACGTTCCGTGCCTACCAGGGGTTCCGGCCAGTGCGCATATCCCAGTGATCTAGACTAAACCGTCCAGGGTGAAGCGGTTCGCAACGGTTCCGGCCAGTGCGCATATCCCAGTGATCTAGACTGCAAAAAGATCGCGGGAGAGCACTCGCCGCGTTCCGGCCAGTGCGCATATCCCAGTGATCTAGACTCTTCAACTTGAGACGGAGAAAATCGATGGAGTTCCGGCCAGTGCGCATATCCCAGTGATCTAGACTTTGTGGATCGCGTGGTTAATCCTTGGCGTCGTTCCGGCCAGTGCGCATATCCCAGTGATCTAGACTGCCCGGCCTGGACACCAAGCCGGTGGCGGAGTTCCGGCCAGTGCGCATATCCCAGTGATCTAGACTAGACCTGGAGGATTGCCGGAGCGCCGGCTAGTTCCGGCCAGTGCGCATATCCCAGTGATCTAGACTGCCCCACTCCTCCGAATTGAGATCCACCGCGTTCCGGCCAGTGCGCATATCCCAGTGATCTAGACTTGCGCCGTGCTTGTCCCAGCGCCCGGTAGCGTTCCGGCCAGTGCGCATATCCCAGTGATCTAGACTGCTGGTCATTGCATCAAGCAGCGCCACGGGGTTCCGGCCAGTGCGCATATCCCAGTGATCTAGACTCCAGGGCCTCGCGAGCCATGCGACCGATATGTTCCGGCCAGTGCGCATATCCCAGTGATCTAGACTCGCCAGGAGCGGCGGAAAGTAGGTCATCGTGTTCCGGCCAGTGCGCATATCCCAGTGATCTAGACTTCTCAATACAGCTACGCCTACATATCACGGGTTCCGGCCAGTGCGCATATCCCAGTGATCTAGACTTGGTATATCGATTGGTGGAAGAAGAAAACGGTTCCGGCCAGTGCGCATATCCCAGTGATCTAGACTCCCAAAGCCCCCGGGCAGCAGCGCAGCGCAGTTCCGGCCAGTGCGCATATCCCAGTGATCTAGACTCGCGTGAGGAACTGCTCAGGCCGGCGCGGAAGTTCCGGCCAGTGCGCATATCCCAGTGATCTAGACTCATGATGCCGTCCACGACCAGGCCGAACAGGTTCCGGCCAGTGCGCATATCCCAGTGATCTAGACTCGGTGCTCCAGATCGGCGGACACATCCACCGTTCCGGCCAGTGCGCATATCCCAGTGATCTAGACTGTGCGGCCCCACCGCCGAAGCCACGCGCGCGTTCCGGCCAGTGCGCATATCCCAGTGATCTAGACTCAATGAAAAAGTACGTCACCGGACTGCGCCGTTCCGGCCAGTGCGCATATCCCAGTGATCTAGACTACGCTGCAATTTGCTCGGCGTTGATGACCTGTTCCGGCCAGTGCGCATATCCCAGTGATCTAGACTAACGCCCTTGTGCACTACATATCGGTCCACGTTCCGGCCAGTGCGCATATCCCAGTGATCTAGACTACCGATCCACGCAAGGCAATCTGCGCCACGGTTCCGGCCAGTGCGCATATCCCAGTGATCTAGACTGGCCACGTAAGCCACGACCTCATCGGCCGAGTTCCGGCCAGTGCGCATATCCCAGTGATCTAGACTTCGCCCTGATGGCGACGCTTTATCGTCCGGGTTCCGGCCAGTGCGCATATCCCAGTGATCTAGACTCAGCATGGGTAGCTCCATGAGTGGTACATTGTTCCGGCCAGTGCGCATATCCCAGTGATCTAGACTTCCAAGCGCGAATGAGGGCGGGGGGTTGCCGTTCCGGCCAGTGCGCATATCCCAGTGATCTAGACTCCACAGGAGCCGGCGCAGGAGCACCAGCTTGTTCCGGCCAGTGCGCATATCCCAGTGATCTAGACTTAGGTCATAACGTGTTTGCGCAACTTCTGCGTTCCGGCCAGTGCGCATATCCCAGTGATCTAGACTGTCGCCGCCGTTCTGCTTGAGGCGAGCCCAGTTCCGGCCAGTGCGCATATCCCAGTGATCTAGACTTGACGGCGAGCTGATGACGCACCGCTGGTGGTTCCGGCCAGTGCGCATATCCCAGTGATCTAGACTCTTCGCGAATTTCAGCTCCACCTGGCGGAGGTTCCGGCCAGTGCGCATATCCCAGTGATCTAGACTCCGCCGCCCGCGCGGCACGCTGGCCAGCCAGTTCCGGCCAGTGCGCATATCCCAGTGATCTAGACTGGGGCCGCGGAACTGCACTGCCTTGGCGCCGTTCCGGCCAGTGCGCATATCCCAGTGATCTAGACTCCAGGGGGTTCGCGCCAGCTGCGCGCCCCTGTTCCGGCCAGTGCGCATATCCCAGTGATCTAGACTTTCATAGGCGTACACCTTGCCGTTGCGGTCGTTCCGGCCAGTGCGCATATCCCAGTGATCTAGACTCCAGTTCGAGCGCTGGAACCCGAGACAGGCGTTCCGGCCAGTGCGCATATCCCAGTGATCTAGACTCGTTAATTGGGTATACGCAGCATGGCTTACGTTCCGGCCAGTGCGCATATCCCAGTGATCTAGACTACAACCTGGGGATCGTGCGGCACCTGATCCGTTCCGGCCAGTGCGCATATCCCAGTGATCTAGACTGGCAGTCGGTTCCGCTGGAGCAAGCGCAGCGTTCCGGCCAGTGCGCATATCCCAGTGATCTAGACTGAAGGGGATGAGCTGCAGCATGAGCCGGATGTTCCGGCCAGTGCGCATATCCCAGTGATCTAGACTGCAACAGCAATGCCCACCTGGGGCAGGTCGTTCCGGCCAGTGCGCATATCCCAGTGATCTAGACTCTGATCGCGATAACCCCTTGATTCGTCAAGGGGTTTTTCGCTTCTACGGTCCAGAAGAACATGGCGTTTGGCTAGAAAAGATCGAACTGGTCTGGCGCTTTTTGCGCGGGCTGGCGTCGGTGTCCATGGAAAGAGATGGCCCGTTCGTACTGTTTGTCAGTGAACTGGAAGATATGCACTTTGCCTCCGGCCGGCAAGGCCTGCTCCACCTGCCGGCAGAGCGTGTCCACTTGGGTCTGGCTGGTGCAGAAGCGCAGGTAGACGCTGAACTGGCTCATCTGGAAGCCTACGTCCAGCAAGGCATTGCGAAAGCCCGTGGCGGCCTTGCGTTCGGCCTTGGTGATCACGGGCAGATCGAACATCACCACCATCCACATGAGTCGGTACCCCGTCAGCATGGTTGTAATCCTCCCGGCGGGCGTCCGGTCGGCGTCATCTCAATCGGCATCGAGGCTACCCGCCAGCGAGAGCGGCAACCCGGGCAGGGGCAGGTCAAGCCGCAGCCGTTCCCCCAGGTACACCTGGGCCAGCGAAGTCGCCATGCGCTGCATGCAAACCATGACGGGCGTCACGCCCTGCAGGGTCTGCATATCGTCGTACAGCACACGCACCAAGGCGCGCTTGGTCTCGGGCGTGACGTGGGCCTCGCCCGCCCGGTGCAGTTGCCAGACTTTGAGGTCCACCACCGGGCGGAAGGGCTCCATCAGATCGTCTACCAAGCGCATGGGGTTAGCGTCGTTGCTGTGGTGCAGGCCCAGGCTGGGATGCAGGCCGGCGGCCACCACGGCCCGCGCGGTGGCGGAGCGCAGCACGGTGTAGCCGTAGTTGAGCAGAGCATTCAGACCCTCGCCGTCCTGGTCGCGCCGGAACTCCGCGCCGAACAGTAGGCTCCAGTAGCGCCGTGCGCCCTGCCCTTCGATGTTCTCGGGGTCTCCGCTGCGCACTTTGCCCACCAGGGCCAGGAGCGGCGCCGTCGCGGCCCCCGCGGCCTCCAGCGCGGCGGCCTGCTGCTCCAGCTTGGCCTTGACCACGGTGGCCCAGAGCCGCTTGAGCAGCGGCAGGCCCGCAGTTAGTTGTGCCTCGATGCGCTTGGCCTGCACATGGTGGCCGTCGATGGGCAGCAGCATGCCGACCGTATTGTGGTTGGCACCGCAGAGCACGAAGGGCGCACCGCGCTCGGCCAGGCACACCAGCAGATTGTTGGTGTAGCTCAGGCCATGGGCGTTGGCGATGACGGCCGCGATGTCGTCCAGGGGAATCTGGCCGAGTTCCTTGCGTTCGCCCTCGGTGTCACGCACGACGAGAAATCCCCGGTGTACGAAGAGATGCCGCCGGTCGTCCGCGATTTCGACGATGCGGCCGACCATGGTGCGTCAGCCCTTGAACCCCGGATCGCGCAACTCGCCGATGGGGGAGATGGTGACTTGGCGGGCCTTGGCTTTCTGGAAAGAGCCAGCCATCTTGGATACGTAGGCGAGCCCGCCTGATCTGTTGCGCGCATCAGTGTTCGCTTCGCACACGGGCGCCATGAAAACTTGGCCTGCAGCAGACATTCTGACGACACGTAAAGTCAACAATCCGCCCTCTGTCTCTAGCCGCACGCTATCCCCAATCACCAGTCGCATGGCCAATGCCTTGCCGTTCTGACCTTGCGCCGGGTGCCGCAACTGCCGCTGTCCGCCTTCCCGCACGATGCGATACGCATCGAACGTGGAGATCACCTGCCCTTCCCACTTGCCCTTGTCGTTGACGGTGATCTCGATGCAGTAGTTGCTGCCGCCCACATAGCCTTTGTAAGGCAGCGGCCTGCCTTCGGCATCGACACCATGGCGCTGGGGCTGGCGGGGCTCGGCGATGCGGATCAGGTTGCTGATCTCGCGCCCGGCACTGCCGTCGGCCTTGCGGCGCTGCCGGATGCTGCCGTCCCGCAGGACGCCATAGCTGGTTTCCTCCATCATGGCCCCCTCGTAGCCATGATCGGGCTTGTGGCTGACCCAGATGTGGCGCACGGCGCGCTCCACGTGGGCGCGGTAGGTAGGCCAGGGCAGCGGCATGGATTCGACCATGCGGGTCAGGCCGCCCTCGCGCGCCTGGGCGCTGGCCTGGGCGAAGCGCTGCATCAGCCGCTGATCGGTCACGCCGATCACGCAGGCATCTACCGCGTGGTGCCGGTGGTCGTTGCGGTTCTTCTCGCCATCCAGGCCCAGCACATCGTTCAGGCCGAACTTGCCGCGCAGCAGCGCCGTCATCTGGCCTGGAATCACGCGGGTGGCACTGCCAGGGCACACCAGCCGCAGATATTCCGCCGCCACGCGCGACAGGTAGCGCGTGTCGTTGAGCGCGCGGGCCAGGAAGTCCTTGTCTTCGCCCAGCCAGCGTTCGTAACCGTCGGGCGCGAAGCGGTAGCGCTTGCGCAGCGGCATGCGCTCTGCGCGTTGCAGGATGCCGTCATAGCTCCAGCCTTGGGCCTCGAAGTCGGCGTGGGCATCCCAGGGCGTGCGGTTGCGCTTGATGCGGTTGGCCTCGCGCAAGGCCACCGTGCGGTTGTTGAGGCTGTCGTCCAGCGTGGCCGAAAACGGCAGGATGTGTTCGATCTCCACGCGCTCGCCCAGCAGCATGTTTGCGCTGATCTGCATGCCGCTGTAGGGGCAGCGCCGGTCGGCGGCGTCGTGGCTCAGCTCTTCCCACAAGATCCATTTCTGGATGTCGAGCGTGCGCACTCGCTCCTCGCTGATGTGCCGCACTTCAGCGACGGAGCGGCGAATGCGCGCATTGCGGCGCTGGTTGTCCGCCTGCCGCTGCTGCGCTTCCTGCTTCTGCTCGCGGCTTTGCTTGAGATCGCGTGCCAGCTCGATCACTACTTCGGCCGGCCGGCCATAGCGGCGCATCAGCGCATTGACCACCATGCGCACCTGGTTCAGGCCGATGTGTACGGTGGGGTTGGCGATCTTGCCGTAGCGCTCTTCGTCGTTGCGCGGATTGTCCTTGGCAAACGCGACATGCCGCTGCAAGGCGCGGCCATAGTAGGGCAGTTGCTTGAACGCGAAGACCGGCTTGACCTCTCCGGTGGAGGCAATGACGCGCTCGCCGATGCGTTCCACTTCGTCCGCGCCGTGCTCGAAGCTGAAGCCCAGGTCGCTGTGGTGCGCGAAGCCGGCCGCCTGCACGGCCTTGTCGTAGGTGATGACGTCGCGCTGCAGCTCCGGCACGATGCGCGCCAGCGCCGTGCGGCCCAGGCTGCCGTAGCCTTCGGGCAGGCCTGCGTTGGCGATGGCCTGCGCCCGCATCTCGTCCACGCCCGTGTTTTCCTGCAGCCAGGCGATCAAGCGCGGCTCGCTTTCCTCGGTCATCAGCTGCGTGACGATCTCGTCCTGCAGCGTGGTGTCGAACCCGGCCCAGAGCGGGCCGAACAAGTCCTTTTTGCCCAGCGCCGCCGCGGTGGCATTGCCCTTGAGGCCGTCGCGCTTGGCGTCTTCCAGGTTGAAGAGGGCCGAAAAGCCCAGCGCCTTGCGCATGGCGGTGAAGGTCACCTTGGCATGCTTCTCCAACAGCGCCACGATCTGATCGCGTTGCGCCAGGGTCAGCGCCTCTTCGCGCAACTCGTCATGCAGCACGCGGAGGTGATTCACTTCCTGATAGATGCGGAAGCGCTGCGTGCTAGGCAACGCCAGCAAGGCGCGCGGCTCCTCGGGCACCAGCGTGCAGCGGCCGGGCTGCACGGGCCGCAGCTTGCGCTGGTGCAGCAGGATGTCGCGCAGTTCGTCGCGGGCCGCCTCGTTGAACAGCACGGGGTTGAAGGCCGCCTGCGCGGCCCACAGTGCGTCAAATTCCTGCGCCACCATGGCACGGTCCACGTACAGGTCGTAGCGCTTGTCGATGCGCGGCTTGCCTTCGTCGTTGGTGTAGCGGTTTTCGCGGTAGCGGGCTCGCACGCCCTGGTTTTTCACCCCCTCGGGCTTGCGCTCCATGCGCACCTTCCAGAACCACTCGCCCACAGTGCGGCAGCCGGATTCGTGCATCTGCGCCCGCAGCGTGCCGATGGCCTGCTTGAGCGCACCGCTGTCGCTGTCCTTGCGGTCGGTCTTGCGGTTGCTCTGGAAGCCGCGGCGCTGGTTCAGATGGAAAAGGGCGCGGCCGAATTCCTCGGGCTTCAGCGCGGTTTCCAATCCGCTGGCGCGCAACGCATAGGGATTCAGCTTCTCCAGCGCCTTGCGGGTCGCCTCTTCCTGCGGGAAAAAGCCATGCCGCTCCAGTGCGGCCAGCATACGGGCCTTGCGCTTCAAAAGGCGGTCCCGCCGACGTCGCATGGCGCGGGCCGCGCGGCGGGTGACGGCCAGGGAGGACCCGTCCTTGGGGTTGCGGCCATCGCTGAAAATGCGCACGCCAGCCTTGATGATGGCGGATGGATCGCCCTCCGCATCCAATCGGAAAACGGCCCAGCCCAGCGAAGTGGAGCCCAGGTCCAACGCCAGGCGATACGCCAGCGGCTTGTCTTTCTTCATGCATTTCCCCCTCTGCTCTACTGTTTGCCGTTTGTAGCGGATTCGGGTAAATTCGCAAGCACTCAGTTCACTGGGATATGCGCTCTGGACGCTAACAAGCTGAAAGATGCACCAAATGGAAGGCCCCGCAAGCGGGGCCTTCGTCTTTTCGGGATAGCTTGGTGAGTTTGCTTGGAGCAAATACCATCTGCATCACCAATGCAAGGGTTTGCTTGCCGGCTTCTTCTTGGTTGTGACATGTTGCGGCAACTGTGATTGCGCCAGTTCGTCGTCCCGGATGTGATGGCGCACCCAGTGCGCCAGTGGTGTGAGCCGTTTGTTAGGCACCTTGCCATCCCCTGTGTCCTTGTCGCGCAACGGCATGACCAGCCCTATCCTCGCGTCCGGTACATCTTCGCGGATCATCTTCAATGCGGGTTCCAGATCGCTGTCGTTTGAGCAGATCACCAATTGGTCGTATGCGCCACGCACAGCATCGCGGTAGGCGTGCAGCGCAATATTCACGTCGGTCTGTTTCTCTTCGATCATCCAAACCCGCGAAACCTTGTCCTTGGAAGGACCGGCACCTTCCTGATAGCTCGGCAGGGAGGCAGGTCCGAAGATATGAAAGCCGTTGATGACGTGGACGAGGCCAGGATGGCGTGACTGAATGGCACGCAAATACTGGGTCTGTGCCTGCGATGACGCTTCGGCGTGCCGGGCGTAGTTTGCTTTGACGGGGGCGGTGAAGTATTTGATCGATATGACCGTCGCACTGGGGTCTTGCGGCAACAGGATGCGATCACGGAAAAGCGCCGCGATGTCCAGCCATTTGTACGGCGTGCCCTTGAGGCGGGAGTAGTAGAGGTTATAGCCGTCGATATAGACAGAGATTCTTGTCAATACACTCTCCCCCCAAGTGAAAAGGCCACCTTGCGGTGGCCTTTTCGCCCTAAGCCAAGCCAATTGAATGACACGGCGAAGGGATTGTGGGCCTGATTGTAGCAGGGCGAATTTGCGCGATTGTACGGCAGGCCGGGGTGGTCTGTGGAGGTAGAAATTAATTTACACTCTCATTCGTGTTGACCATGTGTGGAGGTGTTCCGGTAGCGGGAGCTTGCATCCTGCTGACGCTAACAAGCTGAAAGATGCACCAAATGGAAGGCCCCGCATGCGGGGCCTTCGTCTTTTACGGCTCAGAGATTGGGCGAGAGCAGGCGCCGCAGCGCGCCTTCGTCCATGCCGCGCCGCTCGGCCATGTCGGCGAG
This sequence comes from Acidovorax sp. NCPPB 4044, assembly GCF_028069655.1. Lineage (NCBI taxonomy): Bacteria > Pseudomonadati > Pseudomonadota > Betaproteobacteria > Burkholderiales > Comamonadaceae > Acidovorax > Acidovorax sp. NCPPB 4044. The sequence goes on from NZ_JAMCOS010000001.1 coordinate 4,574,335, forward strand.
CTGGTCTTCACCGATCTTGCCGACGTTGAAATACGTGCTCTCGGGGTGGCCGATGTAGAAGCCGCTCACGCTGGCGGCAGGCGTCATGGCCAGGCTCTCGGTCAGGCCCATGCCGATCTCCTGGCACTGCAGCACGCGGAACAGCGCTTCCTTGGCGCTGTGGTCGGGGCAGGCCGGGTAGCCGGGCGCGGGGCGGATGCCCTGGTACTTCTCGGCGATCATCTCGTCGTTGGAGAGCGCTTCGCCCGCGGCATAGCCCCACAGGTCGGTGCGCACGCGCTGGTGCAGGCATTCGGCAAAGGCTTCGGCCAGGCGGTCCGCCAGGCTCTTGAGCATGATGGCCGAGTAGTCGTCCAGCGCGTCCACGAAGGCCTGCTCCTTCTTCTCCACGCCCAGGCCGGCCGTGACGGCGAAGAGGCCCGCATAGTCGGCGATGCCGCTGCCCTTGGGCGCGACGAAGTCGGCAAGGCACCGGCTGGGGCGGGTCACGCCGTCGATCACCTGCTTCTCGGTCTGCTGGCGCAGGCCGTACCAGGTCATGGCGACCTCGGTGCGCGATTCGTCGGTATAGAACTCGATGTCGTCGCCCACGCTGTTGGCGGGGTACAGCGCCATCACGCCGCTGGCGCTGAGCCAGCGGCCTTCGACCAGCTTCTTGAGCATCGCCTGGCCGTCGGCGAACACGCGCGTGGCCTGCTCGCCCACGATCTCGTCGGTGAGGATGGCCGGATAGGGGCCCGCCAGGTCCCAGGTCTGGAAGAACGGGCCCCAGTCGATGTAGCGGGCCAGTTCGTTCAGATCGAAGTTCTTGAACACCCGGCGGCCCAGCAGGCGCGGCCGGGGCGGCTGGTAGGCGCTGAAATCGACCGGCGTGCGGTTGGCGCGGGCTTTGGCCAGCGGCCACATGGGCGTCTGCTTCTTGTTGGCGTGCTGCGTGCGCACCTTGTCGTAGTCGGCGTTCAGCTCGTCCACATAGGTCTGCGCGCCGTCGCCCAGCAGGCTCTGCGCCACGCTCACGCTGCGGGACGCATCGGGCACGTAGACGACCGGGCCTTCGTAGTGCGGCGCGATCTTCACGGCGGTGTGCACGCGGCTGGTGGTGGCGCCGCCGATCAGGAGCGGGATCTTCTTGATGCGGAAGTGCTCGTCCTTCTGCATCTCTCCGGCCACGTACTGCATCTCTTCCAGGCTGGGCGTGATGAGGCCCGACAGGCCCACGATGTCCGCGCCCTCGACCTTCGCCTTGGCCAGGATCTCGTGGCACGGGACCATCACGCCCATGTTCACCACTTCGAAGTTGTTGCACTGCAGGACCACGGTGACGATGTTCTTGCCGATGTCGTGCACGTCGCCCTTCACCGTGGCGATGACGATCTTTCCCTTGCTGCGCACGTCGCGGCCGGCCAGTTCGTCCTGGCGCTTTTCTTCCTCGATGTAGGGGATCAGGTGCGCCACGGCGGACTTCATCACGCGCGCGCTCTTGACCACCTGGGGCAGGAACATCTTGCCCGCGCCGAACAGGTCGCCCACCACGTTCATGCCGTCCATGAGCGGGCCTTCGATCACGTGCAGCGGGCGGCCGCCCTTCGCCAGGATCTCCTGGTAGGCCTCCTCCGTGTCCTCCACGATGAAGTCGGTGATGCCGTGCACCAGCGCGTGCGACAGGCGCTCGCCCACGGTCCGGGGATGCTCGGGCGTGCCGCGCCATTCGAGCTTCTTGCTCTCGTCCTTCGCGCCGCTCCTGGCGGTCTCGGCCACTTCCACCAGGCGCTCGCCGGCATCGGGGCGGCGGTTGAGCACCACGTCTTCCACGCGCTCGCGCAGCTGGGGCTCCAGGTCGTCGTACACGCCCACCATGCCGGCGTTGACGATGCCCATGTCCATGCCTGCCTGGATGGCGTGGTAGAGGAACACGGTGTGGATGGCTTCGCGCACCGGGTCGTTGCCGCGGAAGCTGAACGACACGTTCGAGACTCCGCCCGACACCTTGGCGCCCGGCAGGTTCTGCTTGATCCAGCGCACGGCCTCGATGAAATCGACCGCGTAGTTGTTGTGTTCCTCGATGCCCGTGGCCACCGCGAAGATGTTGGGGTCGAAGATGATGTCTTCGGGCGGAAAGCCCACCTCGTCCACCAGCACGCGGTAGGCGCGCTCGCAGATCTCGATCTTGCGCGCATAGGTGTCGGCCTGGCCCACCTCGTCGAAGGCCATCACCACGGCGGCGGCGCCGTAGCGCTTGACCAGCCGAGCCTCGTGCTTGAACTTCTCCACGCCCTCTTTCATGCTGATGGAGTTGACGATGCCCTTGCCCTGGATGCAGCGCAGCCCGGCCTCGATCACGTCCCACTTGGAGCTGTCGACCATGATCGGCACGCGCGCGATGTCGGGCTCGGAGGCGATCAGCTGCAGGAAGCGCACCATGGCGGCCTTGCTGTCCAGCATGGCCTCGTCCATGTTGATGTCGATGACCTGGGCACCGTTCTCGACCTGCTGGCGGGCCACGGCCAGCGCTTCCTCGAACTGCCCGTTCAGGATCATGCGGGCGAAGGCCTTGGAGCCGGTGACGTTGGTGCGTTCGCCGATGTTGACGAACAGCGTGCCTTCGCCGATGGACACGGGCTCCAGGCCCGAGAGTTTCATGGGAGGCGGGGAAAGGGGGGCGGACATGGGGCTCACCTGCGCGGACGGTGGGGTTACAGGTGAGCGTCGTTCGGGGGCTTCTCGCACCTTCCGAGCCTGACGGCGCGCCCGCGGCCGTCGAGGCCGACGGCGCCGGGCGGACCGCTGCAACGCTCCTCGGAAGGCCGGGCGGATTTTAGAACGGGTTGGGGCGTTCCGAGGGGCGGGCTCAGCGCACCGGCAGGAACTGCAGGAAGCTGCCGCCCATGAAGCCCTGCAGGTAGCTGATGGCGGCGCGGCGGTATTTCTCGGCGGCCATGCCGGCCATCAGGTCGAGACGGCCGATGATCTTGCCGAATTCGCGCTCGAAGCTCAGGTTGCGCTCGCGCTCGTTGATCTCGTCGGCCAGCAGCAGCGGCCGGCCCGCGGCCGTACGGCGCTGGGCCAGCACCCATGCGGCGGATTCGACGTTGCGGGCGGCGTTGTAGAGGTACTGCGCATCCAGGCTGTCGATCAGAAAGAACTCGGTCTTGCCGCCGTGGGCGGTGATGAGCATGTCGGCCGTGGCGTGGATGAAGGCGGCCACGCGGTCGCCCGGGAACTCCGGCGAGAGCGCGAATGCCATGGCCGCGATGTCGCGGCGGCCCTGCAGCGGTGCCCACGGCTGCCGCTGCTCGACGGCCTCGCGCACCTGGATCAGCGCCTGCTCGCGGCTGGCGGCCGCGCCCTTGCGCCACTCGGCAGGGTTGCGCCGGTAGAGCTTGTCCGCCAGGCGGTAGAGGCTGTCGAGGTTGTCGCGCATGGCCAGCGTGGCCATGCGGTTCACGTCGGACTGCGCCAGCTCGCCCGTTTGCGTGGGCGCGGCCTGCCCCTCGCCGCGGGAGGTGGGCGCCGGTGCCGCGCACCCCAGCAGCCCGCCGGCGCACGCGCCCATCGCCCAGGCCAGGATCGGGCGCCTGGAGACGAGGAGGTCCGCCGCGGGGAACAGGTGTGCGCGCATAGAGCGCCGCATTATCCCGGCGTGCGGCGGCGGTCCCGCCGCGCAGAAAGGCCGGCACCGCGCTGCTGCGGAAAACGCCTATGCATTGCCGGAAATCTTCCAAGCGCAGGGACCGCCGGAGGGGCCGCCGGGCCTATGGTGGCGCCTTTGTCGCCCTGCGCCGCTCACCCGCCTTCCAGCCATGCCCGACTTCTCCACCGCGCTGACCGCCACCCGCCCCGATGTTCCTGCCGCCGATGCGGCCACCGTGCGCGGCTGGCTGCAGGACGGCCAGGAAATCGCGCTGCTGGACGTGCGCGAGGCCGGTCCCTTCGGCGAGGGCCACCCCTTCCTGGCCATCCCCGCGCCGTACAGCCGCCTCGAATCCGAAGTGACGCGGCTGGTGCCGCGCCGCGCGGTGCGCACCGTGCTGGTGGACGGCGGCGACGGCGTGGCCGAGCGCGCAGCAGCGCGGCTGGCGGCGCTGGGCTACAGCGACCTGCATGTGCTGCACGGTGGCGCGCCTGCCTGGGCCGCTGGCGGGCGGGCGCTGTTCAAGGGTGTGAACGTGCCCTCCAAGACCTTCGGGGAACTGGTCGAGCATGCCTTCGGCACACCCCACATCGGCTCGGGCGAGCTGCGGCGGCGCCAGCAGGCGGGCGAGCGGATCGCGCTGCTGGACGGGCGGACGTTCGCCGAGCACGGCCGCATGACCGTGCCGGGCGCGGTATCGGTGCCCAACGGCGAACTGGCGTTGCACTGGCGCGCGCTGGTTCCCGATGCAGGCACGCCCATCGTCGTCCACTGCGCCGGCCGCACGCGCAGCATCATCGGCGCGCAGATCCTGCGCAGCCTGGGCATTCCCAACCCCGTCGTGGCGCTGGAGAACGGCACCCAGGGATGGGCGCTCGTGGGCCTGGCACTGGAACACGGCAGCACGCGCCGCCCCGCGGGGCGCTCCGCGGCCAGCGCAGAAGACCGCGCGGCCGCCGAGCGCCTGCGCTCGGGCACGGGAGCGGACCGGCTCTCCGCGGCCGAGGCCCAGCGCTGGATCGACGATGCGGCGCGCACCACCTATGTGCTCGATGTGCGCAGCGCGGAGGAATTCGCGGCGGGCACGCTGCCCGGTGCGATCCATGCGCCGGGCGGGCAACTGCTGCAGGCCACGGACCAGACGATCGGCGTGCGCAACGCCCGGGTGCTGCTGCTGGACGACGAAGACGTGCGCGCGCCGGTGATCGCCGCGTGGCTCTGGCGCCTGGGCTACGAGACGGCCACGGTGCACGGCGGCATCCGCGCGCCGCTGCAGTTGCCGCCAGCCGCCGTGGTGCCTGCCCCGCCGCCCGCGCCGCAGCGCATCGCGGCGCACGCGCTGGCCGGCTGGAATGCCGCGCACGGCCCGGCCGTGCTGGACCTGCAGCCGTCCCAGGACCACCGGCGGCGCCATGCGCCCGGAGCCCGCTGGTCGATCCGCCCGCGCGTGGCGGAGGACGCACTGGCCGCCGGCTGGCCCGCGCGGCCCCTGCTGCTGCTGGCCCCCGATGCCGGGACGGCGGCATGGGCCACCGCGGAACTGGCACCGCACGGCGCCGGCACGGTGGCCTGGGCCCGGCCGCAGGACTGGGCGGACGCCGGCCTGCCCGAAGAGGCCACGCCCCACGTGCCGGACGATGCGCAGTGCATCGATTACCTGTTCTTCGTGCACGACCGGCACGACGGCAACCTCGACGCGGCACGCCGCTACCTGGAGTGGGAGACCGGCCTCATCGCCCAGTGCGCGCCCGAGGAACTGGCGGGTTTCCGCCTGCCCCCGGCGGGCACCCCCGCGGCGCAGTGAGGCGGGCGCCGGGCCAGTCGGCGCATATCGATCCTCGGAAAGTTTTGTTGTCGGGGTGCGCACCGCGCCGGAAGATGGCTTCGGCCCGGGAAAGCCCGTCCCGCGCCGGCACCGCGGCTGCGCGCCGCTGCACCTCTCATCCTTCCGATCCCTTCCCCGTCATGCGCCACGCCTTCCGCTCCTTGCCCTCCCTGCTTCGTCTCGCCGCCGGCGCCGCTGCCGCCGTGCTGCTCCAACCCGCCCACGCGGACGCCACGCTCGACAAGGTGAAGCAGCGCGGCAAGATCACCATCGGCGTGCTGGTCAATGGCGGGCCGTTCGGCTCCATCGACCCCGCCAACCAGCAGCTCGTGGGCTGGAACCCCGACCTCGCCCGCGCCCTCGCGAAGGGCCTGGGCGTGGAAGCGGATCTGGTGCAGGTGCAGACGGCCACGCGCGTGCAGTTCCTGCAGGGCGGCAAGGTGGACCTGCTGATCGCGTCCATGGAACTCAACCCCGAGCGTGCCGAGATCCTGGGCTATGCGCCCACGCCCTTCTACCGGGTCGGCGGCACCGCCGCCGTGCGCAAGGACAGCGGCATCACCAAATGGGAAGACCTGCGCGGCAAGCCGGTGTGCGTGTCGCAGGGCAGCAGCTACGCCAAGCCGCTGGCGGCCGACTACGGCGCCGAAGTGCGCGGCTACAAGACGGCGTCCGAATCGCTGCTGGCATTGAAGGGCGGCAACTGCGTGGCGGCCGTGCACGACAGCACGCTGATCCACCCGCTGCTGCAGAGCAATCCCGAGTGGTCGCAGTACGCCGCTCCCATCGGCAGCACCATCCTGCCGGCACTGTCGGTGGTGTGGGCGCGCAAGGGCGAGGCCGACACCATCGCCGCCGTCGACAAGGTGGTGCAGGACTGGCACCGCACGGGCTGGCTGATCGCCACGGAAAAGCGCATCGGCATCGAGCCTGCGAATCCGTTGCTGCCGGAACTGCAGACCAAGTACCGGGCCGCCGCGAACTGACGGCACGCCGCCATGATTTCTCGCCCTGCCCGCTCCCTCGCGCTCGTTCTCGCGGCCCTGGGCCTTGCCGCCACCGCCCCTTCGGCGCGCGCCGACGCCACGCTCGACAAGATCAAGGAGCGCGGCAAGCTCTCCGTCGGCATCGACGGCGCGAGCCCGCCGTTCGGCGTGCTCGACACCGCCACCGGCAAGGTGGGCGGCTATCAGACGGATCTGGCCGCAGACCTGGCGCGCCGGCTGGGCGTGCCGCTGGAAACCGTGACCGTCACCGCCGCCACGCGCGTGCAGTTCCTGCAAACCGGCAAGGTGGACCTGTTGATCGCCAACATCCAGTGGACGCAGGAGCGCAGCGAGATCCTCTCGTTCGCGCCCACGCCCTACGACCTGATCGGCGGGGGTGCGCTGGTGGCCAGGGCGAGCGGCATCCGCAGCTGGGAAGACCTGCGCGGCAAGGTGGCCTGCGTCTCGCAAGGCAGCAATTTCGCCAAGCCGCTGGCCGAAAGATACGGTGCCGTGGTGAAGGGCCTGCGCGGCATTCCTGAATCGCTGCTGGCGCTCAAGGGCGGCACCTGCGCCGCGTCCGTGCACATCCAGCCCGCGCTCTACGAGAAGCTCCACGGCCCGCACGCCGCGGAGTGGAAGGATTTCACGCTGGCAACCGAAGAGCAGCTCATCCCCTCGCCCACCGTGGTGTGGACGCGCCGCGGCGAAACCGACACCCTGGCCTTCGTCGACCAGGCCATCCGGGACTGGCACCGTTCGGGCCTCCTGCTGGGCGCCGCGCGCAAGTACGGCGTGCCGGATGCCTGGATCGCCCAGCGCCACGAGCGCGCGCAGCAGGGCCGGTTCGACAAGGCACCCCACGACTTCGCGGTATATGCCGAGGCGCAGGCTTCGGCGAAGAAACCATGACTGCCTGACGGAGCCACCGCATGACCCGAACGCTCATCGACGAACTCCAGGATGCGCTGGGCGCGGCCCATGTGCTCACCGGCGCGGATGCCAGCGGCTACCTGACCGACCAGCACGGCCGGCTGACCGGCCAGGCGCTGGCCGTCGTGCGCCCGTCCAGTACGGCCGAGGTGGCCCGGGCGGTCAGGCTGTGCCGCGCGCACCGCACGCCCGTGGTGCCGCAGGGCGGCAATACCGGGCTGATGGGCGGCGCGACGCCCGACGCCACCGGGCGCGCCGTGGTGCTGTCGCTGGGCCGGATCAACCGGGTGCGCGCCATCGACACGGACAACGACACCCTCACCGTGGAAGCCGGGGCCGTGCTGGCGCAGGTGCAGCAGGCCGCGCGGGAAGCCGGGCGCCTGTTTCCGCTGAGTTTGGGCTCCGAAGGCAGCTGCACGATCGGCGGCAACCTCTCCACCAACGCCGGGGGCACGCAGGTGCTGCGCTACGGCAACGCGCGCGAACTGGTGCTGGGCCTGGAGGTGGTCACGGCCGAGGGGCAGGTCTGGGACGGCCTCAAGGGCCTGCGCAAGGACAACACGGGTTATGCGCTGCGCGACCTCTACATCGGCAGCGAGGGCACGCTGGGCATCATCACCGCGGCCACGCTGCGCCTGTACCCACTGCCGCGGGCGCAGCACACGGCGCTGCTGGCATTCGGCTGCATCCGCGATGCGGTGGCCTTCCTGTCCATCGCGCGCGAAGGTTTCGGCCCGGCGCTCACGGCCTTCGAGCTGCTGTCCGACACCGCCGTGGGGCTGATCGCGCGGCACGTGCCGGAGCATCCCCTGCCCCTGCCGGCCGGCGCACCGTGGTTCGCGCTCATCGAGCTGTCGGATGCCGAAGGCGAAGACCACGCCCGCGCGCGCTTCGAGGACGTCCTGGGCCAGGCCTTCGAAGACGGACTCATCGCGGACGCCGCCATTGCCGAGAGCCTGCCGCAGAGCCAGGCCCTCTGGCGCCTGCGCGACGAGGCGCTGGGCACGGCGCAGAAGCGCGAGGGGCGCAACATCAAGCACGACGTTTCGGTGCCGATCTCGCGCATCCCCGACTTCCTGCAGGCAACGGCGGCGGCACTGCAGCTGCGGTTTCCTGGCGTGCGGCCCATCGTGTTCGGGCATCTGGGCGACGGCAACCTGCACTACAACGTGGCGCATGCCGAAGGCGGCACGCCCGCCGATGTGCTGGCCTTCGAGGACGGCATCCACGCCGTGGTGCACGACAGCGCGCACGCCCACGGCGGCTCCATCAGCGCAGAACACGGCATCGGCCAGACCAAGCGCGACCTGCTGCCCCTCTACAAGAGCCCCGTGGAACTGGATCTGATGCGCCGGCTCAAGCAGGCGCTGGACCCGCTGGGCCTGCTCAACCCCGGGAAGGTGCTGGCGTTCGCGCCGCTGCGCCTGCGCGAAGACCAGGAAGCCGCCCCGGCAACGGCCCCATGACCCCAGCCCCGACGAACCGATGACCACCCCCCGCCCCTTCCCGCTCTCCCAGCGCGTGCAGCGCGTGCGCCTCTCGCCCAACGCCGCCGCGAGTGCCCGTGCCGGCGCGCTCGCCGCCCAGGGCCGCGACGTGATCTCGCTCACCACCGGCGAGCCTGATTTCGACACGCCCGACTTCATCAAGCAGGCGGCCGTGCAGGCCCTGCAGCGCGGCGAGACGAAGTACACCCCCACGCAGGGGACTGCGGCACTGCGCCGCGCCATCGCAGGCAAGTACGAGCGCGAGAACGCCCTCGCTTACGGGCCGGACCATGTCATCGTGAGCAACGGCGGCAAGCAGGTGATCTACAGCGCGTTCGCCGCCACGCTGGACGCGGGCGATGAAGTCATCCTCCCCGCGCCGTACTGGCCCTCGTTCCCGGACATGGTGCGGGTGAACGACGGAGCGCCCGTCATCGTGCCCTGCGACATCGCCGCAGGCTTCAAGCTCACCGCCGCCGCGCTGGAGTCGGCCATCACGCCGCGCACGCGCTGGCTGGTGCTGAACACCCCGGGCAACCCCTCCGGCGCCGTGTACTCGCGCAGCGAGCTGCAGGCCCTGGCGGAGGTGCTGCGCCGGCATCCGCACGTGCATGTGCTCATGGACGAGCTGTACGAGCACATCTGGTTCACCCCCGAGGCCCCTGTGCACTGGCTGCACGTGGCACCCGACCTGGCCGACCGGACGCTGCTGGTGAACGGCGCCTCCAAGACCTACGCCATGACCGGCTGGCGCATCGGCTGGGGCGCGGGGCCCGCAGCGCTGGTGCAGGCCATGGCGGTGGTGCAGTCGCAGGTGTCCTCCGGGCCGAACGCCGCGGCCCAGGCCGCCGTGGCGGCGGCGCTGACATCGCCCGACCAGAGCTTCGTGGCCGATGCACGGGCCGCCTACGCGCGCCGCGCGCGCCTGGTGGAGCAGGCGCTCCGTGCCGTGCCCGGCCTGTCGCTGCGGCCTCTGGAGGGTTCGTTCTTCGCCTTCGTGCACTGTGGCGCGCTCATCGGCCGGGTGCGGCCCGACGGGCGTGCCATCGGCTCCGATGCCGATCTCGTCGAATGGCTGCTGGAGTCCGAGGCCGTGGCGGCCGTGGACGGCGGGGCCTACGGGCTCTCGCCCTACTTCCGCATCTCCACGGCCGCGGCCGACGACCGGTTGCAGGAAGCCACGCGGCGCATCGCCCGCGCCGTGGCCACACTGCGGCCGGCCGCCGCGCATGCGCCGCGCGAGGAGGTCGCCGCATGAACGACGCCTGGCTCGTTCACGGCGTGGAGGCCCTGAAGGGCCTGGGGCTGAACTATGCGTTCGTGCTCGACGCGGGCGAGCGCAACGCCTTCGTGCGGGGCCTGGGCGTGACCGTGCTCCTGTGCCTATGGACCATTCCGTGCAGCCTGGCCGCGGGCGTGCTGCTGGCCGGCATGATGGCCTCGGGGCGTGCCTGGCTGGCCCGGCCCGCCCGCGCCTTCGTCGAAGTGACGCGCAACACGCCCACGCTGGTGCAGCTGTACTGCGCCTTCCTCGTGCTGAACATGCTGATCACGCAGCAGTTGCGCGACTGGGGCGCAGGGCAGAACCCGTTCACGCCCTTCGTGTGGGTGGTCATCGTGGTCTCGCTGCACAAGGGCGTGTTCCACGCCGAGGCGCTGCGCGCCGGCATCGAGGCCGTGCCCGCCACCACGCTGGAGGCCGCCCGGTCGCTAGGGTTCTCGCGCCGGCAACTGCTCGTGCGCGTGGAGCTGCCGCTGGCCGCGCGCTTCGCTCTGCCTTCGCTCGTGAACAACCTGGTGGACCTGGTCAAGATGACCGCCGTGGCCTCGGCCATCGCCGTGGGCGATGTGACCTATGAGGCCATCATGATCTGGACGCAGCGCGACAACGTGCTGGAGCTGCTGCTCCTGATCCTCGCCTGGTTCGGCCTGCTCACCTGGCTCGTGAGCATGGTAGGGCGCTGGCTCGAACAACGCCTGAGGATGCCCGGCTATGGCCAATGACGCGACGCTGCCCCTGCCCGCGCATCCCGCCAGCGCAGCCTCCATCCGGCGACCCTGGCCCGGCGTGCTGCGCAGCCCCTGGCTGCTGGCCGCGCTGGCCGGCCTGGCCGTGGTGCTCGGCTGGCAGGCCACCGGCACCACGCCCGTGGCCTTCAGGCACCTGTGGCAATGGCTGCCCACGCTATTGCGCGGCATGTGGGTGAACATCGAGATCAGCCTGCTGGCCGTGGCGCTGGGCACCGCGGTGGGGCTGGTGGTGGGTGCGCTCTCGCTCTCGCCGGCCGCGGCGGTGCGCATGGGGATGCGCTGGTACGTGCAGATCTTCCGCAATGCGCCCATCCTGGTGCTCATCTACTTCACCACCTACGTGTTTCCCTTCGAGGTGCGGCTGGCGTCCTGGACCTTCCCCTTTCCCGACGGGGTGAAGGTCGTGCTGGGGCTCGCCCTGCCCACGAGCGCCAACGTGGCCGAGATCTTCCGCGGGGCCATCCAGTCGATTCCGAGCACGCAATGGGAGGCGGCCCAGTCGCTCGCCTTCCGGCGCGCGCAGATCTTCCGCCTGATCGTGCTGCCGCAGTGCCTGCGGCGCATGCTGCCACCGTGGATGAACCTCTATGCCAGCATCACCATGAGCACCTCCCTGGCGTCGCTGGTGGGCGTGCACGATGTGGTGGACACGGCCCAGATCGCCAGCAACACGGTGGCGCGCACGGATTTCACGATCCTGGTCTATTTCACGCTGCTGGCACTGTTCTTCGCTTACTGCTATCCGATTGCCCGCGCCACGCGCGCGCTGGAAAAACGCCATGAACGCCACTGACGCCTTCATTTCTTCCCTGCAGGCCCCGGCGGCGGCCACCGTCCCCCCGCTGGTCCACCTGAAAGACGTGCACCTGTCCTTCGGCGACAACGCGGTGCTCAAGGGCATCGACGTCGAGGTGCACCGCGGCAAGGCCGTCTCCATCATCGGCCCCTCGGGCTCGGGCAAGTCGACCATCCTGCGCTGCATCACCGGCCTGCTCAGGCCGCAGCGCGGCGAGACCGTGGTGGCAGGCACGCGCGTGGACACCCTGCGGACCGAGGCCGAGCTGATCGCACTGCGCAAGCGCGTGGGCTTCGTCTTCCAGCAGTACAACCTGTTCCCCCACCTCACCGTGCTGGAGAACCTCGTCATCGCGCCCACGCGGGTCGCCGGCCGTGGCCGTGCCGAGGCGGCCAGGACGGCCCGTGCGCTGCTCGAGAAGGTGCGCCTGGGCCACAAGGAGGGCGCGTATCCCGGCGAGCTGTCGGGTGGTCAGCAGCAGCGCGTGGCCATTGCGCGGGCCCTGGCCATGCAGCCCGAGCTGATCCTGTTCGACGAGGTGACCTCGGCCCTGGACCCCGAAACCGTGGGCGAGGTGCTCACGGTGATCCGCGATCTGGTGGAGGGCGGCATGACCTGCGTGCTCGTCACGCACGAGATGCGTTTCGCCGAAGAGGTGAGCGACCAGGTGTATTTCACCGAGGCGGGCCGCATCGTCGAACATGGCCCCGCGGCGCAGATCTTCGGCAATCCGCGCAGCGAGCGCACGCGCGAATTCCTGCAGCGCGCGCTCGGCGAAGGCGCCCGCTCCCGGCCCGCCGCCGCCAGCGCACCCCTGCCTTTCAACCAGTTGCGGTTCGCTCTCTGAGCCGCAGGCACACCCCCACGAGGACCACGCCATGAGCACCACCCCCTCCTCCCCGATCGCGGCGCAGCGCCGCCAAGCCATTGACGCCACGCTGGCGGAAGTCCGGCGCCTCATCGAGCCCGGCACGCCCGACCGCGCCACGTTGGCGGCCATCACCGCGCGGCTGGAAGCGCTGGCCGGGAACAAGGCATTGTTCAGCCGCGCCGACTTTCCTCCGCCCGCCGAAACCGAGGGCGTGGGCGCCTCCACGCGCTACCGCCTCAACCCCGAGGGCGGCGACGGCGGACTGGCGCTGTACCTGAACTCCATCAACCCCGGCAAGACCACCGCACCGCACAACCACACCACCTGGGCCGTGATCGTGGCGGTGGAAGGCCAGGAGGTGAACCGCCTGTACGAACGCACGGACGACCGCAGCGACCCGGCGCGGGCGCAGATCCACGTGGCCAGCGAGTTCACCGTGCAGCCGGGCGCCCCCATCGCCTTCCTGCCCGACGACATCCACAGCATCCACGTGGTCGGCACGGAACCCACGCTGCACTTCCACCTGTACGGCCAGCCGCTGGAGACGCTGACGGCCCGCGTGGCCTTCGACCCGGAAACCGGCGAGGTGAAGAACTACAACGCGGCCTACTTCCGCCCCAGCGAGGCCGTGGCATGAGCACCCCGCACCCAGCGTCCTCCCTGGGCGCCGCCACGCGGCTCCTGCATGCCGGCGCACCCGCGCTGCGGGGCGGCTCCGGCCCCGTGAACGTTCCGGTGGTGCGCACCAGCACCGTGCGCTTCGAGAACACCGCGGCCTACGCCGACCACCACCACCGGCGCACCGCCGGAGAGCGCGTGGCCTCCTATGGCCGCCATGGCCTCGACACCCATCGCGCGCTGGAGGACGCCGTCACCGCGCTCGAAGGCGGGCACCGCGCCTTCCTGGCGCCGTCGGGCCTGTCCGCCATCACGCTGGTGCTGGTGGCGCTGCTTTCGCCCGGCGACCACGCGCTGGTGGCCGACAGCGTGTATTCGCCCGTGCGCCGCGTCGATGCCACGCTGCTGCAGCGCCTGGGCATCACGCTCGAATACTTTTCGCCTTCGCGGGACGACTTGGCCGCGAAGATCCGGCCGAACACCCGGCTCGTGTACCTGGAGTCCCCCAGCTCGCTGCTCTACGAGGTGCTGGACCTGCCCGCACTGGCCGCCACGGCGCGCGAGCGCGGCATTCCCGTGGCCGCCGACAACACCTGGAGCGGCGGCTGGTTCTACCAGCCCCTCGCGCTGGGCGCCAACCTGTCGATCCAGGCGGCCACCAAGTACATCGCCGGGCACTCCGACGTGATGCAGGGCATCGTCGTCACCGACTCGCCTGCGCTGTCGGAGAAGATCGGCACTGCCTACGAAGCCTTGGGCCTGACTGTCGGCGCGGACGACGCCTACCTGGCCCTGCGCGGCGTGCGCACGCTGCCCGTGCGCCTCGCGCAGCACCAGCGCCATGCCACGCAGGTGGCCGAGTGGCTGCAAAACCAGCCCCAGGTCGGCCGCGTGTTCTATCCGGCGCTGCAGTCAGACCCGGGCCACGCGCTCTGGAAGCGCGATTTCAGCGGTGCGAGCGGACTCGTGTCGTTCGCGTTCGAAGACGGCGCGGATGCACGCACCGCCAACGCCTTCATCGACGCGCTGCGCTTCTTCGGCATCGGTGCGTCATGGGGCGGCTACGAAAGCCTGGCGCTGGTGGCATCGCCTGACCGCCTGCGCGAGCACAGCGCCTGGCGGGGCACGCAGCCCGTGGTGCGCCTGCATGTCGGCCTGGAAGACCCCGATGACCTGATCGCCGACCTGGACCAGGCCTTTGCCCGCGTGGCTTCACGCGGCCGGCTGGCCGCGGCTTGAGGAAAGGCGTGGCGGCCGGGGGCCCAGCCCCCCGGCCTGGAGCCGCAGGCCGGCCGAGGCCGGGGACCTGCGAAACCATGAAATGGTGAGCCGGTCGGGCAGGCGCTGCAGACGCAGATGGCCGATCCCGCCCTCTTCGAATCCGGTTCAGCCAGCGGGAGCCGCCTCCGGCTGCAGCAGCCGGATGCCTGTCGCGCCCTCACGCTCCAGTTGGGCCACCAGTCCCAGTTCCCAGTCCAGGTATTCCTGGAATCCGGCATCGCGCAGCCGCCGGTCGCTGTGTGCGTAGGGGCTGTACCAGTGGTCGTCGTCGCCGGTCAGCACGCCCTCGGCGCCGTGCGCCAACGGCAGGCCGCCCGCGGCCCAGGCGCTGGAGCCGCCAGCGATGGCCCGCACATCGCGCCCTGTGCGCGCCGCCAGCTCGGCCGCCACGCTGCGCGCCAGCACGCCGTCGGGCGAGGTGAGCAGCACGGTGCTCGCGGCCGGCAGGTCTGCCACGAACGCGGCCAGGCGGTCGGGCACGGCGAAGCGCGCACCGTCGATGTGCTGGCGCTCGAACGCGGCACGGCGGTCCACGTCGAAGACCACGGCGTTGCCCTCCTGCAAAAGGGTCGAAGCCTGCTGCGGCGACACGGCCGGGGCCGGCGCGTGCGATGCCAGCACGCGCAACGGCTCCGGGCCCGCAACCAGTGCCGGCAGCGCGGGCGGCGTGAACACATAGACCTCGTAGCCTCCGAGCTGGGCGAGCCAGGCACCGGTGGTGAGCGCACGCACGCCATCCCAATCGGCCAGCACGATGCGGGCGCCTCGCGTGCCGGCGTATTCATCGGTAGCCTGCACGAGCTGGCCCCCGGGGGCCCAGCGCCAGCCCTCCAGATGGCCGGCCAGGTATTCGCCCTGCGTGCGCACGTCGAAGCGGTAGAGCGTGCGCTCCTGCGTTTCGGCCTCGAAGCGGGCCAGCCCGGCCGCGTCGATGCGCTGCACCCCGGCGCGGCGGGCCACGCACGCCGCGCGTTCGCGTGCCGCGGCGAGCGTGCCGGCCGAAGGCTCGGGCAGCGGCGTGGCGCGGCCGTGCGCCAGCGTCCGGCCCGTCAGCAACCAGTCCATGGTGCCGTTGCGCAGCGAGGCCACGCGGTTGGGAATGCCGGCATCGATGAGCGTCTGCGCGCCGACGATGCTGCGCGTGCGGCCTGCGCAGTTGACCACCACGAAAGTGTCCGGGTCGGGCGCGATCTCGCCGATGCGGTAGACCAGCTCCGCACCCGGCAGGCTGTGCGCGAACGGCAGGCTGAACGCCGCGAATTCCTCGGGGGTGCGGCTGTCGACCACCACGATGTTGTCGCCGCGCCCGACGCGGTCGTGCAGCTCCTGCGAGGTGATCCAGGGCGTGTGCTTCTCGTGCTCGATGACCTCGCCGAACGCCTTGCTCGGCACGTTGGTGCCGCTGAAGACCTCGTAGCCCGCAGCGGCCCAGCCGTCGGTGCCGCCCGCCAGCACCGACACGTTGCGCCAGCCCAGCCGCACCAGCTTGGCGGCGGCCTCGTGCGCGATCGTTTCGTCGCCGTCCACCAGCACGGTGCGCGTGCCGCGGCGCGGCACCAGCCGGTCGATGAGCAGTTCCAGCCGCCATGCCGGAGCGGATGCGGCGAACAGGAGGTGGCGGTGTGCGAACACACCGGTCTCGCGCACGTCGAGCACGGCGATCTCTTCGCCGTCGGCCAGCGCGGCCTTCAGCGCCTGCGGCGTGGTGAGCGGATGGCGGATGGATTTCGGCGGCGCGAAGGTGCGGTAGGTGCCGCCCGCGAGGCCCTCGAACACCACGCGTTCGGGCATGCGCTCCAGGCCGCGGCCGTAGAAGTGCAGGTGCAGGCCCGGCTCGTCGCCCACCAATTCGATGGTGTGCACGTCGGTGGGCGACAACTGCACCGACACGCCGGGCACCACGTCCACCGTGCGCTCGGCAGAGAGCGTGTCGCGCAGCGGGTCGGTCGTCGTGCCGCGCCGGTAGAGGACGTTGCGCTCGTTGCCGCGGATGCCGGCGATCAACGCCCAGGTGGTGTGGTCGTGGGGGGGCTGGGCCTTTCCCGGCAGGCCGGCCGAAACGTAGAGCGCATAGCGGCCGTCCGGCTCTTCGCTCAGTCGGTACACCTGCGCGGGATGGTCTGCCGAAACCGGGAAGTGCTCCGGAGGGAACAGCTCGCGCTGCAGCCCCAGCGCCTCCAGGGCCTGCGCCACGCCGCGCAGTTGCCCGGGTGTGGCGCTTTCCGGATCGGGCACGAGGCGGCGGGCGGTGGCAAGGAATGCGGCGACGGCCGAGGCGCGGCGGCTGGCGGGATCGCTGCCCGAGAAATCGAGGGAGACGTGGGTCTGGGTCATGGCGGTGCGGGGCCGGACAGGCAGGGGGAGGTAAGAAACCCACGGTACGGGCCCGGCGGCCCTGCGGCAACGACCGAATCCGTCTATGGATATGCACCGGCCTCGCGCCGCGCCGCAGCAGTGCATGCGCGCATCGATGACCGATATGCGCCTTTCTTCGTTCACGCAGCGGGCCTGCCTGCCTAGATTGGCACACCTCCTCCACCCGCACCCGCCTGCCATGACCGCGACCGACAAAAGCCGCCTGACGCGCCTCCTGACCTTCCTCCTGGCGCTGGGGGTCCTGGCCGCCACCACGCTGCATTCGGCCGCGCTGCAGGCCGCGCCGGACGCCGCGGCGGCCTTTCCGTCCAGGCCCGTGCGCATCGTCGTGCCGGTGGCCGCGGGCGGCAGCGCCGACAAGCTCACGCGCACGCTGGCCGACAGGCTCTCCGCGCTCTGGGGCCAGAGCGTGGTGGTGGAGAACGTGGCCGGCGCGAGCGGCACCATCGGCGCGGGCCGCGTCGCCAAGGCGGCGCCGGACGGCTACACGCTGCTGCAGCAGGGCGAGGGCATCACGCTCAACGGCATCCTTTTCCGCGACCTGCCCTACGACACGCACAAGAGCTTCACGCCCATCATCAAGGCCGTGGTGAACCCGCAGATCCTGGTGGTGCACCCGGGCACCGGCATCAGCAGCCTGGGCGAGTACGTGACGCGCGCCAGGGCGCAGCCCGAGAGCATCAGCCTGGGGCTGCCGGGCAACGGCGGCATTGCCCATGTCGCGCACGAGATCCTGTCGCAGGAGACGGGCGCCAAAGTCAACTACATCCCCTACCCGGGCGGCGGTCCAGCCACGCTCGACGTGCTGGCGGGCCACACCAACGCAACCCTCATCACCCTGGCCGCCGTGACCGAGCCGGCAAGCTGCGCGCCCTGGCCGTGACCACGTCCTACCGCTCTCCCGCGCTGCCCGGCGTGCCCACCGTGGCCGAGGCCGGCGGCCCTGCCGGCTTCTCGGTGGAAAGCTGGCAGGGTTACTTCGCGCCGGCCGGCACGCCGCCGGCCATCGTGGAGAAGATCAACCGCGACATCGGCGCGGTGCTGCAGTCGCCCGAGGTGCGCGCGCAACTGGAAGCGCAGGGTTTCAAGGTGGCCGGGGGCACGCCACAGGCGCTGGCCGAGAGCCTGCAGGCCGAACAGCCGCGCTACGCCAAGGCGATCAAGACCGCCGGGCTGACGCTGCGCTGAAAGAAGACCTGCGGACGCGGGCCACTCCGTCCCAGGCCGCACAGGCCTCGCGCTGCAGGGCTTCTGCAGACTGCCGGGGCAGGCACGCTCAGGCCGGTACGGGCCCTGCCCCCTCCCCACACAGCCGCTCGGCCAGGAAGTCAATGAAGCTGCGCAGCTTGGGCGGCATGTGCCGCCGGCTGGCATACACGGCGAAGAGCGTGCCCGCGAAGCGGGTCTCGCCCGGCAACGGCACCAGCCGCCCCGCAGCCAGGTCGTCCTCGACCAGCCAGTCCGGCAGGAAGGCCGCGCCCATGCCGGCCACCACCGCGTGGTAGCTGAGCGTGGTGTCGCTGGATTTCATCACCGTGTCGATGCGCCGCTGCACGCTGTCCTGCAGCATCTTCGCGAAGCGGTCGGACGGCAGGTAGTTGGGCATCACCACCGGCACCGGGAGAAAGCCGGAGGCTGGATCCTCGCCCGCAGGCGCAGGCACGCCCGGGGCGGCGACGAGATGGAACGCCACCGGGCACAGGGGGCGTGCGATCAACTGCGGCGCGGGCTCGGCCGTCATTCGGAGCGCCACGTCGAACCCCTCCGACACGATGTCGACCATGCGGTTGTCGAGGTGCAGATCCAGCCGCACTTCAGGGAACGCCTGTCGATAGGCCGCGAGCAGCCGGGCGAAGCGCGGCGTGGCGCACCAGACCGGCGCGCTGATCCGCAGCTCGCCGCGCGGCCGGTCCTGCCCCAGGCCCACCGATGCCGCGGCCGAATCGAGCAGTTCCAGGGCCTGCCGGCCCTGCGCATAGAACGCGGTGCCGGCCTCCGTCAGGCTCATGCTGCGGCTGGTGCGATGGAGCAGCCGGGCACCCAGCGTGCGCTCCAGCCGTGCGATGTGCTTGCTCACCATGGGTGGCGCCATGCCCAGCCGGTCTGCCGCCGCGCTGAAGCTGCCGGCTTCGACGATGGCCTGGAACACGCGCACCCCGGTCAACTCCAGCTCGGAAGGCTCCATGGTTGCCTCAAAAGGAAACGATGCCATCACTTTAGCGCCATCGATTTCTTTCTGAGGAAATCCTAATCTGGCAACCGTCGCCACACGCCGTGGCTTTCCTCCAAGGAACCTCCAGCCATGACCTCCGCTTCCTACGGCACCCCTATCTCCTCGCGCCCGGCCGGCAAAACCCTGCGCGTCGCGCTGTGGACCGCGCAGTGCCTCGTGGCCCTGGCGTTCTGCGCTTCCGGCGCCATGAAGCTCACCACGCCCATCCCTGAACTGAGCGCGATGATGCCGTGGGCGGGGCAGTACCCCGTGGCCTTCGTGCGGACCATCGGGCTGATCGATCTGGCCGGCGGCCTCGGCATCCTGCTGCCCGCGCTGTCGCGCATCCTGCCCCGGCTGACCGTGTGGGCAGCGCTGGGATGCACGGTGCTGCAGCTCTTCGCCATCGCCTTCCACCTCGGCCGCGGCGAGGCGATGGTGCTGCCGCTGAACTTCGTTCTGCTCCCGTTGTGCGCCTTCGTGCTGTGGGGCCGTGCGCGGCGCGCGCCGATCCGCGCCCGCGGCGGCTGAACCGCACCGGCCCCTGCCCCCGATCCACCTTCGATGTAACCCCCCATGCCCACCACAGCACTCCTTCCCACCTACTTCATCTCGCACGGCGGCGGCCCGTGGCCCTATGTGCCGGAGATGCGCCGCGCCATGCACGCCCTGGAACAGTCGCTGCAGGACATTCCGCGCCAGATCGGCACGCGGCCCGAGGCCGTGCTGGTGGTGTCCGGCCACTGGGAGGACGATGCCTTCGCCGTGATGTCCAGCCCCCGGCCGCCGATGGTCTACGACTACTTCGGATTCCCGCCCCACACCTACGAGGTGCGCTACGCGGCGCCGGGTGCGCCGGCCCTGGCCGGGCGGATCGCGTCGCTCATCGAGGCGGCCGGTTTGCCGTCCCGGCTCGATGCCGGGCGCGGTTTCGACCACGGCACCTTCGCGCCGCTGCAGGTGATGTACCCGGATGCCGACGTGCCGGTGGTCCAGGTCGCCCTCCAGCAGGGGCTGGATCCCGCGCAGCACCTGGCGCTCGGCCGCGCGCTGGCGCCGCTGCGCGCCGAAGGCGTGCTGATCGTGGGCAGCGGGCTCAGCTACCACAACCTGCGCCGCTTCGGCGACGCCGGGCGCGCGCCCTCGGCCGCCTTCGACCAGTGGCTGCAGGACGCGCTGGTGCGCACCGCGCCGGCCGATCGGGCAGCCCGGCTGGTGGACTGGGAAAGCGCCCCGGCCGCCCGGCTGGCCCACCCGCGCGAAGACCACCTGATCCCACTGATGGTCGCGGCCGGCGCTGCCGAGGCCGAACCGGCCCGGTGCGTCTACCACGAGGAAAACATCTTCGGCGGCGTGACCGCCTCCAGCTTCCGCTTCGGCTAGCGGCCGGGTCCGGGCGCCGCCTCGGGCCCTCAGCCCGGCACGCCCGCCACGGGCGTACTCGTCCCCGCCTGCGCCGACGCAGGCAGGCCGAACACGCGGTCGAACGCCCAGTTGAAGACGAAGGTGTAGACCAGGAAGAACAGCAGCAGGCCCAGGTCCATGAGCAGGGCTTCCCACAGGCTGACGCCGAACCACCACGCCAGGACCGGCACGAGGATCACGGCCAGCCCGCCCTCGAAGCCGATGGCGTGGGCCACGCGCCGTGCCGTGCTGCGGCCGCGCACCGCCTGGCGCGATTCCCAGCGCTCGAAGGCCCAGTTGAACGCCAGGTTCCAGACGATGGCGATGGCCGAGGCGATCACCGCCACCCCGCCCGAATGCCCCGCACCCTGGCCGGTCGCCCACATCATCCCGAGCGTGGCGAACGCGATGGCGATCAATTCGTACAGCGACACATAGACCACGCGGCGAACGGGGCCCTGCAGGCCGGACGGGCGAAAAGAGACGGAGGAATGGGAAGGCATGCACCGGACTTTATTTGCCATGGATTGACATATAAAGTCGGCTTCTTTCAGTTTTTCTGACAGGTTGCGGCCCATGGCATTCTCTTCCGACAGCGTGCAGGTGTTCCTGGCTGTGCTGGACCACGGCTCGTTTTCGGCGGCGGCGCGCGCCCTCTCGCGCGTGCCCTCGGCCGTGAGCATGACCATCGGCCATCTGGAGGCCGAGCTGGCCGTGCAACTCTTCGACCGGGCCGGCCGCGAACCCCGGCCCACGGCCGCCGCCCGGGCGCTGGAACCCCAGGCGCGGCTCTTCGCGGCGCAATTGCGGCAGCTGAACGCGCAGGCGCTGGCGCTCACCCAGGGGCTGGAGGAGCGCCTGACGCTCGCCATCGCGCCGGAGCTGCTGGCCGGCCACTGGAACAGCCCGCTCGCCGCACTGGCGCAGGAGCACCCGCTGCTGCAGGTGGAAGTGCTCGCCGCGCCCCAGGCCGACGCGCTCGCGCTGCTGCACGCGGGCCGCGCCCAGCTCGCGCTGGTCTTCGAACGCCCCAGCCTCGACGGCCGGGAGGGCTTCCAGGAAGTGGGCAGCGAAACCCTGGTGGCGGTGATGGCTCCCGACCACCCGGTGCTGGCCGCCGTGCGCGGCGCAGGGAGCACGGGCGGCCCCGGTGGTCCAGGTGCCCGGCTGCGCGAGGAACACCTCACCACCACCCGCCAGATCGTCGTGGCCGGCCGCGACCTCGCCCACACCGATCCCCGCCTGGTCTTCGCACGGCACCACTGGCGCACCGACAACCACCTCGCCGCGCTGGGCCTCATCGAAGCGGGCCTCGGCTGGGGCTGGCAACCCCGGGCCCTGGCCGAACCGCGCATCGCCGCCGGCACGCTGGCGGAGATGCCCTTCGAGAACCTCAGCAACGGCATCGCCCTCTGGGTGGACGTGGTGTGGTCCAAGGAGCGCCCCCTGGGCCTGGGCGCACGGCGATTCGTGGAATTGATGGCCCAGCAGGCCGGGCGGAACGCGTAAGCGGCGCGGGGCGGCACGGAACCCCCTATCCATGGATTCACCGAGCGGTGGCCAAAATTCCTGTTAACCCATAGTTAAAAGCAAGTTTGCTTTTCTGGACAGAAAGTACCGTGATAAACCCTTAGCATCCGCCCCGAAGCAACCGAACGGGAAGGGATCGAGGCGATGACTGCGGAACTTGCCGCCACGTTTTTCACGATGGGCTATGCCCAATCCGTGGCCCAGTCGATGGAACAGAACCGGGTGGACGTTCTGGTGCTGACGCAAGGCCAGTACCTGGGCATCTTGCAGGACAAGGCCCGCAACAACCCCTCCTTGGAGTTCACCCTGCGCAAGATGCTTGCCCAATCGACCTTCGGCCAGTACTGGCAGAAGAGCTTCAGCCCCAACGCAGGCGAGCCCTGGGTAGGCCCCGCGGCCCAGGGCGCCAACGACGCCATCGCCATCACCCGGACGCTGAATGCCATCGGCATGGCGGGCATCACGAGTTACGTGAAAACCACCGCCACGGGCACGTACATCATCATCAAGGGCTACTCCGCCCAGCGCAGCGGCGCACTCCAGGGCACCCGCTACCTGGCCACCCATCCGAAGATGCTTCAACTGGGGTTGGGCATGAAGAGCCTCCAGGGCATTGCCAAGGGGGGATTCATGCTGGGCGTAGTGGTGTCCACGGGGATCGAGGTGATGGACTTCATGTTCAACAACGAGAAGACCATGTACGACCTGGTGGGAGGGATCGGTGTGGAAGCGGTGAAGGGAGGATTGGGCGGGTTGGTTGCTTATGCCGCAGCCGCAGGGGTCGCCGGTGTAACGGCTGTGGCGGTGCTGCCGCTGGTCGTGATGGCCTTAGTGGCTGTATCCGGGGGCGTCGCGCTCAACATGCTGGACAACCAATATGGAATCAAACAGAAGGTCATCAGCGCCCTCAAAATGCTGCCAGAAAAAACCGAACTGGGCATCTACTACATCGACACCAAGTCCCAAGCGTGGCAGGACGATCTTCAAAGCGCCATCGCGCACAAGACGATGGAACTGAGACATTCAATCGACAGGGGCGCCAAGAATTGGCTCTGCCGAATCACCCGCCTGTGTTACTAGATCGATCAGCCAAGCGCTCCAACCGAAATGCATGACATTCCCGCACTGCGCAAAACCATGCTCTGGAGCACTCCGCTCTTTCTGGGCATCGCGGCAAGCTGTGTTTTGGTGACCTTGCATGGGGTCGTGCCGGTGCTGCGGGCGCTTGCTGCGCTGGCACCCGTGGTGCGTATTGCTCCTGCTGCCCAACTGGCACCATTTGTTGCGGTCGTTTGCATCATGGCGATCATGCTCGGCGCCATGCGGATCGCCCGGTGCAGCGAAGTTGCAATCCGGAAATTCGAACGGGCTTTCACCATTGCGGTGTTTGCCAGCGGTCTCGTGATGTTGCTGATTCCGGTCACATCGTTGATCCAGCGCTCTTACATGCCGAGCCTTGGCTACACGGCCTGCCCCGTCCTTCAGGGCAGCCCCACCTTGTGGTTTACCGACTGGGTGCGCGATCCCGCGTGGTGCGTACCGGGAAAAAGCCTGCACTGGGTCAACGAACAGGCTGCCGCAGGGAAATCGGCAGCGCCTCGCTGAGAAAAACGCAAGCAAGGCGGCCGGCGAACAACGCCCGAAATCGTTCAACAATGAGAATTACTCTCATTTTGATATGATCGCCCGCCACGGCCGAGCCCGGGCCCCGCATGGGATGCGGGGCCCCGGTGCTCCTGCCGCGGCCACGCCCTTCCCCCGTTCCCACCGATTCCGCCATGCCCCACCCGATGCACCGGGCGCCCTCGCGCCGCCGGCCTCCCCTTGCCCTGTCCACCTTCACGCTCTGCATGCTGTCGGCCGCCCCGTTCGCCGCGGCGCAGACGGCGGCAGAGGCGCCCACCACGCTGCAGGAGGTGCAGGTGCGCGATGCCGGCGATGCGGCCGGCGGTTACCAGGGGGCGCAGCGCGGCACGGCCGCCACGCGCACCGAGACGCCGCTGATCGAGACGCCGCAGGCCGTGCGCGTGGTGCCGCGCCAGTTCATCGACGACCTGGGCGCCACGCGGCTGGCGGACACGGTGGATTTCGTGAGCGGCATCACGCGGCTCAACGACTTCGGCGGCACCTGGGACAACTACGCCATCCGCGGCTTCAGCAACACCGACGGCGGCACGCTGCTCAACGGCTTCGCGTCGTCGCGCGGCTACGGCCCGCAGCGCGACATGGCCACGGTGGAGCGCGTCGAATTCCTCAAGGGCCCGGCGGCCGCGCTCTACGGCAGCAGCGAGCCGGGCGGCACGGTCAACGTGGTCACCAAGAAGCCGCAGTTCACGCCTTCGCGCACCGCGAGCCTGCAGGTGGGCGGCCTGGGCTACCGCCGCGCGAGCCTCGACGCCACGGGCCCGCTCGCGTCCAACCTGGCCTACCGGCTGAACGTGGCGGCCGAGGACGGCGCGAGCCGCACGGGCCTCGCGGACAACCGCAAGAGCGTGCTGGCGCCGGCCCTCACCTGGACGCTGGGCACGGGCACGGTGCTGCAGTACGAGGCCGAGTTCATCCGCATCCGCACGCCGCTGGACCGGGGCATCGTCCAGGTGAACGGCAACCCCGGCGCGCTGCCCGCGGACCGCTACCTGGGCGATCCCTCGCGCTCCAACCTGCATGTGAACGGCGACACCCACCAGTTCACGCTCGACCACGAACTGGGCCCGGGATGGCGCACGCGCCTGGGGCTGTCGCACCGCGAAACCGATCTCTACGGCGATGCCGTGGACCTGAACGGCACATTGCGCGCCGATGGCCGCACGCTCACGCGGCGCGACAGCTGGCGCAGCCTGCCGGCGCGCGACACCTCGGTGCAGGCCGAGGTGGAGGGCAGGCTGCGCACCGGCGGCCTCGGGCACACGCTGCTGGCCGGCGTGGAATCGTGGCGGCTGTCGATGGGCCAGGACATCCGCTACTCCAACCTCGCCACGCAGCCCTTCGCGATCGACATCTTCCAGCCCGTCTACGGCCAGGCGCCCGGCACGCTCACGCCCGGCTTCGACACCCGCGACCGCCAACGCGCCACCGGCCTCTTCGTGCAGGACCAGCTCGACCTGACCGACCGCTGGAAGCTGCTGCTGGGCGCGCGCTTCGACCGTTTCCACCAGGACTACGAGAACCGCCTCGCCGGCACCACGCAGGCCCAGGAGCATTCGGCGGCCACGCCGCGCGCCGGCCTCACCTACCTGCTGAGCGACCGCGCGTCGCTCTACGTGTCGGCCGGCCGCTCGTTCCGCCCCAACACGGGCGCGGGCGAAGACGGCGGCGCGTTCGCGCCCCAGAAGGGCAAGGCGTTCGAGGCCGGCGCCAAGTGGCAGTCGGCCGACCAGCGCCTGAGCGGTGCGGTGGCGGTCTTCGACATCCGCAAGACCAACGTGCTCACGCGCAGCCCGACGAACGCCAACTTCAGCATCGCCGCGGGCGAGGTACGCAGCCGCGGTGCCGAAGCCGACCTGGCCGGGCAGCTCGACGCGCACTGGCGCCTGTCCGCCAACCTGGCCTACACCGACACCGAAGTCACGCGCGACAACAACCCCGCGCTGCTCGGCAAGCGCCTGGCCAACATCCCGCGCGTGGCTGCCGGCCTGTTCGCGATCCGCGAGGACCGGCTCGCCTCCGGCGGGCGCTACGGGCTGGGCGGCGGGCTCGTGCACGTGGGCGAGCGCACCGGTACCGCGACCGACACCTACCGCCTGCCCGCCTACACCACCGCGCGCGCCACGGCCTACTGGCAGATCGATCCGCGCACGCGGCTCACGCTGGACGTGCACAACCTGTTCGACAAGACCTACTACACCGCCTCCTGGGGAGCGCTCACGGTACTGCCCGGCCTGGGACGGCAGGTGGTGGCGGGCCTGCAGGTGCAGTTCTGAGCACGCCACCGGGGCACCGGCACGCTTGCAGGGTTGCAATAAAATGTGCTCCATGCCGCCGTATTCATTGAATAGTTTGCTATATATTTAATAGCAAATCATTTCCATGGATTCCCTGGCGGGCCGATGCCCCACAATGCCGTCGGCCCCGCCTTCCTTTTCCGGAGACGCACGCATGGACGACCCGATTTCCCGCGCATTCGACCTCGGCGACACGGACACCGCCCGGGCGTGGCGTGCCTGGCAGCCGGCCGCGGCGGGCGCGAAGGGCAAGGCACACGCCTTCTCGCTGGCGGACTTCGATCCCTCGGCCAAGCCGTTCTCGCGCGGCGACAAGGCGCAGGACAAGGCGGCCGTGGAAAGCCTGGCCGCCGAACTCGACCGGCTGCAGGACGTGTTCTATGCCGACCGGCGCTTCAAGCTGCTGGTGATCCTCCAGGGCATGGACGCCTCGGGCAAGGACGGCACGGTGCGCGGTGTGTTCGGCCGCATGAGCCCCCTGGGCGTGCGCGTGACCGGCTGGAGAGCGCCCACCCCGGCCGAGCGCGCGCACGATTTCCTCTGGCGCATCCATGCCCAGGTGCCCGGTGCGGGCGAGACCGTCGTGTTCAACCGCAGCCACTACGAAGACGTGCTGGTGCCCGTGGTGAACGGCGAGATCACCGCCGCTCAGCACCGCCAGCGCCTCGCGCACATCAACGACTTCGAGCGCATGCTGGCCGAGACCGGCACCGTGGTCCTGAAGTTCATGCTGCGCATCGGCCGCGAGGAGCAGCGCCAGCGCCTGCAGGAGCGCCTGGACGACCCGTCCAAGCACTGGAAGTTCGAGGCCGGCGACCTCACGGTGCGCCGCCAGTGGGACGATTACGAGCGCGCCTACGAGGCGCTGCTGCCCGCAACGCACACCCCCTGGGCGCCATGGACCATCGTGCCCGCCGATTCCAAGACGCACCGCAACCTGATGATCGCGACCGTGCTGCGCGACGTGCTCCAGCGGCTGGACCTGCACTATCCACCCGGCGACCCGTCGCTGTCCGACCTGCGCGTGGCGTAGCATTTCTTCAGTTTATGCAACGAATGCATAACACCGTGCCACACCGGCCTTGGACAGTCCCGGGCGGGCGGGCATAAGCTTTGCAGCTGCACAGATTCTTCAACCAGGACATCACCCCTATGTCGAACCACGCCGCATCCAACGCCGCGCACCTGCAGTCGCACCCCCTGCCCTCCTACCTCCAGGCCGACGACCTCGGCCCCTGGGGCAACTACCTGCAGCAGGTGGACCGCGTCACCCCTTACCTGGGCAACCTGGCGCGCTGGGTGGAAACGCTCAAGCGCCCCAAGCGCGTCCTGATCGTGGACGTGCCGATCGAGCTGGACAACGGCACCATCGCCCACTACGAGGGCTACCGCGTGCAGCACAACCTGAGCCGCGGCCCCGGCAAGGGCGGCGTGCGCTTCCACCAGGACGTCACGCTCTCCGAAGTGATGGCCCTGTCGGCCTGGATGTCGGTCAAGAACGCGGCCGTGAACGTGCCCTACGGCGGTGCCAAGGGCGGCATCCGCGTCGATCCCAAGAAGCTCTCGCGCGGCGAGCTGGAGCGCCTGACGCGCCGCTACACCAGCGAGATCGGCCTGCTGATCGGCCCCTCCAAGGACATTCCCGCCCCTGACGTGAACACCAACGGCCAGGTCATGGCCTGGATGATGGACACGTACTCCATGAACACCGGCGCCACCGCCACCGGCGTGGTCACCGGCAAGCCGGTCGATCTGGGTGGATCGCTCGGCCGCGTCGAGGCCACCGGCCGCGGCGTGTACACCGTGGGCGTGGAAGCCGCCAAGCTGACGGGCCTGCCGCTGGAAGGCGCGCGCATCGCGGTGCAGGGCTTCGGCAACGTGGGCGGCATCGCCGGCAAGCTGTTCGCCGAAGCGGGCTCCAAGGTCGTGGCCGTGCAGGACCACACCGGCACCATCTACCGCCAGGGCGGCCTGGACGTGCCTGCCCTGCTGGAGCACGTCAAGGCCACCGGCGGCGTGGGCGGCTTCGCCGGCGCCGAAGCGATGGCCAAGGAAGACTTCTGGGGCGTGGACTGCGAGATCCTCATCCCTGCCGCACTGGAAGGCCAGATCACCAAGCACAACGCCGGCCAGATCAAGGCCAAGCTCGTGATCGAAGGCGCCAACGGCCCCACGACCACCGAGGCCGACGACATCCTGCACGACAAGGGCGTGCTGGTGCTGCCCGACGTGATCGCCAACGCCGGCGGCGTGACGGTGAGCTACTTCGAATGGGTGCAGGATTTCTCCAGCTTCTTCTGGAGCGAGGACGAGATCAATGCCCGCCTCGTGCGCATCATGCAGGAGGCCTTCGCCGGCATCTGGCACGTGGCCCAGGAGCACAAGGTGAGCCTGCGCACCGCCACCTTCATCGTAGCCTGCCAGCGCATCCTGCACGCCCGCGAAATGCGCGGCCTGTACCCCTGAAGCGGCGCGCCGGCCCCCTGGGCCGGTGCCGGTCCCGCCGAATTCCGCCACCGGTGCCTGCAAGGGCCCGGTGGTTTTTTCTTGGGGATGCGCGGCAGCCATGGCACAAAATCCCCGGTTTGCCGGAGCATTTCCCCATGGCCTCGCCTTACGTTCCCCTCGCCATCGCCATCGTGGCCGAGGTCATCGCCACCACGGCGATGAAATCCGCCCAGGGATTCACCCGGCCGCTGCCCAGCCTGATCGTGGTGGTGGGCTATGCGATCGCGTTCTGGTGCCTCTCGCTGACGCTGAAGACCCTGCCCACCGGCATTGCCTACGCCATCTGGTCGGGCGCCGGCATCGTGCTCATCTCCCTGGTGGGGTGGGCAGTCCACAGGCAGACGCTCGACCTGGCCGCCATCGCAGGCATGGGGCTCATCATCGCCGGCGTACTGGTCATCAACGTCTTCTCGAAAAGTGCGGCCCACTGAACGCCGGATTGCCGGCCGGCCGACAGGGCGCGCGGCTCAGGGGCCTGCGGAGCGCTGCGGCGGCATGACGCGCAGCGCCATGCAGAACGGCTGCGCGCACGGCGCACGGTCCGCATAGGGGCAGCCGGGGGTGTCGCACAGCGGCGCGCCGCCCCGGCGTGCCGCGGCCTCTGCCTCTTCGTCCTCCCGCCGGTAGCCGCTGGCCTGCAACGCCGCCATCTGCAGCCACGGGTCGGGGCGCAGGGACGGCAGCATCCATTCGCGCGCATAGAGGCCCTGCGCGGGCGGGGGCTGGAACTCCAGCGACAGGAGCGCGCTGGTGCGGGTGGCGCCACCGGCCTCGTCCCTCCCTTGCAGCACCAGCGCGAACACGCCGGACTCCAGGCGCGCGAGCCGGCCCGGAAAAGGCACCGTGAGCGCACCGGCCGCCGCGCTGCCGGCACCCACAGGCGTGGCGGCGGCGGGCAGGCCCGCCTCGGCCAGCCCGGCGGCAGCCGCCCCGCGCGGCATCGCCGCCGGCGCCTGGAGCGTGAACGAGAAACCCCGCTCACCGTCCTCCGCCTGCACGCTGCCCTGCCCGACGCGCCACGTCTGCAGGGGGCCGGGGCCGTCCGGCGCGAGGGTGCCGGCCCGCAGCGCCCGAGCCAAGTCCGCCGTCCAGGGCTGGGCGGCCACCACGCCGAGGCCCGAGGCGCCGCCCCCCAGTTGGTGCACGAGCATGCCGAGCAACGCGCGCGTGGGGCCGGCAACGCCGCCCGCCGGCCAGGCAGTGCCCGCCCCGGCCACCACGGCCGCTGCAGGGGCGGGCACCGGAGCGGCCAGGCCGGCGGAACCGGCAGGAGCCCGCCCGCCCGTGGAGGGCCCGCCGCCCCCCGGCCCCGCCACCGCGGGGGCGCCAGCGGCCTGGGGCGCGCCGGCTGCGCCCCCTCCCGCCGCATCCGCGCGCGCACGGGCCTCGGGCGACACGCTCACGCGCTCGCCGGGCGGCAGGGATGGAGACGATGGGATGGGCAGCGGGGGCTGCCCGGGCACGGTGGCCTGGGCCGGTGCGGAGGCACCGGCAGGGGTGGCCGGGTCCGTGCCGCCGATCAGCATGTTCTGCCGCTGCAGTGCGGCCTCGGCCATCAGGCGCGCCAGGGCGCCCTGCGGCTGGCGTGGCGGATCGATGGACGACGGCATGGGCGCGGCACTCCGGAAGACGGGCCGCCCGGGGTGGGCAGCCTGCACCGGATTCTGCGGTGTCGCGGCGCCCGGCGCCATGGGTACGCCGGACCGGGGCGCGAAGCCGCCGCGCCGCGCTCGCCCGTCAGGGTGCGGCGGATTCCTCGGCCGCCACCTGGGCCAGGTGGGCACGCAGGGTCTGCAGGGCCGATTCCGGCACCGGCAGCGCCGCGTTGTCGTCGGATGCCTTGTAGACGATGCCCGTCCCGTCGCCCCGGGCCGTCGCCACGCGGCGCACGACGAGGAATTGCTGGGCGCCGGTGCCGGCGGTCTGCGAATAGCCCTCGCCGTCGTTGACGCTGTACGACATGAGGTAGGAGCGCTGCAGCGTGCCGCCGCTGCTGACCCGCACGCACACCACGTTGCCCGACAGCGTGCCGGAGGTCTGGTGCTCGCAGCCGAAGAGCCCGTCGCTGCTTACCATGAGTCCGTTGCCGTTGGCCGTGCCCGCCCCCGGGGTGGTGAGCTGCACGACATCGGCCCGCATGCCTTCGTTGCCGAAGGAAGTGAAGGTCCAGTAGCCCGCCAGGCTGGCCGGCACGCGCGGGTAGCCGAAGCTGAAGCGGGAGATGGGCTTCTCGGGCTCGTTCGGGAAGGTGATGAAGCCGGTCGTGCCGCTCGTGAAGCGCACGGTGACGTTCCCCGGGCTCTGCGCTTCGGTGCCGGACTGCGCCCCGCTGCCGAAGAAACGGCCGCCGGTGTAGCGGTTCAGGCGCGCAGTGACCTTGTTGTCGGCCACCGGCCCCACTGCCAGGTAGAACGTGGGCTGGCCGCTGCTTTCGTAGGCGTACATCTGCAGGGCGAGCGTGCCGTTCTGCACGTCGACCGACAGGCCCCGCCCCGGCCTGCCATCCACCTCCGACGACACGACCCAGGTACCGGCCTGGGGCTCATAGGCGTGTGCGCCCGCGGCACATGCCAGCAGCGTGGCTGCGGTCCATTGCTTGAAAGCCAAAAGCGCTCTCCTCCCGAGGTGTTTGGACAGTTATACCCAACGGATCGGAAAGCGTGAAATTTTGTAAGCGATAGACCCCCTGGGGCGCTAGGACCGCGCCTCCAAGTCAGTGCCACGTAAGGAAGCTGTTCTAGTCCGCTCAGCGCCCGCCCGGCAGCATGCGCATCAGCACGCCGTCGCGCCGCACCCGGTGATGGAACAGCGCGGCCGCCACGTGTAGCAGCACCACGGCCCAGGCCACGAACTTCCCGATGAAATGGTGGACGGCATCGACCGGGGCCTCGAATGCCTCCCAGCCCACGCCCCAGGTAAGGTGGATCCAGGCGAACAGCGCGGTGTCATTGAAGCCGGTGACCGAGAACAGACCGAAGTCCGTCGGCGCCCCCGTGCCGAGGTACCCGGTGACCGGCATCACGATCAGCAGGCCGTACAGCGCCCAGTGCGCGGCGTGCGCCAGTGCGTGCTCGAGCGCCGGGCCCGGCGGGTCTTCGGGTTGCACGTCCAGCCACCGCCACAGCAGCCGGGGGAGCACCAGGAAGCCGACCAGCAGCCCCAGCACCCAGTGGATGTTGAGCACCGGAAGGGACTCGTCCGCCGTGTCGTCCATGAACCAGATGACGTAGTAGACGACGGCATAGGCGCCGATGAAGGCGGCCGCGCTCGTCCAATGGAAGCATTTCGCGAGCGCTCCGAATCGGGTCGCGGTGTTGTGCCATTGCATTGCCGTGGGCTCCTGGGTTCGTGGGGGAAGGGTGTCTTCAGGGTGCGCGCAGGCCGCCCAGCAGCCGGTCCAGCCCGGCCAGCGCATCGGCCAGGCGCGATGCCTGGTCGCCGTCGGGCTCGGCGATCCAGAACGATGCTTCGGTGACCGCGCCATAGAGCATCCGGGCCGTTGCACCCGCGTGGACGGGCACCACCGCGCCCTCGGCGATCAGCCCCTGCAGGGCCGTTTCCAGCGCAGCGATGCCGACCGACTGCGCGGCTTGCGGCACGTCGCCGAAGACCGCGCGGGCATCCTGCAGGACGATCCGGCGGATCTCGGGCTCCAGGGCGAGTTCCAGATAGGTCCGGCAACGGCGGCGCAGGCCTTCCCACGGGGTGGGCGCCGCATCGGACACCGCCTGCAGGCGCTCGCCCACCTCGGCCTCGATCTGCTCGATGACCGCGACGAGCAGGCCCTGCTTGCTGCCGAAATGGTGGTAGAGCGCGCCGCGGGTCAGGCCCGCTTCGCCGGTGAAATCGTCCATCGACGTGCCGGCGTAGCCCCGGGCGGCGAAGGCGCTGCGCGCCGCGGCCAGCAGGCTGGCGCGCGTGGCCTCCATCATTTCCGCCCGCGTGCGGCGCTGGCGTGGCGGGGTTTTCGGTTCCGGGGTTTTTGGCATACGGCGCGTATGTTAATTCACATACGCGCCGTATCCGAATAAATCCCACCCGTGATTCAGACCGCCCACCACGCCGGCAGCAGCCCGCGCACCTGGGGCCGCGCGAAGCGGTCGTCGATGAGGTGCACCACCCCTTCGTCCTCGGGCGTGCGGATCACGCGGCCCGCGGCCTGCACGACCTTCTGCAGCCCGGGGTAGAGGTAGGTGTAGTCGTAGCCCGCGCCGAACAACCGGTCCATGCGCTCGCGGATCTGCTCGTTCACCGGGTTGACCTGCGGCAGCCCCAGCGTGGAGAGGAATGCGCCGATCAGCCGCCGCCCCGGCAGGTCGATGCCTTCGGCGAACGCGCCCCCCAGCACGGCGAAGCCGATACCCTGCCCGTCCTCGGTGAAACGGCCCAGGAATTCGCGCTGCCCGGCCTCCTGCATGCGGCGGGACTGGCACCAGTGCGGCAGGCCGGCATGGCGCTGCGCGAACACCTCGGCCACGCGCTCAAGGTAGTCGTAGCTGCTGAAGAAGGCGAGGTAGTTGCCGGGCCGCTCGGCGAATTGCCGGGCCATCAGGTCGGCGATCGGCACCGCCGAGGCCGCACGGTGCGCATAGCGGGTGGAGATGTGGCGCGCGACACGCACCTGCAGCTGGGCTGCCCGGAACGGCGAGGCGACGTCCACGCGGGCATGGCCGTCCGGCAGGCCCAGCAGATCGGCGTAGTACGGCATGGGCTGCAGCGTGGCCGAAAACAGCGCGCTGGCCTGGGCGGCCTGCAGGCGCGGCCCCAGGAAGGGCGCCGGCACCAGGTTGCGCACGCAGAGCACCGAGGTGCCGGCAGCCCCTTGCGAGGGGCGCGCCAGGTCCACCATGGAATGCGCGTCCAGCAGCTCGGCCATGCGCTGTAGCTGCAGCGCCTCCAGGTAGAAGGCCTGCAGCGCGGCATCCATCTGCTCGGGGTGGTCGGCGAAGTGCTCCCCGAGCGCCACCGTGCATTGCTGCAATGCCCCGGCCATCGCGGCGGGAAACCCCTCCAGCACGGTGTAGTCGGCGGCGTGCGCCCGGTCCAGAGCGAGCCAGGCGCGGCGCACGCGGTCCAGCGCCTTCTTCAGGCGCGGCACGGCGGCCGCGGTGGCCGACCGGCGGGCCTGGAGCAGCGTGTCCGGCAGCAGCTCGGCCGAATACATGCGCCGCCCGCGCTCGACGAGGTTGTGGGCCTCGTCCACCAGCAACGCCACGCGCCATTGGCCGGCCTGCGCGAGGCCATGCAGCAGCCCGCCCGCGTCGAAGTAGTAGTGGTAGTCGCCCACCACCACGTCGGCCCAGCGGGCGAGTTCCTGGCCCAGGTAGTAGGGGCAGATGCCGTGGCGCAGCGCGGCCTCGCGCACGGCAGCCTGGTCCAGCGCAACGGGGCCGGCAGCTCCGTCCGGCGGGCACAGCGCATCGGCGCGCGCGCCGGGCAGGCGGTCGTAGAAGCCGCGCGCGAGCGGGCAGGCATCGCCATGGCAGGCGCTGCCCGGGTGTTCGCAGGATTTCTCGCGCGCCACGAGTTCCAGCACGCGCAGGGGCGGCGGGCCGCCTGTGCCCGGCGGCGGCGCGGCGATGCGGGCCATGGCATCGAGCGCCACCTGCCGCCCCGAGGTCTTGGCCGTGAGGAAGAACACCTTGTCGATGCGCCCGCCAGGCGCCGCCTTGAGCACGGGGAACAGCGTGCCCACCGTCTTGCCGATGCCCGTGGGCGCCTGCGCGAGCAGGCAGCGGCCGGCCGTGGCCGCGCGGTACACGGCCTCCGCCAGAGGCCGCTGCCCGGTGCGGAACCCCTGGCCGAACGGGAACGCCAGCGTGCGCAGGGCCGCATCCCGGGCGGTGCGGTGGGCCACCTCGGCCGCGGCCCAGTCCACGAAACGGCGGCACAGCGCCTCGAAATGCGCGCGCAGCGCATCGGCCGTGCAATGTTCGGACAGCACGGTTTCGCGCTGCGTGCCGATGTCGAGGTAGACGAGCGCCACCGTGACGGCCGCCAGCCCGCGGGATTCGCACAGCAGCCAGCCGTACACCTTGGCCTGCGCCCAGTGCAGCGCGCGGTGCGAGGCGGGTTGCCGGTCCAGGCGGCCCTTGTAGGTCTTGACTTCGTCGAGGCGGGCCTGCCCGGCATCGAAACCGTCGGCGCGGCCGCGCACGCGCAGCAGCCCGCAGGCGCCCACCAGGGGCACCTCGGCCTCGTAGCCCGGGCCGGCCGCGCTGCGGCGCGCCGCCACGGCGGCATGGCCCTCCATGCCCTCGCGCGCCGTGGGCGCGGGGGTGAAGCGCAGATCGAGATCGCCCTGCTTGGCGGTGAACTCGCACAGCTCGCGCACCGCGACGGTGTAGGTGGGCGGCGGCGCCCCGGCCGGGGCTGCGCCGGCCTGCTCGGGTGCGGGAGCCGCAACCATGGCGCCCGGCCTTCCCTCAGGGCTGCGCCGCGGGCTGCGGGCGGCCATCGGGCTGCAGCAGCCCGGCACCCGCGGGCTCGCCGGCGCCAGGCGGCATGCCTTCGTCGCCCGCACCCAGCAGCGCCTGCGCAGGTTCGCCATCGGCATGCAGGGGCGTGGCCTTGCACAGGGCCATCCAGACGGCGAAGGGCAGCGGGCAACGCGCATGGCGGGCCGGGCGCAGCAGCTCGAAGCGTCCCGATTCCACGGGGCCATGCAGGACCCACACGCCGAAGGCCTCGGGAATCTCCTCGGGCTCCGCGACCCCCGCGGGAAAGACGTAATAGCACTCCTCGCAGAGCCACTGGTAGGCCTCGCGCTTGGCCGCGTGCCGAAGGTCGGAGAGCAGGTCGGCGCGGCTCGCCTTCACCTCGTGCACCATCGGCTGCAGGTAGGACGGCACGCTCGTGTTGCGGATCGAAAACAGGTCGGGCCGCGCCATGCGCCAGACACGCGCCACGGCCGGCGGGGGCAAATCGCCGTCCTCGCCGGCCGACCACAGGCCGGTGGGCGGCGGTACCGCGAGGGCCGGCACGCCGGGTGCCGGCGGCGCATCGACGGCCGCGCGCAGGGAGAGTTCGCGCCAGACGATCCGGCCGGCCGCGAGCAGTTGCCCGGAGAAGCGCATCGCGAGCCGGTCGTGCAGGCTCAGCGCCCGCGCGCCGCGCTGGCGCGCCTCGGCCAGGCAGGCGATGCCGGCGTCCGTGAGCCGCAGCACCTCGTGGCCGCCCGGCTCCTCCGCCAGCCGCACCATGCCGGCGGCGAGCAGATCGATCTCGACAGGGTCGCGGCAGGGCCAGCCCGCGGAGCGCCAGATCTGCAGCAGGCGCGTGCGGTGGGTGCGGTGCAGGGTGATGTCCGGCATGGTGGGAAGGCCAAAGGACTGATTGTAAATACAGTGCTTTGCCCGCCCGCACCCCGGGGTTTGTGCCCCGGGGGCTGCAAGGGGCAGTTGCCCTACGGCCGGGGCCGCCCGCGGCCGCTAGGGTTCGGCGATGCCCTCAGCCTTCCGAACCCGATCCCGATATGCCTCCATCCGCCGCCTCTGGCAGGCCGCCCGCGCCTGGACCGCATCGGCGCTGGTGCTGGCCGCCGGCAGCCCTGCGCAGGCCCAGCCCGACACCGCGCCCGCCACGCCGGGCCCCATCGCGCCCTGGGTGCGCCCGCTGGAGCGCGCGCTGGCCCAGGCCGAGGCATCCAGCGGCGTGCGCATCGGCGTGCATGTGCGCGACCTGGAGACCGGGGCCTCGGCCTCGCTGCACGCCACGGAGCCCTGGTACCTGGCGTCCTCGGTGAAGGTGCCGGTGGCGATCGCGGTGCTGCGCGGGGTCGAGCGCGGCGACTTCACCCTGGATACGCCGCTCACGCTGCGCGCGGCCGACTACGTGGACGGCGCCGGGGCCACGAACAGCCGGCCGGCGGGGGCGCCCCTCACCGTGCGCTACCTGCTGGAGCAGATGATCGTCTACAGCGACAACACGGCCAGCGACATGCTGATCGGGCTCGTGGGCATCGGCACGGTGAACGCGGTGGTGCAGTCGCTGGTGCCGGCGGGCATCGGGCGCATCACCACGCTGGCCGACGTGCGCCGGCATGTGTACGGCGTGCTCACGCCCCAGGCCGACCATCTCTCGGGCCCCGACTTCCTCGCGCTGCGCCAGCAGCAGCGGCTGCACGGCGATGCGGCGGCGCGCGCGGCGCTCGCCCACCTGCTGCAGCTGCCCGAGCGCTCGCTCGCCCCCGCGAGCCTCGCCTCGGCCTACGAGACCTACTACGCCGGCGGCCTCAACAGCGGCCGCCTCGACGCCTATGCCGACCTGCTGGAGGCCCTGGTGGCCGGCCGCGCGCTCGATGCGCGGCATACCGCCTACCTGCTCTCGGTGATGGAACGCGTGAAGACCGGCACGCAGCGCATCAAGGCCGGACTACCGGCCGGAGCGCGGTTCGCCCACAAGACGGGCACGCAGCGGGCGCGAACATGCGACTCGGGCCTCATCACCGTGCCGCACCCGGCCAGGGAGCGGCGGGTGCTGGTGGTGGCCTGCACGCGCGGCGAACCTTCCACGGCCCGGTCCGATCGCGCGCTCCGGCAGGTGGGCATCGCCCTGTGCCAGTCGGGCCTGCTGTCCGACGGGAGATCGCATGAACCACGCTGCCCCACCCTGCCCTCCCGGTCCGCCGGCCCGGGCTTCCCGGCCGACGCGCCCGCGGTTCGCCCGCCCGCTGCTGGCGGCGGCGGCGCTGCCCCTGCTGACGGCGCTGTGGACGACGACGCCTGAACGCGCGATCGCCGCGCCCGCCTGGGCGGAGGCCATGGGAAAGGAGGTGGAGCGCCTCGACCGCGAGACCCCGGGCCAGTTCGGCCTCTACGTGCGGCGGCTGGACAACGGCGAGACCTTCGCCTACCAGGCGGACCGGCGCTGGTACCTGGCCTCCTCCGCCAAGCTGCCGCTGGCCATCTCGGTGCTCCAGGAGGTGCAGCAGGGCCGCCTGCGCCTGGACCAGGAACTGCGCGTGGAAGACCGCGACAAGGTGGACGGCTCGGGCGCGCTGGTCTGGCAGCCCGCGGGCACGCAGCACAGCGTGGAGACACTGCTGCGCCGCATGCTGATGGACAGCGACAACACCGCCGCCAACCTGCTGATCCGCACCATCGGCGCGGACACCTTCAACACCCGCGCGCAGGCGCTCATCGGCACGCGCAACGTGGGCACGCTCACCAACTTCACGCAGGTGCGCCAGGAGGTCTATGCGGAGCTGGACCCGCGGGCGCGCGAACTCGCTCCCATAGACCTGGTGCGCGTGGCCGCGGCGCCCATGGGCCCGCAGCGCGTGCAGGCCGTGGCCCGCGCCCTGGACGTGAAGAAGGCCGACCTGAAGGTCGGCACCATGGACGAGGCCTACACGCGCTACTACACGCGCGGCCTGAACAGCGCCACCCTGGCGGGCTACGGCGGCATGCTGGAGCAGCTCGTGCGCGGCCGGCTGCTGACGCCGGAAAACACGCAGAGGCTCTTCAAGGACCTGAAGTTCGACACCTACGACGCCTACCGGCTCGAAGCGGGCCTGCCGCGCACCGTGCGCTTCATCCACAAGACCGGCACGCAGTGGCACCGCGCCTGCCACATGGGCGTGATCGACCCGCAGGACGGCGGCGCCCGCGCGATCGTGGTGGCGACCTGCGCCGAGGGCCTGGACGAGATGCGGCAGGCCGGACGGCTGTTCGAGCAGCTGGGGCGCACGATCACGCGCACCCTGCTGAAGGACCGGCCGCCCTCTGCCGCCAACGCGGCGCAGGCCAGCGGCTGACCGCCGGCGCGGGGCCGTGTCACGCCACGGCGGAGCCCTGCCGGCACACCCGCAGCACGTCGTCGCCGTAGGCCTCCAGCTTCTTCGCGCCCATGCCGCTGATGCCCTGCAGGTCGGCCAGCGACGCGGGCTGGCGTTCCGCGATCGCGGCCAGCGTGGCGTCGTGGAAGATCACGTAGGCCGGCAGGTTGTGCTCGCGCGCCACCTCGGCGCGCCAGGCCTTGAGGTTGATGAAGCGCGCCTGCGCGTCCGGCCCCAGGTTGGCGGCGGCCGCCGGCGGCGCCGTGCTGCGCCGCGTGCGCCGGGCCGGCGCGCTGGCCGTGGATTCGCGCAGCTGCACGGGCACCTGGCCCTTGAGCACGGGGCGCGAGCCTTCGGTGAGCGCCAGCGTGTCGAAGCTGTGGCCGCTCTCCAGCATCACCTTGTGCAGCCCCACCGCGCCCGTGGCCAGCAGCTGGCGCAGCACGCCGCGCAGCTGGGCCTCGGAATAGTCCTTCCCGAGGCCGAAGGTGGAGAGCTTGTCGTGGCCGAACTGCTTGACCTTCTCGGTGTCCTTGCCGCGCACGATGTCCATGATGTGCCCGGTGCCGAAGGTGAGCCCGCTCGCCTCGTGCACGCGGTAGATGGTGGACAGCAGCTTGCGCGCCGCGTCCGTGCCGTCCCAGACCGCGGGCGGGTTGATGCAGTTGTCGCAGTTGCCGCAGGGTTCGGACGGCTCGCCGAAATAGCCCAGCAGCCGCACGCGGCGGCAGTCGGTGGCCTCGGCCAGGCCCAGCAGCGCATCGAGCTTGCCGCGCATGACCTGCTTGAATTCCTCGCCCGCGGGGCTCTCGTCGATCATGCGGCGCTGGTTCACCACGTCCTGCAGGCCGTAGGCCATCCAGGCATCGGCGGGGAGGCCGTCGCGGCCGGCGCGGCCGGTCTCCTGGTAGTAGCCCTCGATGTTCTTGGGCATGTCCACATGGGCGACGAAGCGCACGTCGGGCTTGTCGATGCCCATGCCGAAGGCGATGGTGGCCACCATCACGATGCCTTCCTCGCGCAGGAAGCGGTCCTGGTTCTCCTGGCGCACCTCGGGCGGCAGCCCGGCGTGGTAGGGCAGCGACTTCAGGCCCGCATCCACCAGCGCGGCGGACATCTCCTCCACGCGCTTGCGCGACTGGCAATAGACCACGCCCGCGTCTTCGGGGTGCTCGCGCTCGATGAAGCGCAGCAGCTGGGCCAGCGGCTCCTTCTTCTCCTCGATGCGGTAGCGAATGTTGGGGCGGTCGAAGCTGCTGACGAAGTGCTCCGCGCTCTCGAGCTGCAGCCGCTCGACGATGTCGGCGCGCGTGAGTTCGTCGGCCGTGGCCGTGAGCGCGATGCGCGGCACGCCCGGATAGCGCTCGTGCAGCACCGTCAACGCGCGGTACTCGGGGCGGAAGTCGTGGCCCCACTGGCTCACGCAGTGCGCCTCGTCGATGGCGAACATCGAGAGCTGGCCGCGCTGGTGCAGCCCATCGAGCAGCTCCAGGAAGCGCGGCGTGGTCAGCCGCTCAGGGGCGGCGTAGAGCATGGTGATGTCGCCGCGCGCCACGCGCCGCTCCAGGTCCTGCGTCTGCTGCCAGTCGAGCGTGGAATTGAGGTAGGCGGCGTCCACGCCCGCCTCGTGCAGGGCGCCCACCTGGTCGTGCATGAGCGCGATGAGGGGCGACACCACGATGGCCACGCCCTTGCCGGCGTCGCGCCGCACGATGGCCGGCACCTGGTAGCACAGCGACTTGCCGCCGCCCGTGGGCATGAGCACGAGCGCGTCGCCGCCGGCGATCACGTGCCGGACGATGGCCTCCTGCGGGCCGCGGAAATGCTCATAGCCGAAAACGTCTTGCAGGACGAAATGCGCGGGGGACAAAAGGTTTTACTCTCTTTTTTATAGCAAAGAATTCAATGGATCCGGCGGCATGAAGCAGATTTGATGCATGACTTGCGGGGCGGGTGGCGCCCGGGCCCGGTGCCGGCGTGGCGGGCCGCCTATTGTGCTCCGCGGCCCCGGGGCCGGCAGCGGCCCCTCCATGCGCAGCCGCCGTGGATCGCTCCTGCGGCACTTCGCGCCCCCTTCCGGGCGCGGGCCGCCGGCCCACCGGGTGGCGGCGCTTTTCTACAATGGCGCCCATGACCCCGCCCCGCTATACCCGCGCCCAGCAGCTCCCCGACATCCTCGCCCGGCGCATCGCCATCCTCGACGGAGCAATGGGCACCATGATCCAGCGCTTCAAGCTCGGCGAGGCGCAGTACCGCGGAGAAGGGTATTCCGGCCCCGACGGCGCGGGCGACCGCTTCAAGGACTTTCCCCGGGACGTGAAGGGCAACAACGAGCTGCTCTCGCTCACGCGGCCGGACGTGATCCGCGACATCCACGAGCGCTACCTGGCCGCGGGCGCCGACCTCATCGAGACCAACACCTTCGGCGCGACCACCATCGCGCAGGAGGACTACAGGATGGCCGATCTCGCGCGCGAGATGAACCTGCAGTCGGCCCGGCTGGCGCGCGCGGCGTGCGACAAGTTCTCCACGCCGGACAAGCCCCGCTTCGTGGCCGGCGCCCTGGGCCCCACGCCCAAGACGGCCAGCATCAGCCCCGACGTGAACGACCCGGGCGCCCGCAACGTCGATTTCGAGCAGTTGCGCGCGGCCTACTACGAGCAGACCGAGGCGCTGGTCGAAGGCGGCTCCGACGTGCTGCTGGTCGAGACCATCTTCGACACGCTCAACGCCAAGGCCGCGCTTTTCGCCATCGACGAATTCTTCGAGAAGAGCGGCGAGCGGCTGCCGCTCATCATCAGCGGCACGGTGACCGATGCCTCGGGCCGCATCCTCTCGGGCCAGACGGTGACGGCCTTCTGGCACAGCGTGCGCCATGCGCGGCCGCTGGCCATCGGCCTGAACTGCGCCCTGGGCGCGACGCTGATGCGCCCCTACATCCAGGAGCTGAACCGCGTGGCGGAAGACACCTTCATCAGCTGCTACCCCAACGCCGGCCTGCCCAACCCGATGAGCGACACCGGCTTCGACGAGACGCCCGAGGTCACGAGCCGCCTGGTGCATGAATTCGCCGCCGAAGGCCTGGTGAACATCGTGGGCGGCTGCTGCGGCACCACGCCGGACCACATCGCCGCCATCGGCCGCGCGGTGGCGCCCGTGCCCACGCGCAAGCTCTTCTACCCCGAAGCGGCCTGACAGGACCCCGGGGCCCGGCACGGCGGCAGCCGCACCGCCCCCCTTCGCCCGTTCGCCCGGATATGGGCGGCTCTCCTACCGCCGGCTCATCCGTGGCGGCTTAGCATGCGCCGTCTCCACCACGCCGGACCTGCCGTGCGCTCTCTGCGTCTTCAACTGCTTCTCTTCTGGGCGCTGCTGCTCGGGGCCTGCGCCCTGGTGGCGGTGGTCATCGTGGTGCTCTACCAGGCAGGGTCCGGCGCGCAGGTGGCCACCGGCCGCGCGCGGGCGTCCCAGTCGTGCGAGGAGATCGCATCGCGCTACGCCCAGTCCGTGCCCACGGTGGCGGCCGACGCGCCGCGCACCGATCTGCTGCGCGTGCTGCTGCACGTGGTGCTGCTGGAGGCCCCGCACGTCGAGGGCGGCGTGTGGAGCGCCGCCGAAGGCATGGTCGCCTACGCCTACCCCACCTACGAAGGCAGCGGGGTCAAGAACGACGTGCCCTCGGCAGAGGAGCCGCTGATCGTGGAAATGGCGCGCCAGGCCGCCGCCGCCCACCACCCGCTCGTGAACATGGTGCGCGGCAGCCGCGAGGTACTGATCGTCGCGGCCTGCCCGCTCGCCGCGCACCCGGACACCGCCGTGTGGACCATGACGCGCGCCCACTCCGGCGCCATCGCCGCGCAGGACAGCCTGCGCGCGGGCATTGCGCTGCTGGCACTGCTGGTGGTGGTGTCCGGCGCGTGGCTGGGCTGGATGCTGCTGCGCGGCCGCAGCCAGGTGCAGCGCCTGGAGCATGCGCTGGCCGAGGCCGGGGGCGACGCGGTCCCCGTGCTGGAGCGCACCGGCATCCGCGAGTTGGACCGCATCGTCGACGGCTTCAACGCCTTCGGCCAGCGGCTGGACGAAACCCGTGCCCGCCTGAAGGAGGCGCAGGCCCGGCACCACCGCGACATGCGCCTCACCGCCCTGGGCCGCATGACGGCCTCGGTGGCGCACGAGATCCGCAACCCCATCGCCGCCATGCGGCTGAAGGCCGACAACGCGCTGGCCGCGCCGCCCGCGCGGCATGCCGATGCGCTGGCAGCCATCGGCACGCAGATCGACCGGCTCGAAGGGCTGGTGCAAAGCCTGCTGTCGCTCGTGCAGCCCCTGGCGCTGGACCCGCGGCCCGTGGCACTCGCGCCCTGGCTTGAGGAGCGCCTGGAGGCCGCGCGGCCCGCGGCACAAGCGCGCGGCGTGCGGTTGTCGCTGCGCGATGGCGCGCCGGACGCGGCCACCTTCGACCCGGTGCACACGGCCCGCGCCATCGACAGCCTGCTCGACAACGCGGTGCGGCACGCGCCCGAGGGCGGCGAGGCCGTGCTGTCGGCGCAACGCGATGCCGGCCACGGGCTTTTCACGCTGGCGGTGGAAGACGACGGTCCCGGCGTGCCCGAGGCCCTGCGCGCGCAACTCTTCGAGCCCTTCGCCACCGGCCGCACCGACGGCAACGGCCTGGGCCTGGCGCTGGCGCGCGAAGTGTCGCTGGCGCACGGCGGCGAACTGCACTACGTGCCCCGCGACGGCGGCGGCGCGCGTTTCATCCTGGAGCTGCCATGGCGCGCATCCTAGTCGTGGACGACGATGCGGACTTCCGCGAATCGCTGGTGGAGACCCTGCAGGGGCTGGGCCACGAGGTGCACGAAGCCCCCGGCAGCGCCGAGGCGCTGCGGCAGGCCGGGCGCCACCGCTACGGCGCCATCTTCCTGGACCACCGCATGCCCGGCATGGACGGCCTGGAAACGCTCGCGGCCCTGGCGGCGCGCATGGCGCGGCTGCCGCCCGTGGTGGTGCTCACGGCCTATGCCAGCGGCTCCGGCACCATCGAGGCGATGCGCCTGGGCGCGTTCGACCACCTGACCAAGCCGGTCTCCCGCGCGGGCGTCATCGAGGTGCTGGAGCGGGCCCTGCGCGCCGACGCCGAGGCGGCAGCAGGGGACGCGCACGGCACGCAGGACGCAGGCCCGCCCGCTACTCAGGCGGCGCAGCCCGAGGCCGACGAGGGCGAACTCAT
Source organism: Acidovorax sp. NCPPB 4044 (assembly GCF_028069655.1). NCBI lineage: Bacteria > Pseudomonadati > Pseudomonadota > Betaproteobacteria > Burkholderiales > Comamonadaceae > Acidovorax > Acidovorax sp. NCPPB 4044. The sequence goes on from NZ_JAMCOS010000001.1 coordinate 4,617,773, forward strand.
CGGCATCAGCGAAGCCATGCGCGAGGTGCACAAGCGCATCGGCCTGGCCGCGGCGAGCGAGGCGCCGGTGCTGATCGAGGGCGAGACCGGTACCGGCAAGGAACTGGTGGCGCGCGCGCTGCACCGACACTCGGAGCGCGCCGCCGGGCCGTTCGTGGCGATCAACTGCGCGGCCATCCCCAAGGAACTGCTGGAGAGCGAACTCTTCGGCCACGTGAAGGGCGCCTTCACGGGGGCGGGGGCCGACCGGCCCGGCTGCTTCCGCGCCGCCGACGGCGGCGTGCTGCTGCTCGACGAGATCGGCGACATGGCACCGGACGTGCAGGCCAAGCTGCTGCGCGCGCTGCAGGAGGGCGAAGTCACGCCGCTGGGCAGCCACCGGCCGGTGAGGGTGAACGTGCGCACCGTGGCCGCCACCCACCGCGACCTGGCCGCGGCCGTCCGCGAGGGGCGCTTCCGCGAAGACCTGCGGTACCGGCTCGACGTGCTGCACATCTCCCTGCCCCCGCTGCGCGAACGCCTGGCGGACATCGTGCCGCTGGCCGAGCATTTCCTGCGCCGCGCGGCGGCGCCGCAGCCCGCCAAGCGGCTCTCGGCCGGCGCGGCACGCGAACTGGTGGCCCACCCCTGGCCGGGCAACGTGCGCGAGCTGCGCAACGCCATGGAGCGCTGCCATGCGCTGCTGCGCGGCCCCGTGGTCGGCCCGGCCGACCTGGACCTCGGCCGACCGGCGCACGCCAATGCAGCAGCCTCCGCCGCAGACGCCGACCGGCTGCCGCAGGACTGGATCGACGGGCCGCTGCCGCAGGCCATCGAGCGGCTGGAGCGCCTGATGCTGGCGCATGCGCTGGAGCAGGCGCAGGGCAACCGTTCGCTGGCGGCACGGCGCCTGGGCATCCACCGCCAACTGCTCTACAGCAAACTCACCCAGTACGGCATCGGCTGACGCGGGCGCTGGTGTCCGGACTCCGGACAACGTGTCGCCGGGCCATCCACCGGTAGCCGCACCGGCGCAACGCAAGTGTTTGATTCATAAGGAATTGCAGGCTGGCACGGCTCTTGAGAACAGGGTTTGCACCATCCACCCTGACCGAAGGAGCCTTGAGATGACTTTCCGCACCTTGACCCGTACCGGCCTGATCGCCGCCCTGATCGCCTGCGGCGCAGCACAGGCCCAACCCCTGCCCCCGGCCGCGCCCGGCCAACCGCCCGCACCCATCGGCCAACCCCCGGCCGTGGAATCCGCCACGCACGGCGGCACGCTGCAGCGCTGGCTGCTCAACCCCAACGGCGAAGCCGACGGCCTGCTGATGCAGGACGGCACGCAGGTGGCCTTCCCGCCCCACCTCTCCCAGACGCTGACCGGCTGGCTGCGCGTGGGCGACGCACTGGAGGTGACCGGCTGGAACCACGCCGGTGTGCCCGTGCTGCGCGCCAGCACCCTCCGCTCGCAGGGCCGCACCGTGGAAGACACGCCGCCCGTGCCGGGCCAGATGCCGCCGCCCCCGTCCCGCGAGGCGCTGGCCGAGCTGCAGACCGACGGCCGCGTGGCGCGCGTGCTGCTCAACAGCCGCGGCGACGCGCACGGCCTGCTGCTGGACAACGGCGTGATCGTGCGCTTCCCGCCGCACGTGGCCGCGTCCGTGGGCAACCTGCTGCAGACCGGCGCCACGGTGTCCGCCCGCGGCTGGGGCACCCGCAATGCACTGGGCACGGCCCTGGAAGCCACGCGGCTGGGCACCACGCCCGACACGCTGCAGGACGTGCTGCGCGGCCCCGCCGGCGGCCCGCCCCGCCTGCCCTGATGCCCGGCCGGGCCTTCCCCAACCCTTGCAAACCAGGAGTCTCCCCATGAGCCAACCCCAGGAAAAACTGATCGATGTGTGGTCCCTCTCGGGCCGCTTCCAGCACCTGCTGCACAGCCCGCGCGGCGAAGTGGAGGGCGCGATGGTCGACGTGGACGGCGTGCCCGCGCAGTTCGTCTTCGGCAAGCACGACGAGCCTGCGGCCCGGGCCTTCGGGGCGGTGCGCCCCGGGCAGGAAGTCGTCATCGAAGGCACGGTGGCGGCGCCCCCGCCCCACGGTGAGGCCGCTCACGAGGTCTATGCCTTCGAGCGCCTCGTGTCGGTCGATGGCGCGGAACCCGCGCCGGAGGACGCGCCGCAGCGCGCCGAGGGCCGCGTTGCACGCATCCACTACGCCCGCCATGGCGAACCCAACGGCGTGGTGCTGGACAGCGGCGACTTCATCCACACCCGTCCAGAAGGCTTCGCGCAGCTGGGCCTGCAGCCGGGCGACGCCGTGGCGGCCGAGGGCCCCGGACGGCCCCTGCACGGCGCACCGGGCCAGGTGATCGAGGCCCGCACCGTCAACGGCCAGGCGCTGCCGGGCAAGCCACCGCGCGGGTGATGCCATGACCGCCGCCGCGCACCCCGCCCCCACGACCGCCGCAGCCCACCTGCCGGGCCGGCCTCCCTCCCGGGAGTCCGGCACGGGCACGGCCCCGGCCGCCGCAGGCGCCTCGCTCACGGCCCTGGCGTGGATGGCGTTCTTCATGGCGGATGTGCGCGACGGCCTGGGCCCGTTCCTCGCCACCTACCTGCAGACCCAGCGCATCGACCAGACCATGATCGGGCTGGTGCTCTCGGCCGGCGGCCTGGCCGCCATGGCCGCCACCCCGCTGGCCGGCGCCTGGGCCGACCGCGCCCGCGCCAAGCGCGCACTGATCGCGGTCGCCGCGCTGGCGGTGCTGGGGGCGAGCGCCATCGCCTTCCAGACCCGGTCGCCGGGCCTGCTGGTGCTGTCGCAGGTGCTGACGGGCGTGGCCGGCGCGGTGCTCGCGGCCGCGCTGGCGGCGCTCACGCTGGGGCTGGCGCGCAGCGACGGCCTGCGCCACCAGACCGGGCGCAACGAAGCCTTCAGCCACGCGGGCAACATCGTCTCCGCGCTCGGCGCGGCGGGCCTGGCGCACTGGCTGGGCGCGCCGTGGATGCTCGCGGTGATGTCCGCCATGGCCGTGGGCGCCCTCGCCTGCCTGCGGTCGATCCGGCCGGGCGACATCGACCACGTGGCCGCGCGCGGCAGTGCAGCCGCCACCGCGCAGCCGGCGGACGCCAGCCCCGCCACGGCCGCACCGGAGGGCCTGCGCGCCTTCCTGGGCCACCGTGCGCTGTGGCTCTTCAGCCTGGCCTGCGCGCTGTTCCACCTGGGCAACGCCGCCATGCTGCCGCTGCTGAACCAGCGGCTCGCCGCCACGGCCCCCGACGCCTCGCCGCTGCTGTGGACGGGCATCGCCATCGTGGTCGCGCAACTCACCATGGTGCCCGTGGCACTGTGGGTTTCGCGCAGCCGCCGGTGGGACCTGCCGGTGTTCGTCTATGCGGCCATCCTCGCGCTGCCGGTGCGCGGCGTGATCGCCTGGGCCATCCCGGATGCCTGGGCCAACATCCCCGTGCAGATCCTCGACGGCATCGCCGCGGGCGCCCTGGGCGTGGCCACGCCGCTGATGGTCGAACGCTACGTGCGCGGCAGCGGCCGCTACAACACCGCGCTGGGCATGGTGATGACCCTGCAGGGCATCGGCGCCGCGCTGAGCCCGGCCATCGCCAACACCGTGGTCGGTGCGGGCGGGCATTTCGGGCGGGCCTTTGCGGTGCTGGCAGGCTGCGCCGTGCTCGCGCTGCCCGTCTTCATGCTGGCGCAGCGGCAGGCCGGGCGGCACCCGGCACCGCACGCGGCATAGAGATGCGGCGGCACGGGCGGCGGGCGAAGGGCCGCCACTGTCGAGCCGGCCCATAATGGATGGGCCCGCCGTCCATGGCGCCGGATTCCGAGGTCCGCATGCTCCCACTGCGCCCATCCCTGCCGCCACTGCTGCTCGCAGCGCTGCTCGCCGCGGGCCCCGCCGGCGCCGCAGTTCCGCTGCCCGTCCCCGACACCCAGGTGCTGCACCTCGCCATCGACGGCCGCACGCTGGACGTGCCGACCCAGGTCTTCCGCCCCGAGGGGGCCGGCCCCTTCCCGCTGGTGATCTTCTCGCACGGCCGCTCGGCCGACCCCGCGGTGCGCGCCCGCCTGCAGTACCCCGTGCCCCTGGGCCACGTGGCCTACTGGCTGCGCCAGGGTGTGGCCGTGGTCGCGCCCATCCGGCCCGGCTACGGCACCACGGGCGGCCCCGATCGCGAGAACTCCGGTGCCCGCTGGCCGTCCGGCGGCAACGTCTGCACGGGCCTGGCGGACTACGCCACCGTGGCGCAGCATGCGGCGGCAGCCGTGCGGGCCGTGCATGGCTGGGCTCTGCAACAGCCCTGGGTGCGGCGCGACCGCATCCTGCTCGAAGGCCAGTCGGTGGGCGGCATGGCCACCATCGCCGCGGCGGCGGACCGCCTGCCCGGCGTGGTGGGCGCGGTGAATTTCTCCGGCGGCGCGGGCGGCAAGCCCGACGCCGCCCCGGGCCACAGCTGCCAGCCCCAGGTGCTCACCGGGCTCTACCGCCAGTGGGGCACGCAGGTGCGCGTGCCCACCCTGTGGCTGTATGCCGAGAACGACCTCTACTGGGGCGCGGACCTGCCGCGCCAGTGGTTCGGCGCCTTCCGGGAGGGTGGCGACGGCGCGCAATTCTTCGCCGCCCCCGCGCTGGAAGGCACGGACGGGCACAACCTGCTGCGCGTGGGCGGTCGCCACTGGCGGGACCCGCTGCAAGCCTTCACGGCGAAGGTGGGGCTGCTGGCGCCTTGAAAGCGCTTTCCGTCACGCGCCTTCGAGCTGCAGGTACACCTTGCCCTGCTCGATGCGAACAGGGTAGGTGCGCAGGCCCTGCGTGAGCGGGGCGCACAGCGCACTGCCGTCGCGCACGTCGAAGCGCCCCTGGTGCAGGGGGCATTCGATCTCGTGCCCCTCCAGAAAGCCGTCGCACAGCCGCGCGTTGCCGTGGGTGCAGAGGTTGTCGGTGGCGAACACCTCGCCCCCCACCGCATAGAGCGCCACGTCGCGTCCGCCGACGCTCACGCCCACCACATCGTCCTGCGGCACGTCGTCCAGCGCGGCGGCCTCGGTCCATCCGGTATCGATGGCGGTCATGGGTGTCTCCTCAGAGGGGGTAGATGATGGAATTCGGGATCATTTCGCTGTCGTAGATGCATTCCTTGCGGGCGAAGCGCAGCCCACCGGGCGTACGCACCACCACGTCGAGGTAGCGGCCCACGTTGAACACCGTGGAAGGCTCCGACAGCTTGGTGCGGAACACCGCGTAGTTCGCCTCGCATTCCCAGCGCCCATCGCCGGCCGCGCGCACACGCGGCGCGCCGATCACGTGGCGCTGGTAGTACGGGTCGTGGAACAGCGTCTCGCGGATGCCGTACACGCGGTCTTTCAGCATGCCCTGGCTGTCGAACGAGAGCGTGGCCAGCGGCAGGCCGCGCTCGTGGTTCTCGCGCGGCTGCAGCCGGTAGACGCAGTCCTCGGTGAAGAAGCCCGGCCAGCGGTCCCATTCGGAGGCATCGAGCGCCGAGGCGTAGTCGGCATAGAGCTGCTGCAGCGCGAACCATTCGGCGAAGTCGATGGCGGGCGTGCCCGCGGTGGTGGTGGTGCTCATGGCCTCAGTCCTCCTTCTCCATCACGCCGCGCCAGTATTCGTACATGCCGCGGATCAGCGTCTCGGTGACCATGTGGTCGGTGTCGCCCACGCCGTGGCCGCCCAGCTCCACCAGCGCGCGGTGGAACGGCTTCTGCTCGAAGCCCTGCTGCGAGAACTCGATCACCTCGCCGTCGTCGGCCGACACGAATCCGGCGGGTCCGAACAGGTTGGCCTGGCGCAGGCGGCGCTCGGTCATCTCGTCGCTGTCGTCCTCGAAGCCGAAATGCGTCCACTCGAAGTCGAATGCGTCGTGGCCCACGGGCTGGATGTGCCGCGTGGAGACGCTGTTGACCTGCTGCTGCAGGATCACGCTGGGGAACAGCGTGATCATCACCGCCGTGGGGCCGCCCCACCAGGGCTCGGGCACGATGTCGAGAAAGCGCGGGTCTTCCAGCTGCATGCCGGCCTTGAAGCTGGAGACGTTGGACACGTCCGACTGCTTCTTCGCCTCGCCGCGCGTGGACACCATGGCCGCATGGCGGTGGCGCGCGTCCATCTTCAATTCGGACTTGTTGTCCGCGCGCCAGAGGCCGAAGGTGACGAACCAGGTGTGCAGCAAGCCGGGGTGGTACGGGTCCTTGATGTTCTCCTGCATCAGCTTCCAGTTGCCCGGAATGCGCTGGCGGTTGTAGCCCAGGATCTTGAGCTTGCGGCCGTTGAACAGGCGGTCGAAGTAGCCCAGGATCTCGGGCCCCATGAAGTCCTCCAGCGATTCGACACCGTGGTCGAACGAGGCGAAGACGACGCCCCCGCGCGTGGCCACCTTGAGCCGCGTGAGCCCGTGTTCATCCAGCTTGAAATCCGCCGGCATGCCGCCGTGCACCTTGCCGTCCTGCTTCACGCCGCGCCGGAAGGGCACGCCCTGCAGCGCGCCGTCGAGCCGGTAGTTCCACTGGTGGTAGGGGCAGACGAACTCCTTGCGGTTGCCGTGCCGCTCACGGCAAAAGCGCATGCCGCGGTGCGCGCAGACGTTCTCCACCACGTGCAGTTGCATGTCTTCGCCGCGCACCAGGATCACCGAGCGCTCGCCGATCGCCGTGCGCTTGAAGTCGCCCGGGTTCGGCACCTCGGCTTCCAGGCCCACGTAGCACCAATGGCTGCGGTAGAAGAAGCGTTCCAGCTCGCGGCGGTAGATCTCCTCGCTGGTGTAGGCCGCGAACGGCACGCGGTGCGTGCCGGGACTCTCCCAGACGGGCTGTAATGGAAAGACGGGGTGGAGCGTACTCATGTCGTTGTCTCCTTGGAATTCGTATCAGGGTGTGCTGGCGTAGAAAGCGTCGGCATAGAGGTGCTCGGGCGCGATGCCGCGCTGGCGCGCCAGCAGCGACACGGCCTCCACCATGGGCGGCGATCCGCACAGGTAGGCGCGCCAGCCTTCCAGCGTGGGCCAGTCCTGCGCGATGGCGTCGGTGACCAGGCCCGTGCGCTGGCCCGGCGCAGCATCGGCCGCAGCCACCACGGCATGCACCTGCAATTGCGGGTGGCGCTGCTGCAGATCTTTCAGCCACTGCAGGCCGTAGACATCGCGCGCCGACCGGGCGCCGGCATAGACGTGGATGGGGTTGCGCATGCCCGAATCCAGCGCGCCGCGCACGATGGACAAGATCGGTGCCAGCCCCGTGCCGCCCGCCACGCAGAGCATGGGCCCGTCGTACTTGCGGCGCAGATAGGCCGAACCCAGCGGCCCGCTCACGCGCACCGCATCGCCCACGGCCAGCACGTTGGCGACGTGGCTCGAAACGAGCCCGCCTTCGACCAGCCGCACATGGAATTCGAGTTCGTCGTCGTGCGGCAGCCCGGCCATCGAATACGGCCGCGCCAGGCCGGGGCCGAACTGCAGCTGCGCGTACTGCCCCGGCGAGAAGTCCAGCGGCTTGCCCGGCCGCAGGCGCAGGCGGCGGATGTCGTGCGTGAGCGCTTCCACGGCCGTCACCGTGGCCTTCAAGGTGCGGGCGGTGTGCACCACCACCTCGTCGGGCTCGGGGATCTCGATGGTGCAGGACTCGCTCAGCACCGTCTGGCAGGCCATCACGTACTGCGCTTCGCCGCCACCCAGCGGCGGCATGCGCAGCGCCTGGCCGGAATCCATCACCTCGCCCGCGAGCACCTTGCAGCGGCAGGTGCCGCAACGCCCGGCCATGCAGCTGTAGGAGACGGGAATCTGGTGCTCGCGCAGCACTTCCAGCAGGTTGGCGCCAGGCGCCACCGGCAGCACGCGGCCCAGCGGCTCGATATGCAATTCCATCGTGGGTTGTCTCGTGTCGTCGTTATGGCCCCGATCATTCCTGCGATCCAATGATCAGCCAATAGAATGGCGTGAATACATCCCATCACTGGCATCAATAAAGGGTTGGCATGGAACTGGAAGACATCGACCTCAACCTGCTGGTGGTCTTCCAGCAGCTGCTGGTCACGCGCAAGGTGTCGCAGGCCGCAGAGAACCTGGGCCTCACGCAGCCCGCGGTGAGCAATGCGCTGGCACGGCTGCGGCGGCTGCTGGGCGACGAACTCTTCCTGCGCACGGCCCAAGGCATGCAGCCCACGCCCTATGCCGACCAGCTTGCGGAGTCGGTGTCGTACGCGTTGGCCATGATCCACGGCGCACTCAACCACAAGCAGGGGTTCGATCCCGCCACCAGCCGGCGGGTGTTCAAGGTGGGCATGACCGACATCGGCGAGATCTACTTCCTGCCGCGCCTGCTGGAGCGGCTGCGGCAGACAGCGCCGGGCGTGCGCCTGACCACCGTGCGCAACAGCGCGACGGACCTGAAGGACGCCATGGAGGCCGGCAAGGTGGACCTGGCCGTGGGCCTGCTGCCGCAGTTGAAAGCCGGCTTCTTCCAGCGCCGCTTGTTCCGCCAGCCCTACGTGTGCCTGTTCCGCCAGGGCCACCCGCTGCACAAGCGGCGGCGCATCGGACTGGCGGAGTTTTCGAAGGCGGAGCACGTGGTGGTGGTCTCCGAAGGCACGGGCCACGGCAAGGTGGATGAGTTGCTCGAACGCATGGGCGTGGCCCGCGACGTGCGCCTCACCGTGCCGCACTTCGTCGCCATCGGCCACATCCTGCAGGCCACGCAGATGGTGGCCACCGTGCCCGAAAAGATGGCCCAGAGCATGGCCGAGCCCTTCGGCCTGGCCTATGCGCCGCACCCCGCCAAACTGCCGCAGGTGGCGATCAACCTGTTCTGGCACACGAAGTACCACCGGGATCCGGGGAACCAGTGGTTGCGGGGAGTGTTGGTGGAGATGTTCGCGGAAGGGGATTGAAGGAACCGGTGCGAGTCCTTTTCCTGTCGGAGCCAACTGCTTCGACGTGGCATTGCAGATCGGCAATGGATTTCACGAACTCGCCCCCAGGAAGCCGCGCTGGCGCCGGATCTGACACGCCCGACTTGCGAGAGCAACGCAGTCAGCCCCCCCGCCGCACACGCCCCAGTAGCACTACCGCCGCGGCCGCCAGCACCGCCGGCACGGCGGCCACCAGGATGATGGAGGACGGCGCCCAGGCATTGGCCAGCAGCGCGCCGCCGGCCAGCGGGCCGACGATGGCGCCGATGCGCCCCACGCCGAGCGCCCAGCCCACGCCGGTGGCGCGGATGTGGGTGGGGTAGATGGCGGCGGCCAGCGCGTTGCAGCCGATCTGCGCGCCCACCACGCCGAAGCCCGAGAGCGCGGCGCCCGCCAGCAGCCCCGTGAGGTTCTGCCCGCTGAAGGCGATCAGCGCGATGAAGCCGGCCGAGGCGGCATAGGCCGCGCCCAGCACGGCATAGGCGCTGAAGCGGTCGATGAGACGGCCCAGCGCCAGCGCGCCCACCACACCGCCCAGATTGAGCATGGCGGTGGAGAGAATGGCTTTCTCGAGCGGCAGGCCCGCGCTTTTCAACAGCGTGGGCAGCCAGTTGACCAGGAAGTACATGACCAGCAGGTTCATGAAGAAGGCCAGCCAGAGCAGCGCCGTGGTGGGCAGGCGGCCGTGGCGGAACAGCTCGAACACCGAGAAGCCCGCCTGCACGCCGGCGGCCTCGCCGCGCAGCCCGGCCATCACCGTGGCCGGATCTTCGCCGGGGTAGGCGCTTTGCACGATGGGCTCGTAGCGCGCGGGCGCCGCGCCGCTGGCGGCCAGGTAGCGCAGCGATTCGGGCAGCAGCAGGGCCAGCACCGGCAACAGCAGCAGCGGCAGCACGCCACCCAGCACGAACACCGAGTGCCAGTCGAAATGCGCGATGAGCCAACTGGAGATCAGCCCGCCCAGCGTGGAGCCCAGCGGAAAGCCGCAGAACATCACCGTGACCAGCGTGGCGCGCAGGCGCTGCGGCGCGTATTCGCTGGTCAGCGCGATGATGTTGGGCATGGCCGCGCCCAGGCCCACGCCGGTGATGAAGCGGTACGCCAGCAGTTCGTTCATGCTGGTGGCCCAGGCCGTGAGCAGCGCGAACAGGCCGAAGATGAAGGTGGACAGCAGGATGATCTTCTTGCGGCCCCAGCGGTCGGCGGCTGGGCTGAGCAGGAAGGCGCCGGCCATGAGGCCGAAGAGGCCCGCAGCGAAGATGGGCCCGAACTCCGAGGGCTTCAAACCCCAGTCCTCCGCGATGCGCGGAGCCACGTAGGCGATGGACTGGGTATCGAAGCCGTCGAGCATGGCGACGATGGCGCACAGCAGCGTCACGCGCAATTGCAGCGGGCCGAAGGCGGCGCGGTCTGCCGCCGGAATGCCGGTAGCCAGGGATGGATTCATGGTTGTCTCGCTCCGTTGTCGTGGATGGAATGGGGCCCGGCCCGCCGGTGCCGGGCCGCGATGCAGCAGCCCTGGCCGGCGGATCTCAGGCGCGCGAACGCGCGATCGCCCAGGTCATGGCGTGTAGTCCGGCTGCGCCTGCGGCCGTGCCGCGATGAAGGCGGGGTGCTGCTCGGCGTGCGCGTGGGCGGCCAGCACGCGCGCATAGGGCGCCAGGTCGCAGCCCGCGCGCAGGGCATTGGCCACTTGCGGCACCAGGCACACGTCGGCCAGCGTGGGCTGGTCGCCGCAGCACCAGGGACCGCTGCCATGCCGGGACAGCAGCCGCTCCACGGCCTCGAAGCCTTCGGCCGCCCAGTGCGCGTACCAGGCGTCCTTCTGTGCCGCGCTCAGGGCCAGCGGGCCCTGCAGGTATTTCAGGATGCGCAGGTTGTTGACGGGGTGCATGTCGCAGGCGATCACGTTCGCCAGCTCCAGCACGCGGGCGCGCAGGCGCGGCTCCAGCGGGACCAGCCGGGGCTCGGGGTGGCGCTGGTCCAGGTAGTCCAGGATGGCCATGGACTGGCCCAGGGCGAAATCGCCATCCACCAACGTGGGCACCGCGCGCGAAGGGTTCAATTCGGCATAGGCCGGCGCGCGGTGCTCGCCGGTGCGGATGTTCACGCCGCGGTAGTCGGCGGGCAGGCCCTTCAGCGCCAGGGCGATGCGCACCCGGTACGAGGTGGAGCTGTTGAAGAAGCTGTAGAGCTGCATGGCGGAGCCCACCGATCCTCAGACCACGTCCACGGCCAGTTCGCCCAGGCGCTCCACGCCCGCCACCATGCGGTCGCCGCGCACCACGGGGCCCACGCCTTCGGGCGTGCCGGTGTAGACCAGATCGCCCGGCTCCAGGCGGAACCAGCTGGAGAGATCGGCGATGGTTTCGGCCACCGACCAGATCAGGTGCGAGACGTCGCTGCGCTGGCGGTCCGCGCCGTTCACGGTGAGCCAGAGGCCGGCCTGCTCGAAGTGGCCCACGTCGCTCGCGCGGTGGATGGGGCCGATGGGCGCGGAGGCATCGAAGGCCTTGCCGATCTCCCAGGGGCGGCCCATCTGGCGCATTTCCATCTGGCGGTCGCGGCGGGTCATGTCCAGGCCCACGGCGTAGCCCCAGGCATGCTCCAGCGCGTTCTCCCGGGCGATGTCGCTGCCGCCCTTGCCGATGGCGACGACCAGCTCCGCCTCGTAGTGGAAGTTGTCGGTGCGGGGCGGGTACGGCAGGCGCAGCGTCTCGCCGCGGGCCACGGGAATGACGGCATCGGCCGGCTTGCAGAAGAAGAACGGCGGCTCGCGGTCGGGGTCGAACCCCATCTCGCGCGCATGGGCGGCGTAGTTGCGGCCCACGCAATAGACGCGCCGCACGGCGAAGGTGTCTTGCGTGCCCACGACGGGCACGGAGACGGTGGGGGGCGCGGGAAACACGAAGGCCATGGCGAGTCTTTCTGAAGATCAATCGGTAGGAACAAAAGGAGGATCAAGCCCGCAGCGGTTCACCAAGCCCTTCTTGCAAGGCGCCGCATCGCAGGCCGTGGCAGCGCCGCGGCAAGATGCGGCAACGCCGCCAGAAGGGCCCCGTGGGCCGCGCCCCGGTCAGCTGCGCTGTTCGCGCAGGAGGTGGAGCGCGGCCTGCACCGGGCGGTCGGAATAGCTGAACAGCACTGCGTCCTGCGTGGCGGCCAGCTGCACGGGGGCCCACGACGGGGCGACGAAGGTGTCGCGCGGGCCGAACTGGAAGGTGCTGCCGCCGATGCGCGCGGTGCCCTGGCCTTCGACCACGCTGAACACGGTGGCGTCGGTGCTGCGGTAGGTGCGGCCCTGGAAACCTGCCGGCAGAAACTGCAGGAACGTGGCCATGGTGGGCATGGGCCAGCCGCCGGTGGCGGGGTTCACGTAGCGCAGCTTCACGCCGTCCCACGCATCGAGTTCGCCCTGGCGGAAGAGCCGGTCCAGCGCTTCGCGGCTGCGGTCGTAGGGGTAGCTGAAGATGGGCGATGTCGGGTCGGCCGCGCGGTGGCGCACCGGGGCCATGTTGTGCCCGAAGGCCGCGAAGCTGTGGCCCTCGGCCCGGGTCACGGGCTGCGCCGCCTCGGGGTAGTTCTCGGCAAAGCCCGCGTCCAGGTGGCCGATGAGGGGAATGTCCAGCCCGTCCAGCCACACCACCGGTTCGCCGCCGTCCTCTGCCCGGGGGTTGCCGTGGTCGTGCCAGGTCCACGACGGGGTGATGATGAAGTCGCCCGGGCGCATGGTGGTGCGCTCGCCGTTGACGGCCGTGTAGGCCCCCTGCCCTTCCACGATGAAACGCAGCGCAGACTGCGTGTGGCGGTGGCTGGGCGCCACCTCGCCGGGCAGGATCAGCTGCAGCCCCGCATACAGCGTGGAGGTGATGCTCGCGCGCCCCGGCAGGCCCGGGTTCTCCAGGATGAGCACGCGGCGCACGGCCTCTTCGGCGCTGATGACTTCGCCGGCCTGCAGGACCAGCGGGCGCACGTCGTCGTACTTCCAGAAGGCCGGTACGGCCTGCGGGCACGGCTCGCGCGGCACCAGGCTGTGCAGCGATTCCCAAAGAGGCGCCATGCCGTGGCGGGCGATGTGCGCGTAGTAGGCCTGGCGCTCCGGCGAGGGAGCGCCCTTCGCGGCCGGCCGGGCCGGGGTCGTGGCGGTGTCCATGCGTTGTCTCCTTTGCAGCGGCCCTGCGCACCGCCCCGGCACGGGCGCGGCGGCAGGCCTTGGAGCGGATTATTCGAAGCGAGCGATAGTCCGTAAAATCATTTATTGGTCTCATCCATAATCTTTTGGATATACCTCGCCGCATGAAGGACCGCCCATGGACTGGACCCACCGGCTGCGGCTGCGCCAGCTGCAGATGCTGCTCAGCCTGGCGCAGACCGGCAACATGAGCCAGTCGGCGCAGCAGTTGCACACCGCCCAGCCCGCACTCTCCAAGTGGCTCAAGGAGCTGGAGGACGATCTGGGCATGGTGCTGTTCGAGCGCCATGCGCGCGGGCTGCGGCCCACGCCCCAGGGCGAGGCGCTGATCGCCCACGCCCGCCGCATCGAGGCCCACCTGGACAGCGCGCGCGACGACATGCAGGCCCTGCGCGACGGCGGCAGCGGGCTGGTGGCCGTGGGCACCTCGGGCGCCTCGGCCTCCGACGTGGTGCCCATGGCCGTGCTGCGCCTGCTGGAGTGGCTGCCGCGCGCGCAGATCCGGCTGGCCGAAAGCACCATGAACGTGCTGATGCAGCAGCTGGCGCACGGCGAGCTGGACGTGGTGGTGGGCCGCTCGGCGCCCGAGCTGCACGACACCCACATCCATGCCGAGATGCTCTACATGGAGCCCATCCACCTGGTGGCGCGCCCGCAGCACCCGCTGCTGCGGCTGGAGCGCGAGCTGGCCTGGAGCGACCTGATGGCCTACCGCTGGCTCGTCTGGCCGCGCGGCACGCCCATCCGCAACGCGCTGGAAGGCGCGCTCTCCGCGGCCGGGCATGCGCTGCCGCCGGGCAGCGTGGAATCGAACTCCGTCACCCTCAACCTCACGCTGCTGGGCCACAGCGACATGGTGGGCATGGCGTCGCACCGCGCGGCGCTGCGCTTCTCGCACCTGGGCGCGCTGCGCGTGCTGCCGGTACGGCTCTCGGGCTTCGGCTCGGTGTCGATGTACTGGCGCGAGAACACCACCGACCGCACGGCCGTGGCCAGCATGCTGCGCGCGCTGCGCGAGGTGGCGGCGCCCGTGTCCTGAAGGCGCGTGCAGGCCCGTGCGGCTGCAGGCACCATGGGCGCTTGCGGCGCACGGCGCCCACCCCTTTTGGAGGAGACACCATGGCCCAGGCCACCCACGAGGTTTTCAACCAGTTCGCCGAGCTGGCCGACTACGACCTGCTCGCCACCGATGCCGCGCTGCGCGATGCGCTGCAGCGCGCCGGTGCCGGCCACGCCCTGCCCGCGCTGGGTGCCCACGCACGCCGGCTCGGCAATGCCGAAACCCGCGCGCTGGCCGAGCAGGCCAACCGCCACACCCCCGCGCTGCACCGCTTCGACGGCCGGGGGCGGCGCATCGACCGGGTGGAGTTCCACCCCGCATGGGACGCCCTCATGGCGCTCTACCGCGGCGAGGGGCTGGTCTCCATGCCCTTCGACAGCGACCGGCCCGGCCGCTGGACCGCCTGGGCGGCCGGCTTCTATCTGCACGGGCAGGTGGAGCAGGGCACGCTCTGCCCCGCCACCATGACCCAGGCCGCCATTCCGCTGCTGCGCAAGGAGCCTGCGCTCTGGGCGCAGCTGGGTGGCAAGCTCCACAGCCGCACGCACGACCCGTGCGACCGGCCCGCGCACGAGAAAGCCGGCATCTGGCTGGGCATGGGCATGACCGAGAAACAGGGCGGCTCCGACGTGCGCGCCAACACCACGGTGGCCACGCCCATCGGCGCGGGCGGGCGCGGCGGCGAATACCGGCTGCGGGGGCACAAGTGGTTCTTCTCCACCCCGCAGAGCGACGCGCACCTGGTGGTGGCGCGCATGGGCGAAGGCGGCCCCTTCGCCTGTTTCTACGTGCCGCGCAGGCTGCCGGACGGCACGCTCAACGGCGTGCACGTGCAGCGCCTGAAGGACAAGGTGGGCAACCGCAGCAACGCCAGCGCGGAGGTGGAATTCTGCGATGCCTGGGGCGTGCTGATGGGCGAGGAAGGCCGGGGCATTCCCACCCTGATCGAGATGGCCACGACCACCCGGCTGAACTGCGTGGCCGGCAGCGCCGCCATCCTGCGGCAGGCCACGGTGCAGGCCATCGCGTATGCGCGCCAGCGCCACGCCTTCGGCCGCGCGCTGGCCGGACAGCCCCTGATGCGCGCCGTGCTGGCCGATCTGGCGCTGGAGAGCGAGGCCGCGCTCGTGCTGCTGATGCGCCTGGCCCAGGCGTTCGAGCACGATGGCGACGGCACCGCCAGCGCGGCCGACCGCGCCTGGAAGCGCGTGGTGACCCCGGCCGCCAAGTTCTGGGTGTGCAAGCGCGGCGTGGAACTGGCCGGCGAGGCGATGGAGGTCTTCGGCGGCAACGGCTACGTGCAGGACGGCGTGATGGCGCGCCTTTTTCTCGAAGCGCCCGTCAATTCGATCTGGGAAGGGTCGGGCAACGTGATGTGCCTGGACGTGCTGCGGGCGCTGGCACGCGATCCGGAGGCCGCGCAGGCGCTGCTGGACGATCTCGCGGCCGGCGCGCAGGGCGAGCCCCGCATCGCCGCGGCGCTGCGCGGGCTGCAGGCTCTCGTGCAGTCACCGCCCGAGGCGCTGGAGGCCCTGGGCCGCGTGCTCGTGCAGCGGCTCGTGCTGGCCGCCCAGGCCTGCCTGCTGCGCCGGCACGCGCCCGCCGCCGTGGCCGATGCGTTCATCGCCACGCGGCTCGGAGACGGCGGCGCGGGGCGCGTGGTGGGCGCCATCGACACGCACTCGCTGGACGTGGGCGCGATCTTGGAGCGGGCGTTCCCGGGCTGAACGGAGGCGCGGGTTCTATGCCGCGGCCGAAGCCATCGCGGTCTGGTACCTGCCGAAAACCGCCATGGCCTCTTCCTGCGACGCGGCCCCGGCACCCAGCAAAGGCAATATCTGTGCAGGGACACCGTACTTTTCCAGCGCTTGCTCGACACTCGCCACCGTGCTGTTGCCCACCGTCTCCGCCATGGCGTGCCGCACATGCGCAGCGAATGCAAGCTCGGACGGAGGAATCTGGTCCAGGTGGATCTCATAACCCATGGCCGCCAGAAAAGGCCCCGGCCCCTGGGTCTGGAAGTGATCGCCCAACGCCTTGGCAGCGACCCCATTCATGTCCTCTCCCAGCGCCGGATCGGTCATCGCGCGCATCAGGTTGTCGATGCCCTTGGCGGCCTCGCTGCGCATCCAGCCGGCCGAGGCCACCATCTGCGCACCCGACTGCAGCCGGGCGTTCTGCACGGCCATCCACAGCGCCATCGCTTCGGCGGACGCCACTGCGGTGCCGCCCTGGAGCTGCGGCTCGAGTTCCGCCTCCAGCGCGTTGCGCTGCGCGATGGTCATGGCCTTCGCCTGCTGGAGCTGCTCGTGGGCCGTCGCCTTCAGCAGATTCCGGGTCCGCTCCTGCGCAGCCCGCAGGCCGGGCGCATGCGGCGCCGTGCGCGCGGGGCTCGCGGAGCGCGCACGCGAGGCGGGCGACTCGATCGACGCCGACCGGCCGCGCGGCGACCCGGCCAGCGCATGGTCCGCATGCTGCGCGGACCCGCGCGGCGCGCTGGAGCCGCCGGCTCCGGGTGACGAAGGACCCTGCTCGGGCGGGAGCATGGCGGCGCGGCGCGGCGATGCCGGCGCGGAGACGTGGAGGGTCATGGCGGTCCGTTTCCTCTAGGTTCGATCGGGATCGGCCATGCTGGCACCGCCAGGCCGCGCGGTCCCGGGCCAGTGCGAACCGCGCCACGGCCCGGCGAAGCGCGCGGGCTTGCGCAATCCGCCCCGTGGCCCCACCAGCCCGGCCCGCGCCGCCATAGAATGCGATCCATTCTCATTTGAGTGCGGCGCTTCCGCGGCGCCGCCCCCCTCCCATGTCCACCTCCGCGCCCACCGCCTCCGGGCAAGCGGTGCAAGCCCTCTATCTGCAGCACCATGGCTGGCTCGTGGCGCGGCTGCGCCGCAAGCTGGGCTGCGACTGGGATGCGGCCGATCTGGCGCAGAGCACGTTCGTGCGGGTGCTCTGCGCTTTCGGCACGCCCGTGGAGTCGCTGGCCGAGCCCCGCGCCTACCTCACCACCATCGCGCAGCACCTGCTCTCCAACCACCTGCGCCGCCGGCAGATCGAGCGCGCCTACCTGGAGGCGCTGGCCACCCTGCCCGAGCCCATGGCCCCGCCACCCGACGCGCGCCTGATGGTGCTGGAGACGCTGGTAGCCATCGACCGCCTGCTGGACGGCCTGCCCGTCGTCGCACGCCGCGCCTTCCTGCTCTGGCGGCTGGAGGAGCTGACGCAGGAAGAGATCGCCGCGCGGCTGGGCATCTCGCGCACCAGCGTGCGCCGGCACCTCGCGGCAGCGGCCGAGCGCTGCTATTTCGGGGAGGCCGGCGATGCCGCCTGACGCGCGCGCCGGCGCGGTGAGCCCCGCCGTGGCCCGCGCGGCCGTGGCCTGGCTGCTGGCGCTCGACGAAGCCCCCGACGGCGCGCCCGGCGCGGACCGCACGCGCGCACGCTGGCGCGACTGGCTGGCCGCCGACCCCGCGCATGCCGCCGCCTGGGACCGCATCGCCGCGATGGACGAGCGCCTGCGGGACACCCCCTCCGCCGCAGCGCTGCAAGCGCTGGCGCCCCCAGGGGCCGGGCGCCGCCGCGCGGCCGTGCGCCTCGCGGTGCTGCTCGCAGCGAGCACGGGCGCGCTGCTGGCCGCGCGCGAGACCGCGCCCTGGCAAGCGCTGGCGGCCGACCTTGCCACCGCCACGGGCGAGCGGCGGCGCACCGTGCTGGCCGACGGCACGCGGCTGCAGTTGGGGACGGCTTCGGCTGTGGACCTGCGCTACGGCGCCACCGAACGCCGCATCGTGCTGCGCCGCGGAGAGATCCTGGTCGAAAGCGCGCCGGACGCCTCGCGCCCGCTGCGCGTGCAGACCGCCGAGGGCACCGTGCGCGCCATCGGCACGCGCTTCACCGTGCGGCAGCGGGAGGGCCGGACGGCCGTTGCCGTGCTGGACGGCGCGGTGGAGCTGCAGCCGCGCGGTGCGCACGCCCCGCCCCCGGTGCTGCAGGCGGGGCAGGCGGCGGATTTCAGCGCAACGCAGGCATCGCCAGCCACCGCCCTGCGCGAGGGCGCGGCCGCCTGGGCCGAAGGCATGCTCGTGGCCGACGACATGGCCCTGCCCGACTTCCTCGCCGAGCTGGGCCGCTACCGCCCCGGCGTGCTGCGCTGCGCGCCCGGCGCCGCCGGCCTGCGCGTGTCGGGCACCTACCCGCTGGACGACACCGACCGCGTGCTGGCCGCCCTCACGCGCTCACTGCCCGTGGAGGTGCACAGCCGCTCGCCCTGGTGGGTGACCGTGGCGCGGCGGGCGGATTGACCAAGCGCCTTCCCTGCCCGCATTTGCTATTAATTAGATAGCAAACTATTGAATGGATCCGGCGGCATGGAGCACTTTTTATCCAAAGACATGCTTGGAGGTGGCCATTTTGCCGGCCTCGCGTGTCATGGCAGGAGAGGCCCCGCCCGGCGGGGCTTCGCTGCCCGACGGACCTCCGTCGATGCCCCTCCCGCTTTCTCCAGGACATCCATGCACCCCGCGCCGCGCCTTCGCCACCCGCTCGCTCCCCTGCCCCTCGCCGCCCGCCTGCTCCGCTTCGCCGCGCCCGCGCTGGCGGCCCTCGGGCCCGCCGCGGCCCTCGCCCAGCCCATGCCCCCGGCGGAAGGCGCCGCGCCGCGCGGCTACGCCATCGGCCCGGGCCCGCTCGCCCCGGCCCTGAACCGCCTGGGCCGCGAATCGGGCACGCTCATCACCTTCGACCCGGCCCTGGCGGCGGGCCGGGCCACCCCCGGCGTCCAGGGCACACGCACGGTGGACGGCGCGCTCGCCGCGCTGCTGCGCGGCACGGGCCTGGAGGCGGTGCCCGGCCAGGACGGCGCCTACTCGCTGCGCCGCACGCCCGAGGCCGCGGCCGCGCCGCCGGCGCGCGGCGCCACCGTGCTGCAGGAGGTGACCGTGGCCGCCGCCGCCACGGCCGGGCCGGACGCGCTGCCGGCGGCGTACGCCGGCGGCCAGGTGGCGCGCGGCGCTCGGCTGGGCCTGCTGGGCCAGACCGACACGATGGACGCACCCTTCCACATCACCAGCATCACTGCCCAGGCCATGGAAGACCGGCAGACCACCACCGTGGCCGACGCGCTCGCGGCCGACCCCTCGGTGCGCAGCGCCGCGCCCGGGGGCGACGTGGCCGACGCCTTCTTCATCCGCGGCTTCGCCATCGGCGACAACAACATCGGCGAGGTGGCCTTCGACGGCCTCTACGGCGTGGCGCCCAACTACCGCCTGCTCACCGACTACGCCGAGCGCGTGGAAGTGCTCAAGGGCCCCGCCGCGATGCTCTACGGCATGTCGCCCAACAGCGGCATCGGCGGCGGCATCAACGTGGTGCCCAAGCGCGCCGCCGAGGACCTGCTGCGCCTGCGCGCCGACGCGGGCACGCGCTCGCAGGCCGGCGGCCATGTGGACTTCGCGCGCCGCTTCGGCGAAGGCCGTGCCTTCGGCGTGCGCTTCAACGGCGGCCGCCGCACCGGCGACACGCCCATGGACCACCAGCACCGCGGCGCCACGCTGGGCGCGCTCGCGCTCGACTACACCGGCGAGCGCACCCAGGCCACGCTGGACCTGCTCCACCAGCAAGAGGCCGTGGATGCCCCCACGCGCCGTCCCGCGCTGGCCGCCGGCATCCCCGTGCCCGCGGCGCCCGACGCCCGGCGCAACATCACCCAGCGCTGGGAGTGGTACGACAGCACCGAGAAGTCCGCCCTGCTGCGCGTGCAGCACGCTCTGCATCCGCAGCTGTCGGCGTTCGCGAGCGCGGGCGCGGCGCAATCCGACGTGGACCGCCTCTTCAACACCCCCACCGTCGTGAACCCCGCGGGCGACACCCGCGTCACCCCCACGCGGGCGCGCTTCGACGTGCGCCGCGAAGCGCAGGAGGCCGGACTGCGCGGCCGCTTCGCCACGGGGGGCGCCATGCACCAGGTCACGCTGCAGTGGAGCCGCTACGAGGACCGCTACCGCATGGGCTCGGTCGCCGGCAGCGCCTACACCTCCAACCTCTACGCGCCGATCGACCGGCCCGCGCAGTCGGTGGCGGCGCCGGCCACCACGCCGCAGCGCTCCGGCAACCACCTGCGCGGCATCGCGCTCTCGGACACCATCGGCCTGCTGGACGACCGCCTTATCGCCGTACTGGGCGTGCGCCGCCAGCACGTGGGCGCGGACAACTTCGACACCGCGGGCCTGCGCACCGGCACCTACGCGCAGAGCGCCACCACGCCCATGGCCGGCATCGTGTTCAAGCCGTGGACGGGCGTCTCCTTCTACGCCAACGCCATCGAGGGCCTGAGCAAGGGCGACACCGCGCCCGGCACCGCCAGCAACGCGGGCGAGGTGTTCGCGCCGTACAAGGCGCGCCAGCGCGAGATCGGCGTGAAGGTGGACCACGGCCGCTTCATGACCACGGCCAGCCTCTTCCAGATCCGCAAGCCCACCGGCCTGATGGAGGGCGACCGCTTCACCGTGGGCGGCGAGCAGCGCAACCGGGGCCTGGAGCTGACGGCCTACGGCGCGCTGCCCGGCGGCTGGCGCCTGCATGGCGGCGCCACCTGGATCGATGCCGAACTCACGCGCACCGGCAATCCCGCCACCACCGGCCGCACCGCCGTGGGCGTGCCGCGCGCGCAGTTCACGCTCCAGGCCGAGGTGGATGCCGCCGCCGTGCCGGGCCTCACGCTCACGGCCGGCGCCGTGCACACCGGCGCGCAGTTCGCCGATGCCGCCAACACCCAGCGACTGCCCGCCTGGACCACGCTGGATCTGGGCCTGCGCTGGCGCACGCGCGTCGCCGAGCGCGACACCACCTTCCGCGCGCTGGTGCGCAATGCCACGGGCCGCAACGACTGGGCCGGCGCCTCCACCTGGGGCACGCTGCTGCAGGGCGCGCCGCGCACGCTGCAGGTGTCGGCCACGGTGGACTTCTGACCGCCCCGGCAGGGGAAGATCAGCCGCCCGGCATGCCCGTGTACTGCCGCAGCAGCGCATCCTCCGCCTCGCGCTTGCGTTGCACGTAGTCGGCGGCGGCCTCGTTGTAGGCCACGCGCTCTTCCACGTGGGCATCGCCGTCGCGCGGCAGATCCCGGTCGTGGAACGGGTCTTCGTCGAAGTCCGCCTCCAGCTTCGCGAAAGGCTCCGGGTGCAACAGGCGCACGCCGTCGCGCCAGGCATCGAGCGCCAGCAGGAACGGCTCCAGCGCCCCGGGATCGGCCTCGGCCTCCAGCACGTGGCCGGCGATCGTCGCCAGATCGATGGGGGTCAGCACGCTCTCGGGCGCATAGGCCATTTCGGAGGGAACGCTGTCGGGCAGGTCCAGCGCCTGCTTGAGCGCCACCTGGGCATGCAGCAGGGTCTCCATCGACTCGCGGTCCAGCTGGCCCGCCATGTCCTCCGGAAGGCCCTGGAGCTGCCGGGCGCGCTGGATGAACAGGTGCACCTCGGTCTCCAGCGCGCCCAGCCGGAACTGGCGCCGCGCCCAGTCCCCGAGCCCGGCGGCATCGACACGGCCCTCGCGGATGGCGCGCGCCATGCCGTGGGCGCGCACGGCGAGCACGATGGCGGCGAACCCCGCCGCCACGTTGTCGCCGCAGGTGCCCAGCGCGTTCGCGGACATCGCGAACACCTGGGCCCGGAGGGTGCCGTCCTCGCACACCGCCCGGATCACCTCGCGGCCCTCTTCCAAAATCGCCCGCCCCCGCCCCGCGGGATCGGCCAGCGCGAGCGCGGACGGGTGACGCCGCTCGAGCAGCCGCGAGAACGACGATGCATAGGTTTCCGAACCGAACGCCCCCATGTCCAGCTCCGGCACATCCAGCTCCGGCGTGCCCATCCATTCCCCGGCCACCTCCGCCAGCGGGCGCGCCTTCGCGATGTCGTCGTCCAGATCGGCCTCCTCGCGCAGCAGCCGCCGCGCCTGCGCCAGGACCGACAGCGCGGCATCGCGGGCCTCCGGTGTGTCCATGGCCGCCAGGACCTGCGCCTGTGCCGCCGCCATCGCATCGGCCGCCGCATGCTTCAGCAAGGCCTTCACGGCGCCCACGCGCCGCGCCGGCGACGGATCGGCCAGCACGGTCCGCAACGCATCGCCGAGCGACGGCTCCGCGCGGCCGGGCATGGAACCAGGATGCCGCGCGGCGAAGGACTGCTCCCAGCGGCTCAGGAATGTCTCCTCCGTGAACTGGTGGCCCGACGCCGCCAGCGCGGCGATGCCGTCCCGCCGCAGCCTGTTCGCATGCGCCGGGGCGATGGTGCCCTCGGTCTCGCAGTGGTAGCGCAGCGCCTGTTCGGCGGCCCCGCGCAGCGCCGGCTCCAGCGCCGCATCGCCGATCACGCGCAGCAGGTGGTTGAGCGCCGTGCGGTACTCCGGCCGGAGCATCGAGTCGTAGTAATCGCTGCGGCTGTCGGCCACCCGCTGCGCCAAGGTGGTGGCCGAGAAGAGCCCCGCGCCCAGTGTGTGCACGATGTTGCCCGCCTGGGCCCGGTGGTGCGCGCTGCGGTGCTCGTCCCCATGGGTGCGCAGGCGGGCGTGCTGCACGGACAGCCACAAGGTCATCGCCTCCTTGCGCTCGCGCGGGTCGGCGGCCTGGCGGAACCGCTGCTCCAATGCCTCTTCCAGGCGGGCGCGCTGCGCGGGTTCGAGCCGCTTGGCATAGAGATATTGCTCGGACGCCGGCTTCTTGAGCCAGCGATCGTGCAGCGTCGCCGAGCGCCGGGCCATGTCGCCCAGCGCGGACCGCACCCATGCGCTGTCCACGCGCGACCGCCGCCCGGTCGCATCCGCCACCGGAGCGCGCGCGTTCCCCGGCGGAAGGCCCGTGCCCGCCGCGGGTGCGGAGCCCCGGCCGGCGGCAGGCGCGGGCACGGCGCCCTGGGCATCGCGCGGCCGGGCAAGGATCGGCGAAACCGGCGGTCCGGACTGGATGGCAGGCATGGAGGGTTCCAGGGGCGACGGGGATGGCGCCCGACGATGCCCGCCCGCGCGCGGCCCGCGCACCCCCGGCGCGAAGCCGCCGCCCGCCGCGCGAAGCCCGCACCGCGGCACACGCCACAATGGCGCCCATGCTGACACTCCCCGACATCCAGGCCGCCGCCGCCCGACTCCAGGGCCAGGTGCTCGACACCCCTTGTGTCGAATCGCGCACGCTCTCGCAGATCGTGGGCGCGCAGGTGTTCCTCAAGTTCGAGAACCTGCAGTTCACCGCATCCTTCAAGGAACGCGGCGCCTGCAACAAGCTCGCGCAGCTGTCCGAAGAGGAGCGCCGGCGCGGCGTGGTCGCCATGAGCGCCGGCAACCATGCCCAGGGCGTCGCCTACCACGCGCAGCGCCTGGGCCTGGTGGCCGTGATCGTGATGCCGCGCTTCACGCCCGGCGTGAAGGTGGAGCGCACGCGCGGCTTCGGCGCGCAGGTGGTGCTGCACGGCGACACGCTGGAGGAAGCGCGGGCCCACGCCTATGCGCTGGCCGAGGAACGCGGCCTCACCTTCGTGCACCCCTACGACGACGAGGCCGTCGCCGCGGGCCAGGGCACGGTGGGCCTGGAGATGCTGCAGGCCGTGCCGGACCTGGACAGCCTCGTCATCGCGGTGGGCGGGGGCGGCCTCATCGCCGGCATCGCCACCGCGGCCAAGGCGCTCAGGCCAGACATCGAGGTCGTCGGCGTGCAGACCTCGCGGTTTCCGGCCATGGTCAATGCGGTCAAGGGCACGCACCACCCCCAGGGCACCTCCACCATCGCCGAGGGCATTGCCGTGGGCACGCCGGGCCAGACCACGCGCGCGGTGATCGAACGGCTCGTGGACGACCTGCTGCTGGTGGACGAGGGCGACATCGAGCAGGCCGTGCTCATGCTGCTGGAGATCGAGAAGACGCTGGTCGAAGGCGCGGGCGCCGCGGGCCTGGCAGCCCTGCTGCGCCACCCGGAGCGCTTTCGCGGCAAGCGCGTGGGGCTGGTGCTGTGCGGCGGCAACATCGACCCGCTGCTGCTGGCCGCCATCATCGAGCGCGGCATGGTGCGCTCCGGCCGGCTGGCGCGCATCAAGGTGAGCGCACGCGACGTGCCTGGCGTGCTCGCGCGCATCACCGCCACGGTGGCCGAGGCCGGCGCCAACATCGAGGAGGTGCACCACCAGCGCGCCTTCACCATGCTGGCCGCCCAGAACGTGGAGATCGAGCTCGTGCTGCAGACCCGCGGCCAGGAACACGTGCAGCAGGTGCTGGAGCACCTGCGGGCGGCCGCCATGCAGGCCGATCTGATGTGATCCACCGCCCCGCGCCGATGTAGGACGCGGGCGGCTTTTGCGGCCAATGCCCATACAAACACACGGCGTTGCATCACGGCCGCGTCGTTTTCGGCACACTGCGGGCCCATGCAGAAACCCCAACGACGCCATTTCCTCCGCACCCTCGGCCACGGCGCCGCGCTGGCCACCGCAGGCGGGCTGGGCCTGAACTGGACCCAGGCCTTCGCTGCGCTCAAGCCCCTGGGCCAGCCCCAGGCCTTCGATTTCGCAGGCCTCAAGGGCCAGGCGCGTGCCCTGGCGGCCAAGGCCTACGAGCCGCCGAAGGACACCATTCCACCCTCGGTGGGCAAGCTCGACTGGGACCAGTATCAGTCCATCCAGTTCCAGGGCGACCACGCCCTCTGGGCCGACGAGAAGCTGCGCTTCCAGGCCAAGTTCTTCCACCTGGGCCTGTTCTTCAAGAAGCCCGTGCGCATGTTCGAACTGGCGGACGGCAAGGCCCAGGAACTGGCCTACGACCCCGCGATGTTCGACTACGGCAAGAGCGGCCTGAAGGCCGGCGAGCTGCCGCCGGACCTCGGCTTCGCGGGCTTTCGCCTCAACTTCCATACCGACCCCGTGCGCGACGTGGCGGCCTTCCTGGGCGCGAGCTACTTCCGCGCCGTGGGCGGCGAATGGCAGTACGGCCTCTCGGCCCGCGGCCTCGCGATCGACACGGGCATGCAGCGCCCCGAAGAGTTCCCGGACTTCACCGCCTTCTACCTGGAGCGGCCCGCACCGGGCTCCAACACCGTGGTGGTGCTCGCGCTGCTGGACTCGCCGAGCGTGGCCGGCGCCTACCGCTTCGCTATCACGCCGGGCGACACGCAGGTGATGGAGATCGATGCCGCGCTCTATCCACGCAAGACCATCGAGCGCCTCGGCATCGCCCCCTGCACCAGCATGTTCCAGCACGGCGAGAACGACCGCCGCATGGCCTACGACTGGCGCCCCGAGATCCATGACTCCGACGGCTTGCAGATGTGGCGCGGCAACGGCGAATGGGTGTGGCGGCCGCTCACCAATCCGCCGACGCTGCAGTTCAACGCCTTCGCCGACCAGGGACCGCGGGGCTTCGGCCTCGTGCAGCGCGACCGCAACTTCGACCACTACCAGGACGACGGCGTGTTCTACGAACGCCGGCCCTCGCTCTGGGTGGAACCCAAGGCCGACTGGGGCGCGGGCTCCGTGCAGCTGGTGGAGATTCCCACCATCGACGAGACCTTCGACAACATCGTCGCGTTCTGGAACCCCGACCGCAAGCCGCAGGCCGGCGAGGAACTGCTGATCGGCTACCGGCTGTTCTGGGGCGCCCACCCCCCCGCGCAATCGTCCCTGGCCCGCTGCGTGGCCACATGGACGGGCCTGGGCGGCGTGGTGGGCCAGCCGCGCAAGTACTTCTCCTGGCGCTTCGCCGTGGACTTCGCGGGCGAGAACCTGACCGCGCTGGGCCGCAACGCCAAGGTCGAGCCGGTCATCACCGTGAGCCGCGGCAAGGTGGAGATCACCTCCGCACGCCCGCAGGACGCCATCAACGGCTGGCGCGCGATGTTCGACGTCCGGCCCGAGGACGACCGCACCGATCCGATCACGATCCGCATGTTCCTGCGCGGCGAGAACGGCGCACCGCTGTCGGAGACCTGGCTCTACCAGTGGGTGCCGCCGGCGCCCGCGGACCGGCGCCTGTACTGAGGTTTGTACCGAGGCCCCTGCCGGGGCTTCCGGGAAGGGCTGTCGCTAGAATGGCCCTTCCCATCCGCCACACCCCTGTTCCGAGGAGACCGCCATGGCCCATGACACCACCACCACCCCGCATGCCGGCGAGCAGCACGCCCCCGACGGCGTGGAAGCCGTGGTGCCCTTCATGCCCATCGTGCTGCCCGTGGCCGGCGGCGTGCTGATGTTCCTGCTGGCCTTCATCGCCATCTACATGGCCTGACGCCAGCACATCCCCGCGCCACCAGCCCCGCGCCTGCGGGGCTTTTTCTTTGGAGCGTGCGAGGCTGTGCTCCGCCCGATCCCGCCCACCCTTTTCCCCGATACAAGGACCACCCCATGCGCGCCGGCCACGCCCTCGTTCTCTTCTCCGGAGGCCAGGACTCCACCACCTGCCTGGCCTGGGCGCTCGAACGCTTCGAACGCGTGGAGACCATCGGCTTCGACTACGGCCAGCGCCACCATGTGGAGCTGCAGGCCCGCACAGCCGTGCTCGCGGCACTGCGCGCGCAGTTCCCGGCGTGGGCCGAGCGCCTGGGGGACGACCACATGGTCGACCTCGCGGTGCTCGGGCAGATCAGCGACACGGCGCTCACGCGCGACACGGCCATCCAGATGACCGAAGCCGGCCTGCCCAACACCTTCGTGCCCGGGCGCAACCTGCTGTTCTTCCAGATGGCGGCGGCCGTGGGCTACCGGCGCGGCCTGCACACCCTCGTGGGCGGCATGTGCGAAACCGACTTCTCGGGCTACCCCGACTGCCGCGACGACACCCTCAAGGCACTCCAGGTGGCCCTGTCGCTGGGCATGGGCCAGCGCTTCACGATCGACACCCCGCTGATGTGGATCGACAAGGCCGATACCTGGGAGCTGGCCCGCCAGCTCGGCGGCGATGCCCTGGTGCGGCTCATCGTGCAGGACACCCACACCTGCTACCACGGCGTGCGCGGCGCGCTGCACGCCTGGGGCCACGGCTGCGGCGAATGCCCGGCCTGCGCACTGCGGCAGGCCGGGTACGAGCGGTGGGTGGCCAGACAACCGCAACCATTCGGCGATATCGCAGCATAACCCCATGCGATTTTTGCATGGATTTTGCCCCTGTCCGACAGACAGCGCAGGGGCGGATTCATAAAATCGTCATCTCCAGCCGACCTGCGGATGACCCCTCGCCTTCAGCGCGATTCACATCCCTTCCAGCGTCTTCCGCCCGCCGACTGAGCCGCAAGCCGTTTTTTCAAAGACAGCGCTCAGGAGCCAGCGCGGCCATGCCGCATTCCGGCCGCTTCCTTTGAAAAGACCGTTTTCAACTTCAGGAAGCTCCCGATGAACGCACCCACCATGCAAGGCCTCAATCTCCAGGCTCCCGCATACGTCAAGAACGCCCGCCTGCTCGCCTGGGTGGCCGATATGGCCGCCCTTTGCAAGCCCGCCAGCATCCACTGGTGCGACGGCTCGCAGGAAGAATACGACCGCTTCTGCCAGCAGCTGGTGGACGCCGGCACCTTCAAGAAGCTCAACCCCGCCAAGCGCCCCGGCAGCTACCTCGCCTGGTCCGATCCGTCGGACGTGGCCCGCGTGGAAGACCGCACCTACATCTGCTCCGCCAACAAGGAAGACGCCGGCCCGACCAACAACTGGATGGCCCCGGCCGAGATGCGCGCCACGCTGCAACCGCTGTTCGACGGCTGCATGAAGGGCCGCACGATGTATGTCGTGCCCTTCAGCATGGGCCCGCTGGGCTCGCCCATCGCGCACGTGGGCATCGAACTCTCCGACAGCCCCTATGTGGCCGTCAACATGAAGATCATGACCCGCATGGGCAAGGCCGTGTACGACGTGCTGGGCGTGGAAGGCGACTTCGTGCCCTGCGTGCACACCGTCGGCGCCCCGCTCGAAGCCGGGCAGCAGGACGTGTCCTGGCCCTGCAACAAGACCAAGTACATCGTGCACTACCCCGAGACGCGCGAGATCTGGTCGTACGGTTCGGGCTACGGCGGCAACGCGCTGCTGGGCAAGAAGTGCTTCGCGCTGCGCATCGCCTCCACCATGGGCCGCGACCAGGGCTGGCTGGCCGAGCACATGCTGATCCTGGGCGTCTCCAGCCCCGAGGGCAAGAAGTACCACGTGGCCGCCGCCTTCCCGAGCGCCTGCGGCAAGACCAACTTCTCGATGCTGGTCCCGCCCAAGGCCTTCGAAGGCTGGAAGGTCACCACCATCGGCGACGACATCGCCTGGATCAAGCCCCAGGCCGACGGCAGCCTGCGTGCCATCAACCCCGAAGCCGGCTACTTCGGCGTGGCCCCCGGCACGAACTACCACACCAACCCCAACTGCATGGCCAGCCTGGACCGTGACGTGATCTTCACGAACGTCGCGCTGACCGACGACGGCGACGTGTGGTGGGAAGGTATGGAAAAGGACACCGGCAAGCTGCCCGATCACCTGATCGACTGGCAGGGCAAGGACTGGACGCCGCAGATCGCCAAGGAAACCGGCGCCAAGGCCGCGCACCCCAACGCCCGCTTCACCGTGGCCGCCACCAACAATCCCGCGCTCGACCCGGCCTGGGATGACCCCAAGGGCGTGAAGATCGACGCCTTCATCTTCGGTGGCCGCCGCTCCACCACCGTGCCGCTGGTGACCGAGGCCCGCAACTGGACCGAAGGCGTGTACATGGCCGCGACCATGGGCTCCGAGACCACCGCTGCCGCCTTCGGCGCGCAGGGCGTCGTGCGCCGCGATCCGTTCGCCATGCTGCCCTTCATGGGCTACAACATGAGCGACTACTTCCAGCACTGGCTGACGCTGGGCGAGAAGGTCGCCGCCTCGGGCGCCACGCTACCGCGCATCTACACCACCAACTGGTTCCGCAAGGACGAGGCCGGCAAGTTCGTCTGGCCCGGCTATGGCGAGAACATGCGTGTCCTGAAGTGGATGATCGACCGCATCGAAGGACGTGCCACCGGCCAGGAAACCGCTTTCGGCGTTGCGCCCCAGTACGGTGAGATCAACTGGACCGGCATGGACTTCTCGGGCGAACAGTTCAACACCGTGACCAGCATCGACAAGGCCGCGTGGGCTGACGAACTGAAGCTGCACGCTGCGCACTTCGACCAGCTGGCCTACCACCTGCCGGCCGAGATGCTAAAGACCAAGGCCGCACTGGAACAGCGCCTCGCCACGGCCTGATCGGAACGCTGCGGCCTCCAGGGCCGCCATCGCCTTGCATCCCAAAAGCCCGGACTGCCCTGCAGCCCGGGCTTTTTGCATGGGATGCGACTGTCCGCAAAAGCCTTACGCGTTGACATTCATTCTCATCCAGAAGGTTGCTTTCGGATACAGTCGTTCCGCGCCGGCTCCCGGCCGGAGCCGCCCTTCCTGCGCAACCGGCACGACATGCGTTGCGCCCTCCCGTTGCCGGCTCCTCGCCCGCGGCCTCCTTTCGCAGCCGCCCTGAAGCGGCGACATGTTTCAAATGGCACCCCAGGATCCGCCTGCCGCTCCCGTTCCTCCACCCACGGCGCCTGCGCGCACAGGCCGCCTGTGGCTGGCGCTGCTCGGCCTGCTCCTGCTGGGCGCGCTGGCCGGCTACGTACTGCTGCGCCCCGGGGCTGTGCCCGAGGCCGGGCCGAACCCCTGGACCGGCCCCATCCCCGTGCGCATGGTGGACGTGCAACGCCGCGCGCTCACCGAGCAGATCAAGGCCGTGGGCACCGCCACCCCGCTGCAGAGCGTGGTGGTGCGCAGCCGCGTGGAAGGCACGCTGGCGCGGGTGCTGTTCCAGGAAGGCCAGGAAGTGCGCGCAGGCCAGTGGCTTGCGGAAATCGACCCCGCGCCATACCGCGTGCGCCTGGCCCAGGCCGAAGGCCAGCTGCAGCAGATCCAGGCACAGCTGCGCAACGCCGAACGCGACCAGGCCCGCTACCGCACCCTGCTCGAGCAGGACTCCATCGCGCGCCAGCAGCTCGACGCGCAGGAGGCGCTGGTGGCGCAGCTGAGCGGCAGCCTGGCCTCGGCCCGGGCCCAGGTGGACGAGGCGCGGCTGCAACTCTCCTACACGCGCATCGAGGCCCCCGTGGGTGGGCGCCTGGGCATCCGCCGGCTCGACGCGGGCAACCTGGTGGTAGCCGGTGACACGCAGGGCCTGGTGTCGATCGCGCAGACACGGCCCATCGCCGTGCTCTTCGCGGTGCCGGAGGCCCAGTTGTCCGCCATCCGCGCCAGCCAGCGCGAAGGCCGCCGCCTGGCCGTCCAGGTATGGGACCGTGCCGAGAAAACGCTGCTGGCCACGGGCCGCCTCACCACGCTCGACAACCAGATCGATGCCGCCACCGGCACGCTGCGCATGAAGGCCCAGTTCGACAATGCCGACGATGCGCTCTTTCCGCAGCAATTCGTGAACGTGCGCCTGCAGGTGCGCACGCTCGGGGACGCACTCGTGATCCCTGCCGACGCCGTGCAGCACGGCAGCCAGGGCCCGTACGTCTACAGCGTGCGGGAAGGCAAGGCCGTCCTGCGGCGCGTGGCGCTGGGCCC